>JAZNDP010000133.1:0-35324 GCA_045588165.1 Eubacteriales bacterium | reverse complement strand
CCCATCGCAATCCTCCGCAAACGTATCCTCTCAGCCCACTACGGCGAAGAGTGAAAATTGAATAGTGGAAAAGCAAAAATCCCGAATGCGATGCATTCGGGATTTTTGGAGCTGGTAATCAGAATCGAACTGATGACCTCGGCATTACCAATGACGTGCTCTACCGACTGAGCCATACCAGCATTGTCATGCGACTTTGTTATTATACCAAAGTGAGTTAAATTTGTCAAGTGTTTTTCAGAAAAAAATTTAAAAAATTATTTTTACTCTTTTTTGTAACCTTTTTTTCACTTTTGGCGACTTTTAGAGTAGAAGGCAAAAAGTGCCAACGACCGAGAAGGGAGAACGAAATTATGAAAACCAACGCAGGACAATACAAAATTTTCAGGACATGGGGAAATTTGATCCTTTGCGCAATTTTGTTGCTGGGCATCCTGACCTCCTGCGCCAAAGCGGATCACATGGCGGCAGAGGACGAAGCGATGGGAAGCGTGGCGGAAGGCACGGCAGAGAACGCCGCAGGCGACTATAAGACGGGACTTGCCGACAAGGGAGGGGCGACCCTTTCCACAACCAACGATGCATCAACGTCCGCAGAGGAGCTTCCCAAAAAAATCGTAAAAAATGCCACGGTTAAGGCAGAGACCAAGAGCTTTGATTCTTCTCTGGGAGAGATCGAAACGCTCCTGACCTCTCTCGGTGGGCACGTAGAGTCCTCCTACACTACCGGCAGAACCTATGGCTCGACGGGGGGCAATCGAAGCGCAACTCTGACCATGCGGATCCCCGCGGAGAAGCTGAGTGAATTTCTGGCACAGGCGGGGGGGAAGGTTAACGTGATTTCCTCCACTACCACGGCAGAGGACGTAACGGCTAAGTATTACGACACCGAAGCGCGGCTCTCCGTACTGGAGACCGAGCGTCAGGTTCTGGAGAATATGCTTGCTAAGAGTAACAGCGTGAGCGAAATGATCACGGTGGAGGATCGACTCTATGACGTGATCTATGAGATTGAATCTTACAAGACCCAACTGAAGCTGTACGACAGCATGGTGGCGTATTCCACCGTCAGATTGACCCTCAACGAGGTAACCGACCTGACCGTTGTGGCAGAGGATAACACCTTTGGCGCCAGAATGAAGCAGGCGCTTGGCGAGACGTGGCAAAATTCCGCGGAGTTCTGTAAGGGAGCCGTGATCTGGCTGATCTACGCGTTACCCGCTCTGATCATTGTAGGTGGAATCGGTACCGCGGCGGTTGTGGTGGCGGTACGCCTTGTCAAGAAGAAAAAGACTGATAAGAAACAAAGTGAAGAAAAGAATGACGAATAATCATTACCGCCCGTCTGCTTCGGCAGACGGGCGGTGCTTATTATCGGTGGCCCTTACGGTACTCCTTCGGCGTCACACCATAGCGGCGCCTGAATTCCTTGTGAAAATAACTGCTGTTCTCATACCCCACGCGGTTGATGACGTCGCCAATGGGCATTTCCGTATTGGTCAGCAGACCGCAAGCGGCGGAGAATCGCTCCCGCATCAGAAGCTCCTTGAAGCTCTCCCCGAATCTCTCGCGGCAAACCCGACTCAAATAGGGTGCTGACAGTCCAAGCATCTGCGCCGCCTCGGTCAGGGTTGCCGTGCTGTAAGAGGTGCGGATATAATTCAAGATTCTTTTTTTCATCGACTCCTCTGCCGTGCTTTTCGGTTCCTCTTCAGTCTCGGAGAAAAGAGCTAGATAGCCAAGCAGCAGAGCGAGAGATTGCTGAAGCAGGTATCCGTTGACCTGCCCTCGGCAGATCACGGAATAGATCATGCTTTCCCACAGATTGCAAATCTGCGGATTCTCCGAGCCATGAAAGATGCAAAAGGAAAGTCCTTCTCGCTCCAAAAGACCGCCAAGGCTCTTACTGCGAAGGGGAGAGGTCTGTCGCATGCTCCGATAGAGGGACTCAAACAGATCGATGGAAACGATGAGATTGATTCCGATATCCTCCGCTCCCGCCGCGTCAATGGAATGGCGGGTATCTCTGCCAAAAAGAATCAGATCTCCCGTCTCCAGCGTCACCGTCTCGTTTTCGATGCGATGCGTAATGGAGCCGGAGCAAACGTACATCAATTCGATATAATCGTGAGAATGGGGGGGAAACTCCCGAAATCGGGGATGGGGGCGCAGAGAAATGGGGGCTGTGGATTCCCCGGAGGAGAGAGCGGAGATTCGTCTGCGCTCAATGATAAATCGCCCTGATTTGGTATAGAGAGAACGGTTGGCAGAGTCGGTTTTTGCCATAAGATTCCTCTCTTCCTCGGTCAGCTCCCGAAGCCGATCTAGTATTTGTTGCCGCATGACGCTCCTCCTTTACGTTTTTCGTATAGTATATCACATTTTTATCTTTTTTTCAAGAGAGAAGGATAAAAAAAGATACAAATCTGGTAAAAAAACGACCTTATTATCCCACCTATCCTATGTTACAATATAGATAAGGAAAATTCTCAAAGAAAAACAGAGGAGAATGAATATGAATACTTATTATCTTGCAATTGACATTGGCGCGTCCAGCGGTCGGCACATTCTCGGCTGGATGGAGGATGGAAAGCTCCAATTGGAGGAGGTCTACCGTTTTCCCAACGGAACAACGCTGAAGAACGGTCACCAGTGTTGGGACAGAGAAAACTTGGAGGAGAGCATCGTCAAGGGACTGGAGAGATGTGCGGAAATCGGAAAGATTCCTTCCTATCTGGGCATCGATACCTGGGGTGTGGACTTTGTGCTCCTGGATAAGGACGGAGAGGTTATCGGTGACGCGGTAGGCTACCGCGACAGCCGTACCGAGGGAATCGACAAGGATGTTTATGAGCGGATCCCCGAAGCGGAGCTTTACGCTCGCACGGGCATTCAGAAGCAGCTTTATAACACCGTTTATCAGCTGATGGCGCTGAAGCGGCAGAATCCCGAGCAGCTGGAGGCGGCAGAGACCTTCTTGATGATGCCCGACTACCTCAATTGGTATCTGACGGGCGTTTGCCATCAGGAATATACCAACGCCACCACGGGTCAGCTTGTCAATATTGAGACGGGCGAGTGGGATCCGGAGCTTATCGAAAAGTTAGGATACCCCAAAAAGCTCTTTGGTAAGCTGAGTCAGCCCGGCGAGGCGGTAGGGAATCTCCGCCCCGAGATCGCGGCGCGGATCGGCTACGATCTGACGGTTATTCATCCCGCTTCTCACGATACGGGCTCCGCGGTTCTTGCCGTGCCCACCAACTCGGACAATATCGTTTACTTAAGCTCCGGTACCTGGTCGCTGATGGGTATCGAGCGCCTCGTTCCCGATTCCTCCGAGCGGGCATACCGACACAACTTCACCAACGAGGGCGGTATGGCGTATCGCTTCCGCTTCCTGAAGAATATTATGGGTCTTTGGATCATTCAGTCGATCCGCCGTGAGCTTGACGGAAAGTACACCTTCGGAGAGCTTTGCGACATGGCGACCAATGTGGGTGACACCGAATATCGGATCAACGTAAATGACAAGGCATTCTTGGCTCCTGCCAGCATGATGGAAGCCATCCGCACCTATTGCGGCGCCCCCGAAATGCCTCTTGACCAGATGCTTTGTTGCGTATATCACAGCCTTGCCGAGTGCTATGCGGAAACGATCCAAGAGATCACCGAGATGACGGGAAAGAAGCCGGATGCTCTTCACATCATCGGAGGTGGAAGCAAGGACGGATACCTCAATGAGCTGACCGCAAAAGCGCTGGATATTCCCGTGTATACCGGTCCTACCGAGGCGACGGCAATCGGTAATCTGTTGGCGCAAATGCTGGGAACGGGTGTTTTTGCATCGATCTCCGAGGCAAGAGAGACCGTGTTTGCATCCTTTGACGTCAAGAAGATCGAAGCGTGAATACGCTTGAACGAATACAAAATTACATAAAAAAGGAGTACGATGATGAATCAGGAATACGTATTGGCAAAAGAAAAATACGCCGCGATGGGGATTGATACCGACGCGGTGATCAAGACGCTGAAGGAGATCCCGATCTCTCTCCATTGCTGGCAGGGAGATGATGTCAAGGGCTTTGACTTTGACGGAGATCTGAGCGGCGGAATCCAGACCACCGGAAACTACCCCGGACGGGCAAGAACCCCCGAGGAGCTGATGGCGGATATCGACAAGGTGATGTCGATGGACGGCGGTAAGCACAAGCTGAATCTTCATGCTTGCTACGCTGTATTTGAAAAGGGCGAATGGGCAGACCGCGACGCGCTGGAGCCCAAGCACTTCGCCAAGTGGGTAGAGTTTGCCAAGGAAAGAGGCATGGGCATTGACTTTAATCCCACCTTCTTCTCTCATCCCAAGGCAAACGGACTGACCCTGTCCTCTCCCAATGAGGAGATCCGCGCCTTCTGGGTGCGCCACGGACAGGCTTGTCTGCGGATCGCCGAGTATTTCGCCAACGAGACGGGTGAGCCCTGCGTGATGAATGTATGGATCCCCGATGGCTATAAGGATATTCCCGCTGACCGTTACTCTCCCAGAGCCCGCTTTGCTCAGTCGATGGACGAGATTCTGGGCATTGGCTACGACAGGGAAAAGGTTCTGGTGTGCCTTGAGTCCAAGGTGTTCGGAATCGGTCTGGAATCCTACACCGTGGGCTCTGCCGAGTTCGGCCTTGGCTACGTCCTCAGCCGCGGCATCGTTCCGCTGATGGATAACGGACACTACCATCCCACCGAGATGGTTTCCGATAAGATTTCCTCCATGCTGCTGTTTTCCAAGAAACTGGCGTTGCACGTAACCCGTGCCGTTCGTTGGGATTCCGACCACGTGATCCGTCTGGATGACGAGACGAAGGAAATCGCCAAGGAGATCGTGGCAAGCGGACGAATCAATGATATCGCTATCGCTCTTGACTACTTTGATGCCAGCATCAACCGCATTGGCGCTTGGGTCATGGGTCTGCGGAATTTCCGTAAGGCTCTGCTGATCGCTATGCTGACTCCCAACGAGGATCTGGCTCGGCTGCAGAGAGAGGATCGCTACACCGAGCTGATGATGCGTCAGGAGGAGCTCAAGACCTATCCTTGGGGCGCTGTTTGGAATCAGTACTGTGCCGAGTGCGGCGTGAAGGGAAGCGACGAGTGGTTTGCCGACGTTCTCGCCTATGAGCGCGACGTGCTGTCCAAGAGATAATTGTTCTGTATAAAGGGATTTCCGACGGGGAAATCCCTTTTCTTTTTGAAAAACGGTTGAAGTGGTGGGAGCTTTGTGATATAATATCGGCAGAGAACATGGCGTATGAAAGTGAGGTGCCCAAATGGGTTGGATGATTTTTGCAATTTTGACAGGTGCAATTGCGGTGTTCCTTGCCGTGATTCTTGCGCGGACAGCGGCATTCAAGCCGGCGAAGCAACCACCTGCATCCGAGGAAACGGTAACAGTCGATGCGGACCGTGTCATGGAAAACCTGCGGCAGTTGGTGCGGTGCAGGACGGTCTCCTATCGGGACCCCGCTCTGGAGGACAACGAAGAATTTGAAAAGCTGATCAACCTTTTGCCCACCTTGTACCCGAATGTGTTTCGGACCTGCGAGTTTTTGCGTCTGGAGGATCGGGGCTTCCTCTTTCGATGGAAAGGACGGAGTGAGGGAGATCCTTCGGTGCTAATGGCACACTATGACGTAGTTCCCGTTTGCGAGGAGGATTGGGAGAAGCCCCCCTTTGAAGGAATTCTTGAGGACGGTGTGCTGTGGGGAAGAGGTACCTTGGATACTAAAGTGACGCTTGGCGGCGTGCTGATGGGTGCCGAACAGCTGATCGGCGAGGGCTTCGCGCCCGAAAATGACATATATTTCGCCTTCTCCGGAGGGGAGGAGGTCAATGGCATGGGTGCCGTTCGTATCGTGGAATATTTTGAGCAAAAGGGGCTTCATCCCGCTATGGTGGTGGATGAGGGCGGTGCCGTAGTGGAGGGCGCGTTCCCCGGTGTTCAGGCTCCCTGCGGCATGATCGGAATCGCGGAGAAGGGCATGATGAACGTAGAATACCGCGCCCGTTCCGCCGGCGGACACGCCTCGGCTCCCAAGCCGCATACCCCTGTAGTGGAGCTGGCGGTTGCTTGCCGCAAAGTGGAGGAGCATCCCTTCCGATTTCATCTGACTCCGCCGGTGGCAAAGATGTTCGATACTCTCGGCAGACATTCAAGCTTTGTCTACCGTATGATCTTTGCCAATCTTTGGTGCTTTGGCGGCGTCTTGGATATGATCTGCAAAAAGAGCGGCGGTGAGCTGAATGCCCTGATGCGGACTACGGTGGCGTTTACTCAAATGCGGGGAAGCTCGGCGGCAAACGTGATTCCCCCCGAGGCGACTATGGTATCCAATATTCGTCTGAATCCCGCCGATACGATGGATGGTGCGCTTGCGTATCTTGAAAAGACCGTGGATAACAAGCGGGTTCAGATCCGAGTGATGGACGGAATGAATCCCAGTCCCATCTCCCGAACCGATTGTAAGGAATGGGAGAAGGTCGCGTCGGCGGTGGCGTCTACGTGGCGCGGCGCTATCGTGTCGCCCTATCTGATGGTCCAATGCTCGGACAGTCGGCACTGGGGAAGGCTCTGTGACCGTGTTTACCGATTTTCCGCTATGGATCTGACAGGAGAGGAACGGGCAACCATTCACGGAAACAACGAAAGGATTCGTGTGGATTGCGCTTGCCGCGCGGTTGAATTTTATATTCGATTGATGAAGCAGTGCTGATTTTGCTTTGGATCGTAGGACCTGCCTCCGAAAAGAGGGGCGGGTCCTTTTTTGATGAAAAATCATGAAAAAATCGTCAAAAAAAATGGAAAACTACGAAAAAGTTCTTGAATTTATTATATAAATATGGTATAATTAAAATTGGGTAGAAATTTGTTTTATCCCATTCGCAACGGATTTTGAATGTTTGAAGGTAAGAAAGATAAATGAGGTATATGCGTTGAGCACTTTTTTTGAATCCTTGATCAATTATGTAAACGCCAACGTGGTGGAAACAGTGAAGAAAATTACGGTTCTGGATGTGGTGGATATTCTCCTCCTCGCCATGATTCTGTATTTTATTTATACTTTTATTCGTGAGAGACGGGCGGGGAAGCTCCTGATCGGACTCGGTTGCTTTTTGGCGCTTTCGCTTCTGGGTGACGCGCTGGATATGCCTGCCATTCGCTTCATATTTGGAGACCTTCGTCAGGTTGGTCTGATGGCGATCCTGATTTTGTTTCAGCCCGAGCTGCGCAGCGTGCTGGAAAAGGTGGGCGGTACGTCTATGACGGGAATCCGCACCATTACGGCAGACTCCAAGGATATCTCGGTTCTCAACGCGGAAATCGATGCCATTTGCACGGCGGTGGGTGATCTGGCGAGAGATAAGACGGGCGCGCTGATCGTCATTGAACGCTCTACCAAGCTTGGTGAGTATATTAAATCGGGTGTGACGGTGGATGCGGCGCTCTCTCCCTTTGTGCTCCGAAATATTTTCTTTGATAAGGCGCCTCTTCATGATGGAGCCGTGATCATTCGCGCAGGACGAATCTGTGCCGCAGGATGCTTCCTGCCTCTGTCCACAAAGGATGATATCAATAAGGATCTGGGCACGAGACACCGCGCCGCAATCGGTATGTCCGAGATCAGCGATGCCATCGTAATCGTGGTATCGGAGGAGACGGGTGCGGTCTCCTTGTCGATAGACGGTAATCTGGAGAGAAATTATAATTATAATTCGCTGAAGCAGGCGCTCAACGGATTGCTCTCTCCCACAGGACAGATCGAGCCGATGTGGAAGCATCACCGCAAGGAAAAAACCAAGCAGGACCGCTGAGGTCAACGGAGGGCTTTATGGCAAAGCAAAAACAAAACGATTGTGTTGAGAACGACGGAACGTACGTAGTTCCCAAAAATAGAAAAAAGAATATTCTCGCCTTTATTCTTTGCGTGTTGGTGGCGCTTCTGATTTGGATTTATGCCTCCAATAAGGAAGATAAAGAAAGGGCAGAGGGCGGAGAGGATTCTGCCGCTGTAGCGGTAACCGACGTGTCGGATACCGATATGCTCTGATCATAACGGAGAAGAAACATGCGTGAGGAAAAGATAGTCGGTTTTTTGATGAGCGGGATCAGTCTCTCGCCCGATACCGATGAGAGAGAGGCGTGCGTACTTGCCGCCTCGGAGACGAAGCGTGCAGGGATTAACCCTGCACGACTTCGTTTTGAAGTTTGTAAGCGGTCTGTGGATGCCCGTCGGCGCGATCGAGTTCGGCTGGTCTACTCCGTAGCCGTTCGCGCAAAAGAGGGGGATTCGGTTCGCCTCCCCCAAAAATGCCGATATACCACGGCTCCTCTGTATGACAGATCCATGGAGCTGTTGCGTGGAGATGAAAAATGCGCTCTGCCGCCTCTGGTAGTGGGAATGGGACCTGCGGGTCTGTTCTGCGCTCTGCTTTTGGCGGAACAAGGGTATCACCCGATTCTGATCGATCGGGGTGACGATGTGCGCCGAAGATGCCGTATCAACGAGCGGTTTTTGCGGGAAGGAATCCTTGATCCCGAATCCAACGTTCAATTTGGCGCAGGAGGCGCGGGAACATTTTCTGACGGAAAGCTGCTGACGAGAATCAATGATCCTCTGATTGGTTATGTGCTGCGCCGTTTTTATGAATTTGGCGCGCCGGAGGAGATTCTGGTGGCGGCAAAGCCCCATATCGGAACCGATCTTCTGGTTGAGATCGTGGAAAATATGCTTCATCGAATCGAGGAGCTGGGCGGACGGGTAATTTACCGTTGCCGTTTGGACGGGATTCGTGAGAGAGGAAGCGATGGTGTTGTCGCCCTTACTACCAAGGGAGAGATTCCTTGCTCGTCTTTGGTTCTGGCGCCTGGACATAGCGCAAGAGACACCTACCGTATGATGATGGAACAAGGGTACGCCGTAGAGCCAAAGCCCTTTTCCGTGGGAGTGCGTATTGAGCACCTACAGCAGAATATTGACAGCGCGATGTACGGTGACTATGCCGGACACCCAAAGCTGGGTCACGGGGAATATCACCTGTCTGATACGTCCTCCGGCAGAGGCGTATACACCTTCTGTATGTGCCCCGGCGGTGAGGTAGTTGGCGCAGCCTCGGAGGATGGGGGTGTGGTTGTCAATGGAATGAGCCGATATGCCAGAGATGGAAAAAACGCCAATTCCGCGGTCTGCGTGTCGGTAAGACCTGTGGATCACGGCGGAACTCCCGAAAGCGCCATTGCCTTTCAGCGAAGACTGGAACGCGCGGCATATGTGGCGGGAGGAGCGGATTATTCCGCACCGATCCAGACGGTAGGAGATTTTCTGGGACATACCAAGGGACAGGCACCCACTACGGTTCAGCCTACGTATCGGAACGGGTGTGTGCGACTTGCGTCAATGGACGATATCCTGCCTGATTTCGTATGCCGTGAGCTCCGTTTGGGTCTTGTCAGCTTTGAGAGGAAGCTGACCGGATTTTCCTCTCCCGATGCGATTTTGTCGGGCGTGGAGACACGAACCTCCGCTCCCGTGCGGTTGCTTCGTACCGAGGCGATGACATCTCTTGGACGGGATCGGATCTACCCCTGCGGCGAGGGCGCCGGATACGCGGGTGGAATTACCAGTGCGGCAGTAGACGGACTGCGGGTCGCGCAAGCAATTATGAAGCGCTTTGCCCCTGCTTCCAGGGAGGAGCAAACGTAAGAAATATCGAGGTTATACATGAAGGAACTCAAAAGAGAGAAGGTGTGGGAGGAGCGATACGCCTTCGGAGATACGGAACGCGACGGCAAGACCCGAGAAATGGCGCAAGCCATGGGTCGGTCTGAGCTTTTTGCGGTCTTGCTCTGGAATAGAGGCTATCGGTCTGTGGAGGACGCGGAAGGCTTTTTGCGTCTGGAGCAGACGGGCTTTCACGATCCCTTTCTTTTTGCGGATATGGAAGCGGCGGTGGATCGGATTCTTACCGCTGTGGAACGAAAAGAAAAAATTACCGTATACGGAGATTATGACGTAGACGGAGTGACGTCGGTGACAACTCTCTATCTCTATCTGACGTCTCTCGGCTGTGAGGTGGGATATAAAATCCCGAAGCGTGAGGGGGAGGGCTACGGCGTTTCTTGCGCTGCCATTGACGAGCTTGCCATGGGCGGCACAAAGCTGATGATCACCGTGGATACGGGAATTACCGCCACCGAGGAGGTGCTTTACGCCAAGTCTCTGGGCATCGATACTGTTGTCACCGATCACCACGAGTGCCGTGCGGAGCTTCCCGCCGCATGCGCGGTGGTCAATCCTCACCGTCCCGATTGCGCGTATCCTTTCAAGGAACTGGCAGGCGTTGGTGTGGTATTTAAGGTGATCTGCGCTTGTGAGATGCGCCGTTGCCGCGAGGCGGGTGTGGATGTACTGGAAGGAATCCGCCGCATTTGTATGGAATATGCCGACCTGACTGCGGTGGGAACCATTGCCGACGTAATGCCGGTAATTGATGAAAACCGACTGATTGTCAGTCTGGGTCTTAAGAAGATGGAGCAGACCGAGCGAGTGGGACTTCGCGCCCTGATCGATGCTACCACCGCTAAAAAGAGCGGTGAGGAGGGGAAGAAGAAAAAAATTACCTCAGGTATGATCGGCTTTGGAATCGCTCCCCGTATCAATGCCGCGGGACGGATCAGCGATGCCGCCATGGCGGTTCGTCTGCTGTTGGAGCAGGACGAGGAGGCTGCCGCGGAGGCTGCGGAAGCACTGTGCGAGATTAACCGTCAGCGTCAGGCAGAGGAAAACAAGATCGCAACGGAAGCCTATGAGATGATTGAGCATATGGATCTGAGTGACGATGTGGTGCTTGTGCTGGACAGCAACAGCTGGCATCAGGGAATCATCGGAATTGTGTCCTCTCGTATCACCGAGAGATACGGGCTTCCCTCCATTCTCATTTCCTTTGATGGATCGGATGGAGAGGATCCGTTGGATGACGGAAAAGGATCGGGCAGAAGCATTAAAGGAATGAATCTTGTGGATGCCCTGACTCACTGTGAGGATCTTTTGGTAAAATTCGGCGGACACGAGCTGGCGGCGGGACTGACGGTAAAGCGAGCGAATCTGGATCGATTCCGCCAAAAGATCAACGAATACGCGAAGGAAAACCTCTCCGAGGAGGCGCTGAAGATTCATATCGAGGTGGATTGTGAGCTTTCCATGTCCGATCTGTCTTTGCCCTTCGCCCAGGAGCTTTCCTTACTGGAGCCCTTCGGCACGGGAAATCCGACTCCCAATTTTGTGATGAAGGACGTTATGATTCGGCGGATCACTCCCATGAGCGGAGGCAAGCATACCCGATTCCTTTTGGAAAAGGATGGAATCTGCCTGACCGCGTTGTACTTTGGTATGGGTGTGGCGGAGCACGGCTTTGATGTGGGAGATCGGATCGACGTACTGTTTACAGTGGACATTAACGATTATAAAAATACACGAAGCGTTCAGATGATACTTCAGGATGCAAGAGCGGCGGAGAGCGAGGCGGAGAAGCTTCGGACTCAAAAAGCGCGGTATGCGGCAATCGCTGAGGGCGCGTCCTTTACGCAAGAAGAGAACGTGATTCCCACGAGAGAGGACTTTGCCGTAGTTTATAAGGAATTGCGCAGGGAGTTTCGAGGAGGCGTTGATACCATGAGTATCAAGATGATGCTGAAGCAGTTCTTCTCAACCTCTGACTTAGCGGGAATCTCCTACGTAAAGCTGAAATACATCTTACGGGTTCTCAATGAATTGAACATATGCGTGATTGAGGAGATCGATGAGGATCTTTATCGGTTTCGAGTCGAATATACTGTTACGAAGACCAGTATTGATAAATCCTTTATTTTAAAGAAGCTGAGGAGTCAGTGTTCTGACCGATTATGGAAGGAGCGAGGATAACCTCGGTCGCATGGAAAGGTAAATCTCATGTCAAATGAAAGCAAGTTCGGGGGAGAGAGGCTCATAGAGCTGTTGAGGGCTTCCGGAAGACCTTATGATATTGAATTAATCAAAGAGGCGTATGACTATGCCGCCACGCTGCACGAGGGACAGTTCCGCGTCAGCGGAGAGCCGTATATTTCTCACCCTGTGTCGGTGGCGGAGATCGTTGTAGGCCTTGGGTTGGATACGTCGTCCATTTGTGCCGCCCTTCTGCACGACACAGTGGAGGACTGTCCCGATCAGACGAATCTGAAAGAAATTGAGAAACGGTTTGGAAAAGAGATCGCCATGCTGGTGGACGGTCTGACCAAGCTGGTCCAGCTGAATATTGAGGACAAGGAAGAGGCTCATATGGAGAACATCCGTAAGATGCTCCTTGCCATGTCGCGAGACGTTCGCGTTATTTTCATTAAGCTGTGCGACCGTTTGCACAATATGCGCACCCTTGAGGTCAAGCCCGATCCCAAACGAAGAAAGACGGCGCTTGAGACCATGAATGTTTACGCCCCTCTTGCCCACCGTCTCGGTATGCAGAAGGTCAAGCAGGAGCTGGAAAAGCTTTGCATTTCTTATCTGGACCCCATCGGTTACGCTGAGATTCAGAGCTATATCGAAGAAAAATACGGTGAGAGTGTTGGCTTTATCGAGAACATACGAAAATTGGTTGAGCAGAAGATGCGGGAGAACGGGATCCACTTCACATTGGAGGGACGGATCAAGTCGGTTTACAGCATCTATCGGAAAATGTTCAATCAGAATAAGAGCTTTGACGAGATCTATGACTTTTATGCTCTGCGTATCATCGTAGATACCGAGCTTGAATGTTATACCGCACTCGGACTGATCCACGAGATGTTCAAGTCTGTGCGCGGTCGCTTCAAGGATTATATTTTCACGCCCAAGCTCAATATGTATCGCTCCCTCCATACTACTGTTATCGGTCGGGACGGAATCCCCTTTGAGGTACAGATCCGTACGTGGGATATGCACCACGTGGCAGAATACGGTATTGCGGCGCACTGGAAGTATAAGTCGGGCGAGCGTGCGAAGGAGGACATGGACAAGAAGCTGGAGTGGATCTCCCGCCTGGTGGAAACCGAGGATGAGACCAAGGATCCCGACGAGTTCCTCAATGCCCTTAAAACCGATATTTTCCATGACGAGACCTTTGTTTTCACGCCTAAGGGCGATGTAATCAACCTCCCCCAAGGAGCGACGGTCATCGACTTTGCCTATTCGATCCACTCGGGTGTCGGCAATTCCATGGTCGGCGCGAAGATCAACGGCATGATCGTGCCGATCGATCGCGCGCCCGAAACGGGAGACATCGTGGAGATTCTCACCTCCTCCGCGTCCAAGGGACCCAGCAGAGACTGGCTGTCTATCGTTAAAACCTCGGAGGCGAGAACCAAGATCCGCAGCTGGTTCAAAAAAGAGAAACGCGCGGATAACATCGTTGCGGGCAAGGCAATGATCGACGCGGAAATCAAAAAATGGTGTAAGACATGTACCGAGTCCCAGCGGAACGAGATGGTCAGCGCCGTTGGAAAGCGTCTGGGCTTTATGAGCTCGGATGACGTATTCAACACCTTAGGCTACGGCGGCATTTCTATGGGAAAGCTGTCGGGCAAGCTGAGAGACGAATATGAGCGGACGCTGGTCAGTGCCGAGCAGGAGAATGCCGAGCCTATCACCGCGGAGCAGGTCAAAACTGTGGAAGCACCGAAAAACACCAAAACCACGGGAGGTATCGTGGTGGATGGCGAGCGGGGCTGTCAGGTTAAATTTGCCCGTTGTTGCAATCCGCTACCGGGAGACGAGGTGATCGGCTTTATTACCAAGGGCTTTGGGATCTCGATCCATAAATGTGATTGTCCCAACGTGATCAATCAGAAGAAGAATCCGGAAAATGCCGATCGCTGGGTAGAGGCGCATTGGGAAACGGCAACGGGATCCGGAGATCAGGCGTTGTATGAAGCGCAGATCACCGTTTCCGTGCAGGACCGCTTGGGAATCGTGGCGGATATTTCCGTGGCGCTTTCGGAAATGCGAGTATTCCTCTTGCAGATCAATACTGTAAGCAGTACGGAGAGTACCATCATCAACCTGAAGATCAGTTGTAAAAACGTGGAGCATTATCATTCCATCGTAGCGCGTTTGAGATCCATCAGCGGCGTCATCGACGTGACGCGGGGATTTTCGTAATGGGAGGAAATCATGATCGCTGTAGTACAACGAGTCAAGAGGGCAGCCGTCTACGTAGAAGGGGCCCTTACAGGGGCGTGTGAGAAGGGACTTTACGTTCTGCTTGGAGTTGCCAAGGGCGACACGCGACAGGACGCGGAGGCGCTGGCTGAAAAAATTACGGGCTTGCGGATCTTCTCGGATGAAAACGACAAAATGAATCTTTCCGTGATGGACGTGGCGGGAGAGATGCTGGTGGTTTCCAACTTCACACTCCTTGCCTCGTATAAAAAGGGAAAGCGTCCCGATTATATGATGGCGGCACCCCCCGCGGAGGCAAACGAGCTATATGAATATTTATGTCAGCTCTGTGAGAAGCAAGTAAAGAGTCTGGGGAGAGGCGTGTTTGGCGCTCATATGGAGATCTCCCAGATCAGTGACGGACCGGTTACTATCGTGATGGATAGCCACGTATTGCTCAAGAAGCAGTAAAAGAAACCGAAAAAAGGAGCCGCTTCGGCGGAAATCGATATGAAAATTACGTTAGATTCTCCCATCAATCGATATTATGTTCAGACCTTGAGCATGATCTTCTTCCCGGGAGAACATTTTGGAAAGCAGGATGAGGAGGTCGAAGCAGACGAGCCGTGTCTGTACGTGCGCTCCGAGGAACGGGAGGAAGAGATTGTCGCGTACGCGCGGATCGAGTGGCAGGGTGAGAGCTGTGAGGCAGATTACGTTGCGGAAAAAAACGCATCCCGCACGGAAGAGCGCACCTTAAAGCTTGCGGTAGGCGGAGCCGTTCTTGCGGCGCTTGGCGAACGGGTCGGATATCGCCCCGCATGGGGGATGATGGTAGGCGTTCGACCCTCCAAGGTCGCCACCGAAATGTTAAACGCGGGAGTCAGTAAGACCCGTGTTAAAAAAATACTGAATACCGATTATTTGGTGATCCCGAAGAAGGCGGCGCTTGCCACCGATATCGCTCTGACCGAGAAACGGATCGTGGGAGAGCCCTCGTCGAAGGATTGCAGTATCTATATCTCTATTCCGTTCTGTCCGACTAGGTGTACCTATTGCTCCTTCGTATCCTATACCTCCAAGCGGTTGCTTGGATTGATTCCTCAGTATCTGGAGAGGCTGAAGGAGGATATCCGATCCAATTTTGCTTTGGTGGATCGACTGGGATTGCGGGTAAGAACCATCTATATCGGAGGCGGAACGCCAACGATCCTGACGGCAGAGCAGATTCGGGATCTGCTGACGCTTATCGCTTCTCTTACCGATGTGAAGGCGTTGGATGAGTACACGATGGAGGCAGGCAGACCCGATACCATTACCGAGGAAAAGTTTGCTATTGCCAAGGAACTGGGTGTGACCCGTGTCAGCGTAAATCCACAGAGCCTTTGTGATGACGTGCTTTGCGGAATTGGAAGGAACCATACCGTGGAGGAGTTTTTCCGCGCTTTTGAGGACGCCAGACGTGTTGGAATCAAGACCATCAACGTGGATCTGATTGCGGGACTTCCCGGGGATAACTTCCGCCGCTTTTCGGCAACGATGGATCAAATTATTCAGCTCCGTCCCGAAAATATTACGGTACATACCTTCTGTGTGAAAAAATCGGCGGAGATTCTCCGTTTGAATGCCGACGTTTACTCCATGCGAGGAGGAGACGTGGGGAAATGCGTGGATTATTCCCAGATTCGTGCCCATCAGGCGGGATATATTCCATATTACATGTATAGACAAAAAAATACCGTGGGAAACTATGAAAACGTTGGATTCTCCTTGCCCGAGCACGAGGGCTTGTACAACATATACATGATGGAGGAGATCCACACGATTCTTGCCGCGGGCGCGGGAGCGGTGACCAAGCTGGTAGATAATACCGGCGCAAATACCGGTACCCGTACCATTGAGCGGCTTTTCCACCAGAAATACCCTTATGAATATCTGGAGGAGGACAGAAGCGAGAGCTTTGCGATGGCGGCAGAGGAGTTTTATCGGTCTCACGGAATGATCTGATTGTTTCTTGCATAAGTTATCACACAAAGCCGTTCCTGTGCCGAGCCATTGGCAGAGCAGGGACACGGAGAAGGGGGAACGATGGAACGTAACGATGTAAGAATAGAAGAATGGGTTGATACTTGTGAGAAGGATTTTTGTCTTCGACTAGATGAGGTCGCGCGGGTGCTTTGCAAGGACGGGCAAAAGCTGATCCGTCTTTCGGGTCCTACCTGTTCGGGAAAGACCACGGCGGCAAATCTGTTGAGCAATCGCTTCGCAAGACTTGGAAAGCGACTGCATCTGATCTCCATTGACGATTTTTATTATGATAAAGAGATCCTACACGCAACGGCAACAGATCCTGAGAGTGGAAAGGTGGATTACGATTCTGTAAAAACCATTGACCTTCCGGCTCTGAAGGAGTTCGTTGAGGAGGTGTTTTCCAAGGCGGAGAGCAGATGTCCGATCTTTGACTTTAAGGAAGGTAGGCGTGTGGGATACCGAATGCTGGAGAGCGGGAAGGACGACGTGTTTGTGTTCGAGGGGATCCAAGCGGTATATCCCGAGGTAACGAAGCTGATTGAGCGCTCGGGTCACGATTCTGTTGGTGTGTATATCGCGCCTCGTCGATCCGTGGAGGCGGGAGGACAGATCTTTGAGCCAAACGAGATCCGTCTGTTGCGCCGACTGGTTCGGGATTATAATTTCCGCGGAACAGATCCTGATTTTACCTTTGGTTTATGGTCGGGCGTACGGGCAAACGAGGACGCGCATATTTTTCCGTATGCTTCCGAGTGTGCCTGTCAGATCGACTCTACCATGCCTTATGAAATCGGTGTGCTGAAGCCGTATCTGGAACGAATTCTTCCGACGGTTCCGAAGGAGAGTCCCAACCGCGGATGTGCTGAGGAAATCCTTGCCAAGATCGCGGACGTAGAGCCGATCTCGGATCAGCTGATCCGATCGGATTCGCTGTATCGCGAATTTATTTAACCTCGCCGCGCCTTTATGCCGTACATACCTGCGCCCTCTGCTGAATATAGTTCAGTAGACAGATTGGCGGTGGGAATGGGAGGCGGTGTGCGGATGAGACGAAAGAGAATGGGAGACAGCGCGAGTGGGAACAGCTTTATGTCAGGTGTCCTCGTGCTGTCTCTTTCTACGCTGATCGTCAAGATCATCGGACTTGCATATAAGATCCCTATGATTGCGTATTTGGGCGCGGAGGGAATGGGATATTTCAATTCGGCGGTGGAGATCTACGCGATGCTGTGTGTCATCTCTACGGCAGGACTTCCCGTGGCGCTTTCCATGCTGATCTCCGCTCATCGGGAACGGGGCGCATTTGGAGAAGCGCGGCGAATATACCGAGTAGCCCTTGGCGTTTTTTTGGTTTTCGGCGCCGTGGGAAGCGGATTGATGCTGGCATTTGCCAGACCCTTGGCGGCAGCGATCGGGAACAGGGAGGCTTTCCTCTGTATCATTGCTATCGCACCCGCCCTTTTCTTCGTTTGCTTTTCGGGGGCGGTGCGGGGCTATTTTCAGGGCTTGCGCCGTATGGTGCCAACGGCTGTGTCACAGCTTATTGAGGCGCTTGGAAAATTGATCTTCGGCGTAGGCTTTGCCGCCCTTGCCCTGAGGCGGGGCATGGATATTCCAATTGTTGCGGCGTGGGCGATTCTGGGGCTTTCTTTCGGTTGCGCGCTATCGGCACTTTATTTGCTGTTGCTCAAGGTGCTTGAGAAAAAATGGGAGTTCTCCCGTGATGATTTGCCATCCTGTGGGGAGAGCAATTTGCGAGCGTTGTTGCGAATCGCAATTCCCATCACCTTAAGCTCTGCCGTGTTGAGCGTGACCCGTCTTGTGGATATGGCGCTGATCATGCGCCGATTACAGTCCATCGGTGTCAGCGCCGCCGAGGCAAATCGAATCTTTGGCGCATATACCACTCTGGCAATTCCCGTATTTGGACTGATCCCATCACTGATTACCCCCATCGCCCTTGCGCTGGTGCCCCAGCTGTCGGCGGCAATCGAGGGAGGAAAGAGGGAGGATCAGGCGGCGGTAAGCGACCGTGCCATTCGCCTGACCGTGCTTTTGTCGATGCCGGCGGCAATGGGAATTTCCGTGTATGCCTCACCGATTTTGTCCATTTTATTTCGGAATGAACCGGAATCGGTGGCAACCGCCGCCCCCTTGCTTTCACTTTTGGGCGGATCGGTTTTATTTTCGGGCTTGATTACCACCACCAACGGAATCCTGCAATCCTACCGCAAAACGTGGAAGCCGATCCTTTCTATGGCAATAGGAGCAGTAGTAAAAATACTATTTGCCTATGCGTTGATCGGAATCCCCGAGATCGGTGTGATGGGAGCGCCCATCAGTACGTTTTTGTGTGACGTTACGGTTACCGTACTCAATTTGAAATATATGAGCTCCTGCGTACCGAGAAGCAAAGGTACGGCAGGGAGGGGACAAACCTACGGAAAACCCCTTCTGGCATCCGTGGTATCCATCGCGGCATCCCTTTCGGTCTATGCTCCCATGGAGCGGATGATGGGCGGAGAGGCGCTTTCGTTTCTGTGTGCCGCATCTGTGGCGGTTCTCGTGTACGGAGCGCTGGCGTTATTGCTTCGGATCGTCACAGAGGAGGATCTTTCCGCGTTCCCGCTCGTTGGTCGATTTCTGTCCCGTCAGGGACTGTCAAAGGAAATGAAAAACAGAAGAACAATAAACAAGAAAGAGAAGGAAAAGGTATGACAGTGGAGGAAAAAATCAAACTGCTTTTGGAAAAGGATCGGTATGATTTTGAGGATCTGGTGACGATTCTGGAGGTGCTTCGTTCAGAGCGTGGATGTCCTTGGGATCGGGAGCAGGATCACAAGAGCATCCGAAAGGATTTTATTGAGGAGACCTACGAGGTCATCGAGGCGATCGATACCGAGAATCCGTCGCTTCTGCGGGAGGAGCTTGGTGACGTGCTGTTACAGGTGGTTTTTCACGCCCAAATTGAGACGGAACAGGGTGTCTTTGATATTCACGACGTGGCAAGCGATATTTGTGTCAAGCTGATCCACCGTCATCCCCATGTGTTCGGAACGGTAGAGGCTAATACCTCGGAGCAGGTTCTTTCCAATTGGGAGGCAATCAAGAGCGAGGAAAAAGAACGAAAGACCGTCACCGACAAGCTTCGTGCGATTCCACCCATGCTTCCCGCCCTGATGCGAGCCGAAAAGGTTGGCAAGAAGGCGAAATGCTTTGATTTCGGTGATGCCGAAGAGGTCATGGATAAAGTGTGCGAGGAGCTGACCGAATTGAGTGACGCCATGCAGAATGAGGACTTGTCGAATGTAGAGGAGGAGATGGGAGATCTTCTGTTGAGTATCACCTCTCTTTGCCGAAAACTGAAGATTGATCCCGAGGTGGCTCTGAATCGGGCGACTGAAAAGTTTATTGATCGCTTTGCTGAGATCGAGTCAGCGGTCATGGAACGCGGTCTGTTCATAGAACAGGTGAGTGTAGAGGAGCTAAACCGCATTTGGAATGAAAATAAACATAAAAAAGCGAAAAAAAATTAAATTTTTTGGGAAAAAAGTAAAAAAAACTATTGCCATTCTATGAACTTTGTGATATAATGAATACAAGGTTTTTTGTGGGGATGATCCCTTCGAGAAAATTTCCGGAAATTTTAAAAAAGAAAGGTGGAACAAAACCATGAACAAGACTCAGTTTGTTGAGGCAGTTGCAGCAAAGGCAGATCTCAAGAAAAAGGACGCTGAGGCAGCAGTAAACGCTGTTATCGCAGTTATCGAGGACGCTCTGAAGGCTGGCGATAAGGTTCAGCTGATCGGCTTCGGAACCTTTGAGGTTAAGGAGAGAGGCGCAAGAGAGTGCCGTAACCCCAGAACCGGTGAGACCATTCAGGTCGCTGCTTCCAAGGCTCCCGCTTTTGCAGCAGGCAAGGCATTCAAGGACGCTGTAAACAAGTAATTTCTTCAGAGCGGTCGGGAATCGGCCGCTCTGGCTTTTTTGAGGAATCAAGATGAGATTGGATAAATATTTAAAGGTTTCCCGTATTATCAAGCGACGCACCGTTGCCAACGACGCCTGCGACACCGAGCACGTCTGTGTCAACGGCAGACGTGCCAAGGCGTCCTATGATGTGAAGGAAGGCGATATCATTGAGATCACCTTCGGTCAGCGGACACTCCGTCTGCGGGTACTGACCGTAAAGGATTCGGTTGCAAAGGCAGATGCCGCTAGCATGTACGAAATACTGGAATGACCGATGAGGTATGGGAATAAAGACAAAGAGCTCCGCATAGGATGGAACGAGAGAAATCCTATGCGGAGGTTTTTTATGAGCGGACAAGGCGAGAATCAGGGACATGAGGTGATTGTGAAGGAACGGGGTGAGATGCGGATCACGGGTGTGCGGGAGGTGGAAAGCTTTGACGATACGGGGGTACAGCTCAGGACCTCGCGTGGGGATATGACCATCGAGGGGAAGGGACTTCACGTGGGCGTTTTGGACGTGGACCGCGGCGTGGTCACATTGAACGGAAGAATTGACGGGATATTTTATTCCGTGGAGGACGGAGAGGAAAAGAGAGGCTGGTTTGGAAGGATGCTTCGGTGACGTAGATGGAGATATCTCCTTATTTTTTGAGCTTACTGCTCCTATATTCCTTTCTGTTTGGCGGCACGGTGGGGGTGCTGAACGATCTGCACCGACTGACGCGAATCTTCTTTGGGGTAAGGTACTCCAAAAAGCGATTTACAAGGCTTTACGAGGCGCGCTTACCCTTACTGGGACGTGCGGTGGGAGAAATCGGAACGGGGAAGATCAAAAGAGTTTTTTTGCCCGCGCTGATCTTTCTTCAGGACGTTCTGCTGTTTTCCTTTGCCGCCGCAGGCGTGGCGATTCTGAATTATTATTTCAATTACGGACAGTTTCGGCTCTATACCGTCTTTGCCACACTTGTAGGGTTTGTGGTCTATTATTTCACGGTAGGAAAGCTCGTGATGCTATTTTCAGAGGGGATCATCTGTCTTGCGCGAATTGCCCTTACCATGCTGTTCTTTCTCCTTACCCGTCCCTTTGTTTTTCTTTTTCGGATGATTCGGTTTGTTCTTTTGAAAATTTCGGCTAAAATCAAGGAAGCTATTGCAAATCGAAGAAAAAGGTTGTATAATATACGTATGAGAGATCATATGCTCAGAGAAGCCGAACAAGGCTTTTTATCGGGCGCGGGAATCGTTGGATTGGAAGAGATGACAAAGAAAACGGATCGAAAAGTCGAGGGTGGCAATGGAGCGGAAGAATTACTTTAAGAGAAAAAAGAATACGGCATCCATGCTGGTGCAGGGCTTTTTGGCGGCGCTGTTCGTTTTTGCGGTGGTATTTTTTGTATGGAGTCTGATGAAATACAACAAGATCATGGAGGACAAAAAGGAGGACGAGGCATACGTGGAGCAGCTGAACGATCGCATTGAGGAGCTGCAGTATCTGGTGGATGCACCCTTGGACGATACCTATAAGATCCGAGTTGCCCGTGAGAAGCTTGGCATGTGCTTTCCGGACGAAATCATTTTTCATAGCGAGCTGGAGTAAATAACAGAAGAAACGTAAGCCGTTTCGGGGAGATTCCCCGAAACGGCTTTTCCTTTTTTTAGCGTGTTTTTGGGAATATATCGAGGAATGGCGCAGTATACTACTGAAGAAGAGTATTTTTGAAAAAAGGGAAGGAATCGAAAGGAATGGATCGGGATAATCTGGCGGCTTATCTGTTTTTTGAGGGGACAAACTATACGGCATACGATTATTTTGGCGTTCACCGGAGTGATGTAGGGGTCGTTTTTCGTGTTTGGGCACCCTCTGCGGATCAGGTGTTTGTGACGGGAGATTTTAACGGCTGGCAGGATACCGATTCCATGGTGCGCCTGAATGAGGGCGGAATCTTTGAGATTGAGCTATCCTCTGATCGGGTGCGTGTGGGCGATCGATACAAATATAAAATAATTGGACACGGTAAGGAGATCTGTAAGGCGGATCCTTACGGCGTTCGTACCGAGTGTCCCCCCGCCACCGCCACCGTCGTCGATTTTCTGGAAGGGTATTCTTGGAGAGACGAGGGATGGATGTCCTATCGAAAGCGGAAAAAAGGGAAGATGTATGCCCAGCCGATGAATATATACGAGCTTCATGCAGGATCCTGGAAACGGCATGCGGACGGCTCTTATTTAACCTATGGGGAACTGGCGACCGAGCTTGCCACCTATGTGAAGCAAATGGGATACACTCACGTAGAGCTCTTGCCGATCATGGAGCATCCATTTGATGGATCTTGGGGATATCAGATCGGATCCTTTTATGCCCCCAGCGCGCGATTTGGTACACCGCAGGAGTTTATGGGGTTTGTAGATTCGATGCACGAGGCGGGGATCGGGGTTATCCTGGATTGGGTTCCCGCTCATTTTCCAAAGGACGAGCACGGCTTGTATGAGTTTGACGGAGGGCTCTTGTATGAATATCAGAGTCCCGATCGAATGGAGAATGCCGGATGGGGGACAAGGCGCTTTGATGTGGGAAGAAACGAGGTCGTTTCCTTCTTGGTATCCAACGCGTTGTTTTGGCTTCAAAAATACCACGTGGACGGATTGCGGGTGGATGCGGTAGCTTCTATGATTTATCTGGATTACGACAAGCAAGCGGGGGAATGGATTCCTAATATTTTTGGGGATCATCGGTGTCTGGAGGCAGTCTCCTTCTTTCGTCGGCTGAACGGATGTGTCAAGAAATACGTACCGGATGCGTTGATGATCGCGGAGGAATCCACCGCGTGGCCGGGAGTGACCTCCTTTGAGGGATATGACGGCTTAGGGTTTGATATGAAGTGGAATATGGGATGGATGAACGATACCCTTTTCCACGGAAGGCTGGATCCGATCTATCGTAAGTACCACCACGAGAAGATCACCTTTTCGATGACCTATGCCTTTAGTGAGCAGTACGTGCTACCCATTTCCCATGACGAGGTCGTCCACGGAAAGGGGTCGCTTCTTGGGAAGATGTCGGGAGACTATTGGCAAAAGTTTGCGGGCGTGCGAGCCTATCTGGGCTACATGATGACCCATCCGGGGAAAAAGCTTCTCTTTATGGGGAGTGAGATCGGGCAATTCCGCGAGTGGAATCACGACGGGGGGCTGGAATGGTTTCTTTTGGAGTATGACGCTCACGCAAGGCTTCAGCATTTCGTATCCGCGCTGAATCATCTGTATCTGGAGACTCCCGCCCTATGGCAGATCGATAACTCTTGGGACGGTTTCCGATGGATCGACGCTGACAATCGGGATCACAGCATTTTATCCTTCCGTCGGATCGATCGTAAGGGAAGAGAGGTTCTGGTGCTGATCAATTTTACTCCTGTTGCCAGAGAGGATTATTTGTTGGGCGTTCCCGAAATGGGGAGTTACGAGGAGATCCTGAATTCCGATGCCTTGGAATTTGGCGGAAGCGGAGTGATCAACACAGGAGCGCTTGAAACGACGGGACAGGCGTGGAATCATTGTCCCGATTCGATTTGTATCCGAATCCCTCCCTTAGGGGTTACGATTCTTCGTCTGCGTCGGAGGCGCGGAAGGCAAATTGAAAATAATTGATAAAAAATATACAAAGCAGAGAGAGGAGGATTCTATGATCAAGAAAAAAGAATGTGTGGCAATGCTTTTGGCGGGAGGACAGGGAAGCCGTCTGTATGCGCTTACCGACCGAACCGCCAAGCCGGCAGTCTCCTTTGGGGGGAAATACCGAATGATCGATCTGGCGCTTTCCAACTGTGTCAATTCCGGAATCGATACGGTGGGGGTACTGACCCAGTATCAGCCCTTGGAGCTGAACGATTATATCGGAAACGGACTCCCATGGGATCTGGACCGAGCCTTTGGCGGAGTTAAGATCCTGCCGCCCTATCAGGGAAAAGGTCGGTCGGATTGGTATCGCGGAACGGCAAACGCGATTTATCAGAACATGGAGTTTATCGATCGGTACGATCCCGAATACGTGCTGATCCTGTCGGGAGATCATATTTACAAGATGGACTATTCCAAAATGCTTGAACGGCATAAGCAAAGCGGGGCGGACTGTACCATTGCGGTCATTGACGTGTCCCCCAAGGAGGCGTCTCGCTTTGGCATTATGAGCACGGACGAGGAGGGAAGAATTACCGAATTTGAGGAAAAACCCGAGGAACCTCGAAGCACGCTGGCATCGATGGGAATTTACGTTTTCAACAAAAAACTTTTGTTCCAATATCTTAGGAAGGATGCGTCGGATCCTTCCAGCTCCAATGATTTTGGAAAAAACGTAATTCCCGCCATGCTTGAGGCGGGGGAGAAAATGTACGCGTACCGTTTTGAGGGATACTGGCGGGACGTGGGAACGATTGCTTCTCTGTGGGAGGCGAACATGGATCTTCTGGGGGAGAATCCTCTTCTTCGCCTGAATGACGAAGGGTGGCGGATCTATTCCAGACACGAGGCACATTCGCCCCAATTCGTCGGAAACGATGCTGTGATCGAAAACTGCTCTATTACCGAAGGGTGTGAGATTGAGGGAACGGTGAAAAATTCGGTGTTAGGAGCAGGAGTGTGTATCAAGAAAGGAGCGGTCGTGTCTGATTCTGTGCTGATGAGGGGAGTGACGGTAGAGACGGGAGCCACCGTTTCCTATGCCATTCTTGACGAACGTGCTCATGTGGGAGCGAATTGCCGCATCGGAAAGGAGCCGAAAAAGGCAAGAAAAATTACGGTTGTCGGAGCGGGGATCCATATTCCCAATGATACGCGGATCGGAGAAAATCAAATGATCTGGTCAGCGGAGGACATCAAGAGAGAGGAGAATATTTGAGGTGAGAGCGGTTGGATTAATCTTTTCTAATATACATAATTCCTCCATACCGGAGCTGACACATACGAGAACCTTGGCGTCTGTTCCTTTTGGCTGTCGGTATCGGCTGGTGGATTTTCCATTGTCGGGTATGGTACACTCGGGAATCGAGCGGATCGGAATTATTACACATAACAGCTATCAGTCCCTGATGGATCACATTGGTACGGGGAAGGACTGGGATCTGGCAAGGAGATCGGGAGGGATTCAGCTCCTTCCGCCCTTTGTGGGATCCTCTGACCGCGGATGCCGTGAACAGCTGTACCGAACCGAGTTGGAGGCGCTGATGGGGGCAAAAAGCTTTTTAGAGCGAAGCTCGGAGGAGGCGGTGGTTTTATCGGACTGTGCCGGAATCTGTTCTGTTGATATAGGATCGGTGATTCGTTATCATAAGGAAAAGGGTGCCAAGCTGACTTTGGTTACGCGAAGGACAACCGAGACAGAGCGAGTAACACGGGAGGATGTGCAAGTTCGAGCCGACAGCGACGGACGGATTTTTTCGGCAATTGCTTGTGTATCTGACCGATCTGCCGAGGAAATCAGCGCGCATATTGCGGTGGTAGACCGAATGTATCTTCTTGATATTCTTCGGGAAGCCGAAGCTCACGGATATACGGATTTTTATCGGGATATTGTGGCAGGATATGCCGCGTGTGGGGATTTTTACCGATATCTCTATGGAGGAACCTACCTGCGGATCTCCTCGCTGGAAAGCTATTTTACGGCATCTATGGGACTGCTGCAACCGCGGATACGGGCAGATCTGTTCCGCGAGGACCGTCCGATTTTAACAAAGCTTCGGAATTCGGCTCCTACCCGCTATCTTGGCGACGCGAAGGTTACGGGAAGCTACGTGGCGGACGGATGTGTCATTGAGGGACAGGTGGAGAATTCCATTCTGTTTCGTGGGGTGCGGATCGGACGGGGAACGATCGTCAAAAACTCGATCCTTCTTCAGAATACCACGGTGGGAGCGGGAGTTTCCTTGGCGTGTGTGATTGCCGACAAAAACGTCACTCTTCGGGATGGAAGACACCTTTCGGGGCATGAGACGATGCCTCTCTTTATCGGAAAGGGACGCATGGTTTAAGAAACGATATCAAATGAGAGAAAAGGAAGGGAAGAGATGAAGATTTTATTGATTGGCGCGGAGGGGATGCCCTTTGCGGCAACGGGCGGCTTGGGTGACGTGCTGGGTTCTTTACCTGAGGCGATCCGCGCGGCGGCAGAAGGAGAGATGGACGTCAGAGTGGTTCTGCCCTTGTACGGAGCGGTGGCAAACTCATGGAGAGAGCAGATGACTCTCGTGGAGGAATTTGAGGTCTCTCTCGCGTGGCGTCGCCAATATTGTGGGGTAAGACGCTTGGAAAAGGGAGGCGTCACCTACTATTTTATCGACAATGAATATTACTTTAAGCGGGAAAATATTTACGGTTATGAGGATGACGGAGAGCGCTTTGCATTCTTTTGCAAGGCGGCGATGGAGATGCTTCCCATCATCGGATTTTATCCCGATATTCTCCACGCCCACGATTGGCAGGCGGCGCTGTCTCTGATTTATCTGGAGCGGAAATACCGTTCTCTTTCGGGCTATGCGGGAATACGGACGGTATTTACCATTCATAATATTGAGTATCAGGGGATCTTCGATCTTTCTATGTTGTGGGATACCTTTGAGCTGACGGATGCGGACCGTCCCGTTGTGGAATACAACGGAGGGGTCAATCTGATGTGTGGCGCCATTGAGTGCGCCAACCGCGTCAATACGGTGAGTCCTCGCTACGCGGAGGAAATCTGCCGTCCCGAATACGGGCAGGGACTCGACGCTTTTTTGAGAGAACGGGCGGAGAAGCTGTGCGGAATTTTGAACGGAATCGATTATAAGGTCTACCATCCCGCGAAAAAAGGAGGATCGACCATTCCGTTTACGTGGCGATCGTTGGAAAGAAAATACGAAAACAAGACGGCTTTGCAAAGAGAGATGGACCTTCCTCTCCGTGAGGATATCCCACTGCTTTCGGTTGTATCCAGACTGGTATCGCATAAAGGACTTGACTTGATCTCGGAAATGGTGTATAATTTGTTGGAGAAAACCCCATGCCAATTCATCATACTTGGTAAGGGGGAGGAACGGCTTGAATCCTTTTTCAAAAAGGTGCAGGAGGCATATCCCGATCGGGTACGCGCTCTTATCACCTACGACAGAGATCTGGCGAACAGAATCTATGCCGCCACCGATATCTTTTTGATGCCCTCCCGCAGTGAGCCATGCGGACTTTCGCAAATGATCGCCTCTCGCTTCGGCGCCATTCCCGTCACGAGAGAGGTAGGAGGTCTTTACGACTCTATTAAGGGTTACAGGGAAGAAAAGGGCAAGATATTCGGAAACGGATTTACCTTTGGGGAATATACCGCCGAGGCGCTTATGGCGACTACGGAGGCGGCAATTGCCCTTTGGCAGAATCCCGAAAAGCGTCACAGACTCATCGGCAGGATCATGCGCACCGATTTCTCTTGGGGCGCGTCGGCGAGGCAGTATCTCGCGCTGTACCAATCTCTGCGGAATGAATGACTCGGTTTGCGCACAGTATCCTTTGCGCGGACGGAGAAAGTTGGAAAGGAATCAAGAAATATGAGTAATACTCCCAATCGATCCTGTGAGATCGAGGTTCGAGAGGAAATCGAGGCAAAGCTGTCCCGATATTTTGGCTGTACTGTTGAGGAAGCATCCAAGGATCAAGTGTATAAAGCGGTGGCTATGACGGTGAAGGATATTCTGAGCCGCAAGAGAGGCGAGATGAAGCAGGAGGTCAATCAAAAGGGTGCCAAACGAGTGTACTATCTGTGCATGGAATTTTTGCTTGGCCGTTCTCTCAAAACCAATTTATGCAATCTGGGACTTCTGGAGGATTATAGAGCAGCGTTGCGCTCCCTTGGCTATGACTTGGAGGAGATTTTGGATTGTGAGTCCGATGCGGGCCTTGGCAACGGGGGTCTTGGCAGACTGGCTGCGTGCTTTATGGACTCTCTCGCGTCGCAGGATTATCCTGCCACAGGCTTTTCTCTCTGCTATGAATATGGCTTTTTTAAGCAGATGATTGTAGATGGAATGCAAGTGGAGCTTCCCGATATCTGGCTCCCCGGTGGGGAGGTTTGGCTCACCCCGAGAACCGACCGAATTTATCAAGTGCGCATGGGGGGACACATGCGGGAGGAATGGAGAGATGGGCACTGTCAGATCCTTTACGAGGATTGCGACGTGATCGAGGCTGTGCCTTACGATATGCTGATCTCGGGAGCGGATAGCCGAGCGGTAAGTCAGCTTCGCTTGTGGCGGGCAAGAGATATCCACCATTTCAATATGGGGCTATTTACCCAAGGACAGTATACCAAAGCCGTGGAGGAGAGCACCAACGCGGAGATCATTTCCAAGGTGCTTTATCCATCGGATCATCACATGGAGGGAAAGCTCCTTCGCTTGTCTCAACAGTATTTTCTGGTGTCCGCATCGTGTCAGAGCATCATACGGGATCATATGGCTGTGTATGGAACCTTGGATAACCTGAGTGAGAAGGTGGCAATTCACATCAACGACACCCATCCCGCTCTTTGTATTCCCGAGCTGATGCGGATCCTGATCGATGATTACTTTTATCCCTGGGATCGGGCGTGGGATACCGTGGTAAAGCTGTGCGCCTACACCAATCATACGGTGATGCCTGAGGCATTGGAGACCTGGAATGAGGATCTGTTCCGTCTCAAGCTTCCCAGAATATACGTGATCATCAAGGAGATCAACGAAAGATTCTGTCAGGAGGCGTGGCGGGCGTTTCCGGGAAACTGGAATCGGATCTCGAAGTTGAGCATTATTGGTTATGGGCAGATCCGCATGGCAAATCTTTGCGTCATCGGCTCTCATTCCATCAACGGAGTATCCAAGCTCCATTCGGAGATTTTGGTCAAATCCTTGTTTAAGGATTTTTACGCCATGTATCCCGATCGGTTTTGTAACGTGACCAACGGAATTGCCCACCGTCGGTGGCTCTGCTATTCCAATCCGGGACTGGCGGGACTGCTTGACGATACCATCGGTAGCGGATACCGTCACAACCCGCAAGAGCTTCAAAGCTTTGCCGCCTATGCCGATGATCCTCGGATCCTTGAGGAGATTCGACGGATCAAGCATGAAAATAAGATTGGTTTTTCCAATTTCCTTTATAAAAAAACAGGTCGTGCCATCGATACTCATTCCTTGTTTGACGTGCACATTAAGCGATTGCATGAATATAAGCGTCAGCTTCTGAACGTGCTGAATATCATCGGACTGTATCTGGACCTGAAGGATAACCCGAAAAAAGAGGTTCAGCCTAAGACCTTTTTATTCGGCGCTAAGGCGGCGCCCGGGTATCACATGGCAAAGACCATCATCAAGCTGATCTTCTGTCTTGGCAGAGAGATCGATCAGGATCCGAGAATCCGTGAAAAGCTTGCCGTGATCTTTCTGGAGGATTACAACGTGAGCCTTGCCGAGGCGCTGATCCCCGCGGCGGAGATCAGCGAACAGATTTCTCTTGCGGGAAAGGAAGCCAGCGGTACCGGGTGTATGAAGCTGATGATCAACGGCGCTCTGACGATCGGTACGCTGGACGGTGCCAACGTAGAAATGCTGGCGGTGGCGGGGAAGGAAAATATGTATATCTTTGGACTGACCAGTCGGGATGTGGACGAGATCTGGCTGCGAGGATATAACAGCATGGATTATTATGCGGGAAATGAGAGACTTCGACGCATCCTTGAGGCGCTTCGCATTGGTTTTGCGGGCGAGTCCTTTGCCGAGATTGCGGACTATCTGCTGTCTTCCCCCGGAGTTGCCGATCCGTTTATGTGCCTTGCCGATTTCGAATCCTATCGGCAGATCCACGCAAGAGCGGTGGAGGACTATCAGAATAAAGAAAAGTGGAACCGAATGTCTCTTATGAATATCGCGTCGGCAGGCTTTTTTGCCGCGGACCGCTCCATTGAGGAATACGCGAAAAATATCTGGGGCTTGGAAAAAGTGAGAGATTGAGGGGAATGTAAGGGGGAAGGATGCTGAAAAAGATCGTCGATCCGGCACTACCGGTGATTAAAAAAATGGTAAAGGACAGGGATGTGTCGGCACGGGGCGCGTTTGCGGCAGGAAATGTAATCACGTTCTTTGTGGAGACCCCCAGACGGCTGGGGGCATCCGCCGTGGTTCTCCGTCTGTGTCGTGACGGAGACGCGGATCGGGATATGCCTCTTACCTTTGTGAAAACCGAGGGAGGTATCGACCGATATACCCTTTCTCTGGATACGGGCAAACTATGCGGTGACGCCGAGGAGGGACTGTTCTTTTACGAATTTTTGTTTCTTCGGGGCGAGCATACTCTGTTCACCTCCACGCACAATCAAGTGGATTTTCAGCTGGAGACCACCTCCTCTCGGCGCTTCGTTCTTCTCCTCCACAAGAGGGATTTTGCTCCCCCGACATGGACTCGCGGACAGATCCTATACCAGATCTTCGTCGATCGGTTTTGTCGGGGAACGGGCGCGGTTGCGACCAGAGACGACGCGGTGATGAACGAGGATTGGGAGGGAGGCATTCCCCAGCACGCAAGCAAGAGAGGTGAGCCGCTTAAAAATAATGAATTTTTCGGCGGGAATCTGTGGGGTGTCATCGAGAAGCTGGATTATCTGAAATCTCTTGGCGTGGGAATCCTCTATCTCAACCCTATTTTTCGCGCCTATTCCAACCACAAATACGATACGGGCAATTATCTGGAAATTGACGGAATGTTTGGCGGCGAGGAGGCGTTCCGTCTTTTACTGGAACGGGCACATGACATAGGAATTCGGGTGATATTGGACGGTGTATTTAACCATACGGGGGATAACAGTCTCTACTTTGACCGATACGGAGAATATGGCGGTCACGGTGCCTATACTGACCCGAGCTCTCCCTATCGGGATTGGTTCTGCTTCCGTACCTATCCGAGGGAATACGAATCTTGGTGGGGAATCGATATCCTCCCCAAGCTGAATCTGCAAAACGATGCCTGCCGATCCTTTTTCGTTGGCAGGGACGGTGTATGTGCCCATTATATGAAGATGGGGATTGACGGATGGCGTCTGGATGTGGCTGATGAGCTGACCGATCCCTTTTTGGATCAGCTGCGGAGGACCGTGAAGGAGACCTCCAACGGTGAGGGATTCATCATTGGTGAGGTCTGGGAGAATGCCGCTCTGAAGGAGGCGTATGGGGCGCGTCGGCGCTATTTGCAGGGAGAACAGCTGGATAGCGTGATGAATTATCCCCTGCGAAACGGAATTTTACAATTCCTGACCGAGGGGGATGGAGAATTTCTGGGAGACATCCTGAAGGAGATCTACGCCACCTATCCCAAGTGTGTCTGTGATAGCCTGATGAATCTTCTCGGCACCCACGATACAGAGCGGATTTTGACCGTGCTGGGAGAAGAAAATGAACCGGACGTAGAGATACGGGAGGATCAACTCGCCACCAAGCACCTGACCCGAGAGGAGCGCGCAAGGGGCATCGCGCGATTGAAGGTAGCGGCAACCATTCAATTTACCGTGTACGGAATCCCATCAATTTTCTACGGAGATGAGGCGGGAATAGAAGGATATCACGATCCCTTCTGTCGCCGTCCTTATCCTTGGGGGAGCGAAGAGCGCTCCTTGGTTGATTTTTACCGCATACTTGGCAAAATCCGCCGCTCCCACCCCGTATTTGAGGACGGAGATTTTCGGGTTTTGACGGCACAGGAGAGCGTGATCGCCTACCTTCGTGAGGGCAGAGGAGAGAGGCTTCTGATCCTTGCCAATGCCGCTGAGCATGAGATTCCGTATCCGATGAAGGGAAGGGCAACCGATTTGCTGACGGGGGAGAGATATTTGGGTGTGATCCCGCCCTGTCGCGCCTTGATTTTACAGTTTGAGAATAGAAAGGATGTAAAAAATGGGACTGTTTGATCGATTCAGAAAAAAGAAAAATCCAAATAGCAAGGAATTTCGTCGGGAAATGGCGGCGTCCATTCACGGAAGACACATTCGGTACGTGACGGAAAAGAAAAATGACGTAGACGAGGTTATCGGACGAAACGGAAATATCAATATCCGCAACGATGAGCTGTTGCTCTTTGCGTCCTCCGACGTGATCTTCCGCGCCAAGGTTGACGAGCTGCAGATCTGGGAGCTGTTGTCCAAGGACGGAGTTGTCTTGACGGGAGCCGATCTGGAGCATGACGGAGTAGAGCGAACCGTAATCGCCTACTACGTGTATTACAGAAAATAAAAAGAGAATCCAAACGATAGGAATTACTCGTTTGGATTCTTTTTTGGTTGACAAGAGCAAAAGGATATGGTAAAATAAATAGGAATAAAACAAGAAGGAAGCAGGAGCAAATGACAGATCGGGAATGGATGCGGGAAGCACTGAAATATGCCGAGCAAGCAAGGGCGATGGGAGAGGTTCCCGTCGGTGCCGTGATCGTAAAGGACGATGTCCTTGTGTGTGGCGCTCATAATCTTCGGGAGAAGAGTGGGGTTTCGACGGCTCACGCGGAGCTTCTTGCCATTGAGGAGGCTTGCCGTTTGCTTGGCGGTTGGCGTTTGACGGGATGTACGCTGTATGTAACTCTGGAGCCCTGTCCCATGTGCGCGGGAGCCATCGTCAATTCCCGAATTGACCGTGTGGTGTTTGGGGTAAAGGATCCCGCGGCAGGATGCTGCGGGAGTGTGTTGAATTTCAATTCCTATCCCTTCAATCACGCGTTTTCTCTCACGTGCGGTGTGTGTGAGACCGAATGCAGAGAGCTTTTGCGTCACTTCTTTGAGGCAAAGCGAAAAAAGCAATCATAAAAAACGGCACAGCCAAGCTGTGCCGCTTTTTTATGACAATTCCTCGTCGTTTGGCGTTTTCTTTAAAAAAAAGAGAATGAATGGAATGGAGATCAGACCCGTGATGCAATCCGCTAAAGGCTGCGCCAGCTGAATCCCCAAAAGTCCCCAGAAATAAACACCCAAAAGAAGGACGGGGATCAGGGCAAGACCCGAACGAAGAATGGAAAGGAAGGAAGCAACGCCCGCCTTTCGAATACTCTGATAGAGCATATTTACAGGGACAGACAGCGGCATGAACAAAAGTCCAAGGGTGGCATAGCGGAGCGCGGGCGTTCCGATCCGAAGCGCATCGGGACTTTGCTGAAACAGATAAACGATATTATCCGCCAGAGCAAAGGAGATCATGGAGAGAACACCGATGAAGGCGAAGCCGAATAGGGTGGTAAAGATCAATCCCTGCTTGACGCGACGATATTTTTTTGCTTGATAGTTAAAGGAAGCCACGGGCTGGAAGCCTTGACCGATACCAAGACCCACACACATCACAAGTCCGTAGAAGCGATTGACCACACTCATGGCGGCAATAGCGCCGTCTCCGTAGGGCTTGGTCAGATTGTTCAGCAGACCGCTGGAGATCGAGCTCAACCCCTGACGAATGAGGGAGGGGAATCCTACCTTCACAATTCCAAAATAAACCGAGTGGCGACGGCTCATAGCACGGATAGAAATTTTGCTTTGCGCCATTTTTATATAAAGGGTCAGCAAAATTACAAAGCTGACGACTTGAGAAACGGCAGTGGCGAGTCCGGCGCCGAAAACGCCCATATGAAACCGGTAAACCAGCAGATAATCTCCAAAAATATTGAGAATACCGCCTGTGGTGAGTCCTATCATGGCATAAAACGCTTTGCCCTCGTAGCGCAGATTGTTGTTCAGAATCAGTGAGCAGACCATAAACGGACAGGAGAGAAGCACCCACATGCCATAATCTATGGCGTAGGGGAGAATGGTCTCGGTACTGCCCAGCAGCCGCATCATGGGAGTCAGAAAGATCAAACTGATGACCGACAGCAGGGTACCCGCAAAGGCTCCTACGAAAAAAGCGGAGGATACGTATTCCGTGGCTTCCTTCGTATTCCTGTCAGCAAGGGCTTTGGAAACGAAGGTCCCCGAGCCGTTCCCCAGCATAAAGGAGATGGCTTGAATGATTGCCTGTAGGGTGAACAGAATCCCTGTTGCTGCCTGTTGGCTCTCCCCCAAGGTTCCTACGAAATAGGTATCGGCAAGATTATAAATGCTGGTGATCAGCATGGATATGGTGGTGGGAATGCCGAGGCGCACGATCAGCTTGGGGATCGGCGTTTCGGTCATTTTGATATAATTGGCATCAACTTCGCGCATGGTAGTTTCTCCGAGAAATAAACAGATATATCAATATTATAGTCTTTTTTTGAAGAAAAATCAAGAGAAATGAAAAAATAGAAAACAAAAACGCAACCGATTACAATCGGTTGCGTTTTTGTTATTCCTTTGCTTCGGGTAACTCACCGCTGACGGAAGAGGATCCGTCCAGATCGATCAGTTCCTTTTGCACGTATTCGGCTTTTCCCGTTCCCAGTACGCAAGGCTTGTTGATGATCACCTCGCCTACGTCCTCGCGGGCGGGAATTTCGTACATCATGGGCATCATCAGATTTTCCATAATGGAGCGGAGTCCGCGGGCACCGGTATTGCGCTCAATTGCTTGTGCTGCAATTGCGTCCAGCGCGTCCTCCTCAAAGGTCAGATCCACGCCGTCCATCTCAAAGAGCTTTTCGTACTGCTTCAGCAGGGAATTCTTTGGCTCACGCAAAATCCGCACCAGCGCCTCCTTGTCCAGATCGTCCAAGGTTATGGTAACGGGAATACGGCCAACCAGCTCGGGGATCAAGCCGAACTTGACGATATCATGGGGAACCACGTCCTTGAAGATACCCGCCTTCTTTTTCTCGGCCTTTCCTTTGATCTCGCTGGAAAATCCAATGCTCTGGTTGCCCTGACGCTTTTCAATGATCTTGTCCAGACCCTCGAATGCGCCGCCGCAAATAAAGAGAATGTTCTCGGTGTTGATCTGAATGAACTCTTGATTGGGATGCTTCCGTCCGCCTTGGGGGGGAACGTTGGCAACGGTACCCTCCAGAATTTTCAGAAGGGCTTGCTGAACGCCCTCGCCCGATACGTCGCGGGTAATGGAGCGGTTTTCACTCTTTCTGGCGATTTTGTCGATCTCATCAATATAGATGATTCCT
>JAZNDP010000132.1:0-2271 GCA_045588165.1 Eubacteriales bacterium | reverse complement strand
CGCAGACCCGCGTTCTTCCTACCTCTCTTCCCGGGGATCAGAGGGCTGTAGCTGTCAAAGGGAACCGACATATTGACCAGCTGAGAGTCGGGAGTACCAACGCCGTAGGTGTTGATCACGTCGTCGCTGATGGCTCTCTGGGTGTTGAAGGAGCCGAGGTACGCGTTATAGAAGGCGTGTTCGATGGCGTCGGCAAAGACGCTCTCGCCCGTCAGCTTCAGGAGACGTCCGCAGAACTTCATCCAGGTCACGGTGACGCAGGTCTCCTGCATGATGCCCTCGTAGTAGGCGGTCTGACGAACCTTGGAGTGGTCGAAGAGCTCGTGGGTACAACCGCAGGAGCCGATGACGGTCACGTCGGTATCGAGGATCGCGTGAGCGAAGTTGATGGCAGCCGTCTTGTATTTCTCAATGCCCGTCGCGGCGTAATATTCTAAGAGTCCCTCAAAGCAGGAGATCATCTCGTATGCCTTTTCCACACCGTACTGATAGGGAGCCAGCTCGTTCTCATATGCCAGCTCAAAGACGTTGTGCATATGACAGCCGCCGATCTCCACGATGTACTTGGCAAAGTCAAGGTAGCGCTTCTCACCTGTCAGACGGTGGAGCCATACCATGGGTTCAAGGATTGAGGAGGCGTTGAGTCCGAGCCAGCTGTAGCAGCAGATGGTCAGAGGTCTCTTGCCCTCGGATTCCTTGCCGAGCTTGTCTAAGATATAGTCCGCAGCGCCCTGCATGTAGGTGATGATCTGTGCCTTCAGCTCCTCGTCGCGGCAGATGTCGTAATAGTATTCCATGCCAAGAAGCACGTATTTGCGGCACCAGACATCCCAAGCGGTAAATTCCATGTCGCGGGTGAAGGAGGAAACGCGACCGTCCTCCTCAGCAACGGTGAACATATCGCGGACCGAGTCGGTCAGCATTTGGTACAGACCCTCATCGCGGGTGTACTCGTAGATCAGAATCGCACCGCGGATGGTCTTGCCCCAGTACTCACCTCGCCAGCCGCGGTCGGTTCCGTCCAGCTTATCGCGGAACTGCTGAACGAATTTCGCCCACATCTCGGGGTGGTCGATCTGCTCTCTGCGCAGAAATTGAACGGCGGAATCGGCGGTTCCGCGGTAAGTCTGTGTTTTTTGAATCATGTTAATATCCTCCATGAGCGTCATATTGATATACACTACTATTGTACCTCCTTTGGGGAAATTTGTCAAGAGAGAAATAAGCGATTGGGAAGGAATGACAGAAAAGAGGGCGGTTCTGTCGCGATCTCCCGAAACCGTGGTGGATATTCCCGCTTGCGGAGAACTTTTGGAGCTATGATAAAAAAGAACGGTTCGACAACCAGTCGAACCGTTCTTTTTATGAGTCAGACACCCGAATAGGCGGAGAAGCCGCCGTCGATGGGGAGAACCACGCCGGTGATAAAGCCTGCCGCCTGATCATTGAGCAGGAAGAGAAGTCCTCCCTCCAGCTCCTCGGTCTCGCCGAAGCGACCCATGGGAGTCGCCGCCAGAATCTTACCCGTTCGCGCCGTGGGGGTTCCGTCCTCATTCCAGAGAAGCTTCGCGTTCTGCTTGGTGGAGAAGAAACCGGGAGCGATGGCGTTGACACGGATTCCCTCGCGGGAGAAGTGAACGGCAAGCCACTGGGTGAAGTTGGAGATTGCCGCCTTGGCGCCCGAATACGCGGGGATCTTGGTCAGAGGGGTGTATGCGTTCATGGAGGAGATGTTCAGAATCGAACAACCCTTCCGTCCCAGCATCTGCGCCGCGAAGGCTTGGGTGGGGATCAGGGTTCCGAGGAAGTTCAGATTGAAAACGAATCCCACGCCGTCGGCATCCAGATCAAAGAAGCTCTTGGTGTCGGCGTCGATGTCGCCGGGCTCGTAATATTCCTTATCGGTGGTGGCTCTGGGGTTGTTTCCGCCCGCGCCGTTGACCAGAATGTCGCAAGGACCCAGATCCGCCTTGACCTGCTCCGCTACGGAGAGACAGGTTGCCTTGTCCAGTACGTTGCAGGCATACGCCTTGGCAATGCCGCCCTCGGCGACGATCTCGTCGGCAAACTGTCCTGCCGCCTCGGCATTCAGATCAAGAAGTGCTACCTTGGCGCCCGCTCTTGCCAGAACCTTGGCAAAATAACTGCAAAGCACGCCGCCCGCGCCGGTAACGACGGCGACCTTTCCCGTCAGATTGGTATTCAATACATTTTGTTTCATGATGCTACTCCTCTTTTTTATTTGCCCGATTTTTCGCAGGCTTCAAACAG
>JAZNDP010000131.1:0-3685 GCA_045588165.1 Eubacteriales bacterium | reverse complement strand
TTCTCGCAGATAACCATAACTTTGCCTTTTCTCTTAATGATTTTGCACTTTTCGCAAATCTTTTTTACGGATGGTTTAACCTTCATTTTATTACACCAACCCTTTCTTTATTTACTTTGCACGCCAAGTAATGCGTCCCTTGTTCAGGTCGTATACCGACACCTCAATGGTTACGCGGTCACCCGGCAAAATTCTAATATAGTTCATTCGCAGCTTTCCCGAAATATGAGCCGTTACGATATGCTCATTGGGAAGCTTGACCTTGAAGGTCGCGTTCGGCAGGGCCTCAACTACGACACCTTCAAACTCGATTACATCATCCTTCGGCAGAATAATCCCTCCTCTGCATTGTTCTGTGACAAAATTTCTGTTTCAACTACCAGCTCTGATCGACCAACGTCGTGATCACCACGCCGTCCGAGGTCAGGGCTACCGTATTTTCATAATGAGCGGACAGACTTCTGTCTCTGGTTTTCACCGTCCAGCCGTCCGAAAGCTCATAAACCTCCTCCGAGCCAACGTTGACCATGGGTTCGATGGCAATTGCCATACCGGCGCAAAGCCGTGTACCCCGCCCCGCCGTACCGAAATTGGGAACGTCGGGAGACTCGTGAAGATCGTGTCCTATTCCATGACCGATATATCGCCGCACCACGGAAAAACCGTTTCTCTCCACACGGGATTGAATCGCGCTTCCCACATCGCCGATCCGATTTCCGATTTTTACAGCCGCTACGCCATCGAAAAAGCTTTGACGGGTGACTTCCATCAAACGAATCGCTTCCTCGCTGACGCGTCCGACCGGAATCGTTCTTGCGCTGTCGCCGTGGAACCCCTTATAAAACGCGCCTACGTCGATCTTGACGATATCGCCCTCCCGCAGGATCCGATTTTTGCTCGGGATCCCGTGGATGACCTCGTCGTTGATGCTGATGCACGCCGATCCGGGAAAACCGCCGTATCCGAGGAAGGAGGGCTTTGCCCCACACTTCTCGATGTAGGCTCGGATCAAGGTATCCAGCTCCTTGGTGCTGACGCCCTCGCGGACGTGCTCACGGGCGACGAGCAATGCCTCGCCCGTGATGCGTCCTGCTTCCATCATCATGGAAATTTGAGTAGAATTTTTCAGTTGAATCATGCTCACGCCTCAAACTTTGACAGCGCGGTCATGACCGCTGCCGTGGTGTCCTCCACACGCTCCATACCGCGGACGCTGATCAGCAGTCCCTTTGCCGCGTAGTAATCCTTCAGCGGCTCTGTGGTACGGTGATAGGTCTCCAGACGACTCAAGACAGTCTCTGCCGCGTCGTCGTCTCTGATGTACAGAGGCGCTCCGCAGCTGTCACAGACTCCTTCGGTCTTCGGTGCTTTGTAACGGACGTGATACGACGCGCCGCAAGAAGAGCAGATTCTGCGTCCGCTCATTCTCTCGACGATCGTCTCATCCGGAACCTCGATGCTGAGAACCGCATCGATTTTTACTCCCATTCCGTCCAACGCCTCAGCCTGAGGGATGGATCGGGGGAAGCCGTCCAGAATAAATCCGTTTGCGCACTGCTCCGACGAAAGATAATCTTTAATGATTCCGATCACGATCTCATCGGGAACCAGATGTCCCTTGTCCATATAGGACGCCGCCAGAACACCCAACTCCGTCCCCGCCTTAATAGCGGCGCGAAGCATCTCTCCGGTAGAGACCGCGGGAATCTTCCATTTTGCCGAAATCTGTTCGGACTGGGTTCCTTTTCCCGCTCCGGGAGCACCCATAATGATCAAATTCATGCGTTCCTCCAAGCAGAATCAAGCGGAATTAATCCAAGAAGCCCTTGTAATTTCTCAGAGACATCTGAGCTTCCAGCTCGCGAGTGGTCTCCAGAGCCACACCGACCATAATCATCAGCGAGGATCCGCTGAACGCCAGCGCGGTGAAGCCCGTGTATCCAATTGCTTCAATCGAGCAGATATTGTTGACTGCCAACGGGAAGCAAGCGATAAACGCTACCAGCAAGGCTCCAACCAACGTAATGCGGTAGAGCACCTTCTTGATGAAGGTAACCGTAGGTCTGCCGGAACGAATACCGGGAATTGCGCCGCCGTTGTTCTTGATGTTGTTCGCAACCTCAACGGGGTTGAAGGAAATCATCACGTAGAAATATGCGAAAGCAATCAACAGGATCAGGAAAATGATCAAGTAAGGCCAACTGTCATAGTTGAACCAGTTGGTGATGAATCTCGCAAATCCGCTGCTTCCGTCGGGATCAGCGAAGGAAACGATGGTCGCGGGGATCGCAACGATGGAGTTTGCGAAGATGATGGGCATAACACCGGACATATTGACCTTAATGGGCAAATTGGTGTTCTGACCACCGTACATCTTTCTTCCAACCACACGCTTTGCGTACTGGATCGGGATTCGTCTCTCCGCGTCGGACATCCAAACGATGAGCATGATCATGCCCAGGAAGACGAGAATCTCAACGATCGCCAGGATCAAACCTACCCAGCTGAAGCCGCTGAAGCCGCCCAGCTTGAATACGTTATACCAAACGCTCATGATCATGGAAGGAAGACCTGCGATAATGTTGGCAAACAGGATAATGGAGATACCGTTTCCGATACCGGACTCGTTGATCTTCTCTGCCAACCACATAACCAGAGCCGCACCTGCGCAGTAGCACAGAACGATCACTGAGTAGTGGAAGAAATTAGGATCAACCGTCAGGTAGGAGTTACCCATTCCGTCGCCGCGCTCCAGATAGAACGCGTATCCGATGGCAGTTACCAGCGCCAGGGCGATGGTAATGATTCGGGTCAGTGCGTTGATCTTCTTCCGACCCTCATCTCCGTCCTTGGACCATCTTTCCAGAACGGGAATGGCAATCGTCAGAAGCTGGATCACGATGGATGCCGTAATGTACGGGGATACACCCAAAGCCAACAGAGTTGCTTTACCCAGCGCTTCGCCGGAAAGCATGTTTAAAAATGCGAGAATGGTTCCGCTGGAAATTGCCTTTGCGCTCTCGAAGATCTCGGGATTGACATAAGGCACAGGGATATTCGCACCCACGCGGTAGAGGACTACGATAAGCAATGTGAAGAGAAGCTTCTTTTTCAGCTCGGGAATTCTCCAAGCGTTCTTCAGCGTCTTAAACATACTTATACCTCCTCAGTCTTTCCACCTGCTGCTTCTATCTTTTCCTTAGCGGTTGCCGAAAAGACTGTTGCCTTGACAGTTAATTTCTTGGTCAGCTCGCCGGTGCCGAGAACCTTCAGTCCATCCAGCTCCTTGCGAACGATCTTTGCTGCCAGCAATGCTTCCAGATCCACAACTGCGCCGTCCTCAAAGCGGTTGAGGTCAGCCACGTTTACGATGGCGTAGTTCACTGCGAATCTGTTCTTAAAGCCTCTCTTGGGAAGCTTTCTGTAAAGAGGAAGCTGACCTCCCTCAAATCCGGGTCTTACACCGCCGCCGGAGCGAGCGTTCTGACCCTTGTGTCCCTTTCCTGCGGTCTTACCGTTACCGGAGCCGGGACCTCTTCCTTTGCGGTACGAATCCTTTGCGGAACCGTACGCGGGAGAAAGTTCATTCAGTTTCATGTCTCCGTCCTCCTTATGCGTTTTCGACCTTGACCAGGTGGGAGATCACTTTGACCTTACCTGCAAGGACTGCATTATCCTCGTGGAC
>JAZNDP010000130.1:0-4719 GCA_045588165.1 Eubacteriales bacterium | reverse complement strand
GCGCAGATGCGGAATCTGGGCATGCGCGTGACCGTGGACGAGCGGAACGAGAAGATCGGATATAAGATCCGTGCCGCACAGCTGGAAAAGGTGCCCTATATGCTCATCGTGGGCGAGAAGGAAATGGCGGAAGGAACCGTTTCTCCCCGTTCCCGTAAGACCGGAGATATGGGCGCTATGCCCGCCGCTGACTTTATCGCGTTGGCAAAGAGCCAGATCGACAGCAAGGCGTTGGATAATTGAGGACGCGATAGGACGCGATGGGATGCGTTTTTGAGGGGGCTTTTTGAAAAAAGCCCCCTCAAACTCCCCAAAAACTTTTCAACGTTTTTGGATTAGGTATAAAATATGGCGATCGGACTATTCCTTGTGGATAACCGATCGTCTTAATTTTTTTCTAATGAAAAAATCGGGCGGACTCTACGCCCTCGCCCAATTTTATAGTATGTTTATCTTTATTTTTTATCTCAACCCAAACTAAATACAAAACAGGTCGGTACGTAGGGTCCGACCTGTTTTTTCATCAGATAAAGACAATGGTAAACGGTTATGCACAAGGAATAGGACGAAAGCTAAGACGAACTTCTCAAGAACCTTTCATTGAAGGTTCTTGGAGGGAGTTTGAGGGAACCTTCTTTTAAGAAGGTTCCCTCATCGCATCTCATCGCATCTCATCGCATCCCCTTATGCTCTTCGGATATCGGCGCCGAGGGATTTGAGCTTGCCTACGAGGTCTTGGTAGCCGCGGTCGATGAATTCCAGTCCTGTGATGGTACTGACGCCTTCCGCGCCCAGCGCGGCGATAACGAGTGCCGCCCCTGCCCGCAGGTCACTGCCGCGAACGGTAGCCCCCGTCAGGGATGGAACACCGGTGATATGGGCAGTGGTATCTACCACCACGATATCGGCGCCCATTTTTTTCAGCTCCTCCACGTAGCGGAAGCGATTGGAAAAGATACCCTCGCAGATCGAGCTCATACCTCTGGAGGTAGCGAGCATAGCCGCGAATTGGGGCTGCATATCGGTGGGAAATCCGGGATAGGGGTTGGTTCGGATGGAGGTGGCACGGTAGCTTCGATTGGAGGTCACGGTAATGGTGGTATCGGTTTGCTTTACCGAAAGTCCGATTTCCATCAGCTTCAGGGTTACCGCCTCCATGTGCTTGGGGATCACCCGACACACCGTCACCTTTCCGCCTGCCGCGGCGACCGCTGTCATATATGTACCCGCCTCGATCATATCGGGGGCGATGTCGTAGGTACAGCCATGGAGCTTTTTGACCCCGCGTACTCGAATGGTACCCGTTCCCGCGCCGCAGATATCGGCGCCGCAAGCGTTGAGGAAGCTTGCCATATCGGCGATATGGGGCTCCTTGGCGGCGTTCTCAATGACCGTCACGCCGTCGGCAAAGACTGCCGCCAGCATAACGTTGATGGTAGCGCCCACCGAGGCAATATCGAAATAGATCATATTGCCCTTCAGGCCATTTTCCGCCGTTACGTGGAGATTGGCATTGTCGCCGTATTCCACACGGGCGCCCAGAAGCTCAAAGCCCTTGATGTGCTGGTCAATGGGGCGAAGCCCGAAATCACAGCCGCCGGGGTATCCCACCAGCGCCTCTCCGAATCTGCCCAGCATGGCGCCGATCAGATAGGTGGAGCCACGCATTTTTCCCACCAGCTCGGCGGGAGGGCTCTTCATCACCACCTCGCGGGTGTCGATGAGCACAGTATCCGCCGTGACGAACCGAACCTTGGCGCCCAAGGTGCGAAGGGTCTCCAGGGTCAGAGCGATGTCGCTGACGTCGGGGACGTTTCCGATGGTGCAGATATCGGCGGCGGCAATGGTTCCAAACAGGATCGGCAGAGCGGAATTCTTCATGCCACTAATATTCACTTCTCCCCAGAGCGGTTTCCCGCCCTGAATGATCAACTTATCCATAGTAGCCTCCGTCTTGGGAGAAAATCAATCGTTTTGCGCGCCGCTCCGAAGGGGATGGCGCTGTCAATAGTATATTCAGTCGGACACGTAGTACGCCACAGCCAGATCCACCACCATGCCGTAGCTTTTCGTGCCTTCGGTTCCGTGGAGGGTCAGGAAGGTGTCGTTTACCGTCTCGGTGATCTCCGAGGCGACCGAGTCCTGATATTTCTCAAAAAATTTATTGAAAGCCGCCATTTCGCGACGGACTCTCGTTTCCATCTGTCCGCTCGCCTTGGCGTAAAGCTCGGGGGAGGCGGAATAGAGGGCAGATACCACGTATTCGTACAGATTCAGATATCCGCTGTAGCGGATATACGGGTCGTCAGATTCCAGACAGACCAGAAACGCCATAAAATTCGCCTCGTTCTCCCGCGCGATTCCCCGCTGATGGGACAGCTCGTGGGCGGCGGTGTAGGGCAGGGTGTAATCGGGGAAGGCGACGTTCAGGTTTGCCTCGCCCGTGAAAAAGGAATAAACACCGGTAATATGGGTGTAGGACATCGCCTCGCTGAGCATCACGGGCTTGACGCGGCTTTGCATCCGTTGGGGAAAGCCGTACTTATCACAAGCGGAAGTGTACGCTGCGGAGAGCTTATCGGAAAGCTCCTCAAAGTCGTAGGGCATGACCGAAAAATCGGTTGCCCGCGAAAAGGAGATCTGTTCTGCCGCCTCATTGACCTTTATGGCAAGGATCTCGGCGGTCAGGTACAGCTCCTCGGCACTCACGTCACGACGGGTGATTCCAAGCTTACGGTCAAGGGTTGTTCCGTGATAGCCGGGGGCAAAGCCCACCACAAAGACCGAAAGGGTTAGAGCCACCACCGCAAGGACTGTGCCGCAATAGACGAAAACACCTCGCCAGCTGTCGGAGTACCGCCGGATCCCGACGGCAATCAGCGCAAACAGAATCACGGGGATCAGGATCAGCAGATATTCCGCCAAGGAAAAGGGGATCAAGCCTGTCAGATAGGCAAGAGCGGCGCGGAAAGCGGCGCTTACGGTTTTGTTGAACCAATCGGCAATACTCTCGTTCAATACGAAGCAAAGATATAGGATTGCCGAAGCGGCGCCAAGTCCGTAGCAGATCAGAGCAAAGAGGGAGAGCTTATGAGGGGAAGGAGTGGGTACCTCTTCCCGTGCATTTTCCAATTGTACCCTTTGATCCATTCTTTCTCCCTTCCATCATTCTTCATTTCGTAAAAGGTCACTCTCCCATAGGAGCAGCTCCTTCTCAACGGCGTCGGATTCCGCTCCGAACAAAAGTCGAGCCACCATCGCCATATCCTTCGGCAGGGGAGAGCGGACGGTAACGGGAGCGCCGTCCCGCACCCGCGGAAAGGTCAGAACACAGGAGTGAAGGGCATGTCTGCCGATCAGGTTGGAGGGGGATCCGTACAGATCGTCTCCCAGAATGGGACAGCCGATTCCCGCAAAGTGGACCCGAAGCTGATGGGTACGCCCCGTCAGAGGCGCGGCGCAAACCAAGGAGTGGCTCTCACTTTGCAACAGTACCCGATAACGGGTCAGAGCAAAATCTCCGCCTTGCCCTTTCTCGCAGTTCTCCCGCAGGATTACGCTCCTTTCGGTACGGCGCATGTAGGTGCGGATCCATCCGCTCTCCTCTTGGGGGACTCCCGCAAGGATCGCGAGATAGACTTTTCGGATTCGCCCTTGGCGCATCCCCTCGGAAAGCCTTGCGGCGGCAATTCGGTTTCTTCCGATGAGCAACAGTCCGCTGGTGTTTCGATCCAGTCGATTTACGGGACGGAACACAAAGGGGATTCCCCTACTTCGGTAACGGAATGCCAGCGCGTTCGCCACCGTATCCTCTCTGTGACCGCAGGAGGGGTGGGTGGGCATATCGGAGGGCTTGTTTGGCACCACGGTGTCCTCGTCCTCGTAAAGCACGGGGAGGGGAAGATCCGCGGGGGTGGCGGTCTCACCCGAGGCGGTGTCCTCCACCGCAAGGGTCAGCACGTCTCCTTCTTGTAGGACGTACCGAACCGTGACTCGCTTCCCGTCGACGCAGATGCCGTTATCGAGAAACTTCAGGTGCTTGAGCAGAGCCGTGGAAATGCCAAGCTTTCGCTTTGCCACCTCCAGCACGGTCGTTCCCGCCGTTTCTCTTTCCACACGGTATTCCACGGTGCGTCCTCCTCGTCAACTATTTATCCATACTATATTATACCATTGATCGGTTCATATTACAAGAATTTGAGAGAAAAAACTCTGCAAAAACTCTGCGTTTTTTTTCGCGAAATCCGTAAAAAAGCCATTGGAACGACCAAAAAAAGAGGAGAGGTGCTGTCGGTTTGCTCATTTCTTTTTCGTGTCCTCCACCGAGGACTGCTTTTGTATGAAAAAGGGAATTTATGGATGGAATTTTATGGAATTTTCCACCACCATGTATGCAAACACCCCCAAAAATTATTCCTTTTTTTGTCAAATTTGGCAGGATACACAAAGGGCGGTTTTCCAAAAAGTTTTCCATACCCTCCGCGAATTTTCGCAAGAACCTATGGAAAACTCTGTTGATATTATGGAAAAACAAGCAAAATCAAGGGTCTTTTTGAAAAAAAGTTTTTTTGACCTATGGAAAACTTTCCGAAAAATCTTGTCAAGTCTTTTTTTGAAAAAAATCATTTTCCACATTTTGCACAAATCCCCTTTTTTCGACAAGGGGCGCGAGGGGGCGCGAGGGGGGATGCGATGAGGGAACCTTCTTGCAAGAAGGTT
>JAZNDP010000129.1:0-6958 GCA_045588165.1 Eubacteriales bacterium | reverse complement strand
GTTGAGTATATATAACTCTTAATCGACGAGATTCGTATTTCGCACTATTTGCATATGCTTTGTACTTCTCTCTTGTTGTTCAATTTTCAATGACCATCACTACCCGCTCTTGCGGACAGCTTGACTATTATATCACATCCCTTTTTCTTTGTCAAGAGTTTTTTAAAAATTTTTTTATTTTTTTTTGGATCTCAAACTTCTCTATTTTCGACAAAATGCTTCGTTGACAAAATCTTCCCATTCTGCTATAATTAAACCATACTATTAGAATGTTCCCTTTTCTTTTGTTTATTCAAAGGAGTTATGCCATGAGAAAAACCATTTTATCAATCGTGTTTCTGTTGATTTTCTGTCTCTCTTTTCTGATTTTATCCTGTAGCAAAGAATGCAGTCATGAAGATCAAAGCCACGTAATCACTGCCCCCACGTGTGTCACGGAGGGATATACCCAATACACCTGCACATGCGGCTATATATATAAAGGAAGCTTTTGTCCGCCAACAGGACATACCTTACAGGAATCCACCGTCCCCTCCACGTGTGAAAACGAAGGATCGGTTTCCGCAATTTGTGCGACCTGCGGTTACAGCGAGGTAAAGGAGGTTCTCTCCGCCACAGGTCACGAGCTTACCCCGAAGATTACGGAGGCAACCTGTACCGAGGCGGGATATACTCTTTATTCCTGCAGCCACTGTGATTTCAGCTACACGGACGACCCCACCACGCCGACGGGTCACTCCATGAAAATCACTCATGCCCTCCATCCAACGCCGGTCGAGGAAGGACTTGTTCGGCAGCAATGTAAAAGCTGCGACTACAATTTTACCAATTATTTTCTGTATGGCGACCTTTATACCGGCGCATACGTTGCGCAAGCGAAAATTCTTGCCAAAGGAGTCGATGTCTCCTACTGGAATAACACGCCAAAGAACGCAGCGGGAACCGAGTATGAGCCCCTGAATTGGGAGGTAATCAAGACCGCAGGATTTGACTTCGCGATTCTGCGAGCAGGATATACGGGAACGAAAGATCCGGTTTTTGAGATGAATTATGTCGATGCCAAGACGGTAGGCATAGATCTAGGTGCTTATTACTACTCCTACGCAAAGAACGAGGAGCAAGCAATCGAGGAAGCGAACGAGCTTCTCGGTTGGCTTGCGGGAAAGCAATTTGAATACCCGATTTATTTAGACATGGAAAGCAATACCTGTCTGATCCATCCCGACGGTCTGGAGGAAACTGAGGAGGAACGAAAGGAACGGCTAACGAGCACCTGCATCGCTTTCATCCATACGCTGAGGGAGGCGGGCTATTACGGCGCCCTCTACAGCAACAACACCTGGCTGACCAATCACCTGGACGCCGAGGCGCTCAAGGAATACGGTGAATTGTGGTACGCACGCTATCCAAAAGACCCCTCAAAGCCACAGGATATGGACGACGAAGAATTTCGCGAGTTGCTGGCTGCTTCCCGTATCCAACCGGAGCACGAAGCCTTTGTATGGAACACACAAAAATACGGCAACCACGTCGGACTTTGGCAATACACGGCAAACGGCATAATCGAAAACAGCGGCATGGATCAGGAAGTGGATTTCAATTATGCCTTCAAGGATTATCCCAGTCTGATGAAAGCGTACTGTCTGAACGGATATCAACCAAATCCGTAAAAATACAAGGAAACGACCGCCAAGGCGGTCGTTTTTTATGGTTCTATTGTTCTCGTAAAAACGTCATTGCCTCCCGAATCTCCGAGGCAGAAAAGCCGTACCGCATCATAGCGGCAACCAACCTTTGACGACCCACGGAATCGGAGGGAATCTCATCACAGCGTTTTCGCATTCGCTCCACGCACAGCTCGACATAATCCACACCCACATCCTCCAGATGCTCCAAAGCATTCCGTATCGCTTCTCGCGAAAAGCCTTTTGTCTGAAGGGCATCGGCAATCCGTCTTTTTCCCCACTCCTTGGAAACGCAACGCTCGGCTTCTCGCTCCGCGTCGGCAAATTCGTTTAAGTAGCCGTCACGGCTCAGCCGTTGCACCGCTTCTTGCGCCACATCACGCGCCACCCCTTTGGTAACCAACTTTCGGCAAAGCGCCCGTTCGGAACAGGAACTGTAGCCCAACAGATACAGTCCTCGTTTCACCGCATGATAGATCTGCGCCTCGTGGCTGACCGCATCATAACACTGACGGGAGCATTCGCCACGGGTCAGGCGAAGCTCTATCATCATCGTGGCGGGAATCAGAAAAGTCTCCTTTTGCGTGTACTCCCCCTCGCAAAGCTCAAAGGTTACGGCAAGCTCACCCTCACCACGAGCAGAAAGAGATAGGATGGATACCGTCATCAGAACTCCTCGTCCTCTTTTACGGTTCGAATATCAAAATCGTCGTCCTCGTCATCCAGCTCAAACTCATCCTCAGCATCAGGAAGCTGATCCTTCATGCTGCGGATCTTCGCGTCCAACTCTGCCAGGAAAGCGGGATCGTTCTCGATCAGCTTTCTCACGTTGTCCTTGCCCTGTCCGATTCGCTCGCCGTTATAAGAGAACCAGGATCCGCTCTTTTTGATAATATCCAGCGAAATACAGTAGTCGATGATCTCTCCCGAACGGGAAATTCCCTTTCCGTACAAAATATCAAATTCCGCGGTCTTAAAGGGAGGAGCCACCTTGTTTTTCACCACCTTACAGCGAACGTGGTTTCCGTAAATATCATTTCCCTGCTTGAGCTGCTCGGTCTTGCGTACGTCGATTCGCACCGAGGAATAGAACTTCAAGGCACGGCCGCCGGGGGTGGTTTCGGGGTTGCCGTACATCACGCCAACCTTTTCGCGGAGCTGGTTGATGAACACCAGAACGGTATTGCTCTTGGAAATAACAGCCGACAGCTTCCGCATCGCCTGAGACATCAGTCTTGCCTGTACGCCCACGGTTGCTTGCCCCATATCGCCCTCAATCTCCTGACGGGGCACCAGCGCCGCCACCGAGTCCACCACGACGATATCAATTGCTCCCGAGCGCACCAGCTGCTCGGTGATATTCAGCGCATCCTCGCCGCAATCGGGCTGGGTGACCAATAGATTATCAATGTCCACGCCAAGCGCTTTGGCATAAATGGGATCCAGTGCATGCTCCGCATCGATAAACGCCGCCTCGCCGCCTGCCTTCTGAACCTCGGCGATGATATGAAGCGCCACAGTAGTCTTACCTGAGGATTCCGGTCCAAAGATCTCCACGATTCGTCCCCTCGGTACACCGCCGATTCCCAGCGCCAGATCCAACGAGATGGATCCCGTGCTGACCGCCTGCACCTCCATGCGGCTATTTTCACCCAACCGCATCACAGAGCCCTCTCCGTGCTTTTTCTCGATTTGCGCGATCGCCGTCTTCAGCGCCTTCGCCTTGGATTCCTTATCACTGTCGGGAGACGTCATCAGCTCCACCTTGGTTGCTTTTTTCGCAGTTGCCATTTCGCACCTCGTATTTTTTAGATTACGGTACTATTATACACTCATGTCCGCTCTTTGTCAACCCTTTTTGGAAATATTTTTCCTTTTTCGGAATAATTTAATGCAGTTAGTTTTCATATTTCCAGCTTTGTACATTTTTTGTTTCTATTTTGGAACAAGAGACTCTTTCATTTCCATCCTTGCTCTTTTTGCGGAGGACACAAAAAAATTTTATGTTTTTTTAGGATATCACTTTTCTTTCTTCCCGATTTATGATATAATATCTTCGTAAACAAAGGGCTTGTCCTTATCCTGATTTCTCACGAGGTATTTTTATGAGCGGTTTTTTTGGCGTTGCATCAAAAGCGGATTGCGTATTTGATCTGTTCTACGGCGTAGACTATCACTCCCATTTGGGAACACGGCGTGCCGGCATGGCGGTATGGAGTGAGGAAACCGGCTTTGACCGATCCATTCACAGCATTGAAAATGCTCCCTTCCGCACCAAATTCTCCTCGGAATCCAACTCGATGCAGGGAAAGCTGGGAATCGGATGCATTTCCGACTACGAGGCGCAGCCCATCTTTATCCGCTCCCATCACGGTAGCTTTGCCATTACCACCATCGGTAAGATCAACAACGCGGACTACATTTTAAAGGAAGTCATCAGCCCCAACTGTCACTTCTTTGAAATGGGCAACGGAGAGGTTAACCCCACCGAGCTTGTCGCCGCTATTATTAACCAAAAGGGAAACTTCGTGGAGGGAATCCGCTACGCTCAGGAGATCATTGATGGATCGATCAGTATGTTGATTCTGACCCCCATCGGCATCTATGCCGCGCGGGACCGCATGGGACGAACCCCCATCGTTACGGGAAAAAAGGCAGATAGCTTCTGCGCAAGCTTTGAAAGCTACGCGTACCTGAATCTGGGCTATACCGATCACCGTGAGCTTGGGGCGGGCGAGATCGCTATCATGACCGCCGACGGAATCCGTACGCTGGTGGATCCCAACCCCAATATGAAAATCTGCACCTTCCTGTGGGCGTACTACGGATACCCTGCCTCCTCCTATGAGGGAAAGAACGTAGAATCTGTACGGTACAACTGCGGACGTCTCTTGGCTCGCCGCGATACAGTCAAGCCCGATCTGGTGGCAGGCGTTCCCGACTCCGGTATCGCTCACGCGATCGGCTACGCCAACGAATCGGGTATTCCCTACGCTCGCCCCTTCGTCAAATACACCCCCACCTGTCCCCGCTCCTTTATGCCTACGCACCAGAGCAAGCGTAATCTGATTGCCAAAATGAAGCTCCTTCCCATTCACGATCTCATCGAGGGCAAGAGTCTGCTCCTGATTGACGACTCTATCGTACGCGGTACACAGCTGAAGGAAACAACGGAATTTCTCTACCAAAGCGGCGCACGGGAGGTTCATATCCGCGTGGGCTGTCCCCCTCTGTTCTACGGCTGTAAATATTTGAGCTTCTCCCGCTCCTCCTCCGAGATGGAGCTGATCACCCGCCGTGTCATCGCCGAGCTGGAGGGCAAGGAGCCCGATGCGGAGATGATTCGGGAATACGTAGACCCCACAGGTGAAAAGTACCAAAAAATGATCGATCTGATCTGCGAAAAAATGCATTTCACCACCCTGCGCTATCACCGTCTGGACGATATGATCGAATCCGTCGGCATTCCCGCCGACAGACTCTGTACCTACTGCTTCAGCGGAGAGGATCAGTAATTTTTCAAACAAGAAAAAGGCTGTTGAGAATCCAACAGCCTTTTTTGTTTTATTTGCTTGTGATTTTATCGGCATGTCGCTCATTGCGGCGGATACGCAAATGGTTTCGAATCGCCACCGTCAGAGAGAAGCACAGGGATACCGTCACAATTCCTCCCGCGATACCGATACCGACCTTCAAGGTTTCCAGCATATAAAACCACGCCGCATCGTAATTTTGAGAGATCAGATTCAACATGGTACGGTACAGACTTCCGCCGGGAACGATGGGGATCGCGCAAGGAACCAAGAAGATCAGCGCGGGAGCTTTTTTCATTCGCGCGCAGATCTCCGAATAGAACGCGGAGACCGCGGAGCCCGCCAGTCCCGCCGCAAACACGGAAGAGGAAAATACCAAGCCAAAATAATACGCCGCATAGGTCAGACCGCCTCCGATCACGGCAAAGGGAAGATATCTCGCCCGCATCTTGAACAGCAGCGCAAAGCCGGCAGAACCAAACAGAGAGGTAATCAGCTGAATGTAAAAGGTTGACGTAAAGATCTCATTCATCACAGGAACCCCCTCATCATAAACATTGCCAGAAGGTATCCGCCGGCAATCATCAGCGCGGCAAGTAGGCATTGAACGGTTTTCAACGTTCCCGCCAGAATATCTCCGCAGAGCAGATCGCGCAGAGCGGTACCGAAGGAAAGTCCGGGGATCAGAAGCATGATGGTTCCGATCATGATCATACCGGCATCATTCCCCAAGCCCACATATACCGAGAAAATGGCAAGAATACCCGCCAGAAGCGACTGCACAAGAGTCTTGGCAAGTCCGTTGAATTGCTTGACGGGAATGCAGTCCACCAAAAACACCAAGGCGCCGATGGCTGCCGCCACAAAGCCGTCCCGCCACGTTCCTCCGAAGAATACGGCAAAGGATCCCGCCGCCACAGCGGAGGCGATACAACGAAGCCAGGAAGGAACTCCCTTTTTTCGCTTGACCTCGCGAATTTTTTCGTCAAGTCTCTCAAAATCCGGCTTTTCCCGACATGCCCAACGAGAGATTTCATTAAATTGCTCCAAACGGTACAGGTCATTTGCGGTACTTTGAATCCGCCGAACCTGTGAGGAATACGAGCCGTCTGCCATACGAATTGCCGCGATAATGACCGAAGGAATACTGAACACCTCGGTGTGAACTGCCCCATAGGCATAACAGATACGCGTTACCGTCTCCTCCACGCGATTGATCTCGCCGCCGTTCTTCAACATGCCGTCGCCCACGTCCAACGCAAGGCAAAGCAAACGGTCCGCCTCGGTCTCCGCCTCACGAAAGGATCGGTTCAGCTCCATTTCCTTTTGAATTTGCTCTATCATAACACTCCATTCTTCCCCATGGGGAAACAGAAGATTTCGTGCTCCTATTATACAACATTTCAAAGAGAAAGTCAACACAAAAAATCGATTACACTTTTCTTACTGTCTTCCTATTATTTGTAAAAAGATTTTCATTTTTGTCTTGACATTCAGCACACTTCGTGCTATAATCTCTTGGTGGTTTGAAAAAGCTCAACTGATATATACAATATGAAGATATCTTCGGAGGGTTCTATGCAAGTTTTATTACATCTATCCGTGGCGCTGTTTGTCGGACTCATGCTGTCCCGTCTGGCAAAGGTGCTCAAGCTCCCCGCCGTTACGGCATATCTGGTTGCCGGTATTCTGGTGGGTCCCTACTGTCTGGGCGCGCTGGGCGTGGAAGGACTTGGCTTT
>JAZNDP010000128.1:0-35680 GCA_045588165.1 Eubacteriales bacterium | reverse complement strand
CGCAGGCGTTGATATGTGCCGCCCCGGCGACAACGTTGACATGACTGTTGAGCTGATCACCCCCATCGCTTGCGAGGAGGGACTCCGTTTCGCTATCCGTGAGGGTGGTAGAACCGTAGGATCCGGCGTCGTTTCCAACATTCTCGCGTAAGTTTTAGCATAAGCTAAAAAATTATTGCACAGTTTTCAGCACCGAGAAGCTTCTTCTCGGTGCTGATTTCAAAGATAAATCTTTGGGGATTGGTGAAATTCCATACCGGCGGTAAAGCCCGCGAACGCAGTTGCCTTGCAACTGCGCCGAACAGGTGAGATTCCTGTGCCGACGGTAAAGTCCGGATGAGAGAAGATACTACGAGCATATCGCGCATACTATCTTCTCCCTGCTATAGTGAAAGGGAGATTTTTTTATGAGAAAACAAAACGAAAAAACAATGAAGCTTGTGGCAATTGCCATGTTTTCGGCACTTGCCTTTATAACAACCGCCCTTTGCGGTTATTTCCCGAAGGTGGCAGGATTCTTATCCTTGGAGTTGAAGGATTCAATCATCGTCATCTGTTCCTTGATCTTTGGCCCTCTGTCAGGTCTGTTTATTGCCATTCTTGTACCTGTTATTGAATCCTTTTCGATTAGTATTACGGGATGGTACGGCTTAATTATGAATATTTTATCATCCGCGACCTTCGTTCTGGTCACGGGATTGATCTACCGATATAGAAGAACGCTGTACGGTGCAGTTGCCGGATTGGTCGCGGGAATATTTTCTGTGACAGCCGTTATGCTGCTCGCCAATTTGTTGATCACGCCGTTGTATTTGGAGATGATCGGTGTGCCGACAACGATCGGCGACGTTTTGAAAATGATTCCTACGATCCTGTTGCCTTTTAATTTCATTAAGGCAACCCTCAACGGAGCCGTCGTCCTTTTGCTGTACAAACCCATTTCCTCCGCTATGAGAAAGAGCGGATTTATACCGAAAAGAGAAGATCGCGCACAAGGAGTACGGAATAAGATCCGATCTCTTTGGATCACTCTGATTGCTCTTGCGATAATTATTGTGTCGTTTCTGATTATTTTTCTTGTTTTAACGTAAAATGGGAGGATGAGATGTTAGATTCCATGATTAACGCCATTCGAGATTTCTTTTTGAACACGGTAGGACGGGAGTTGTGCGTATTTTTCTGCTCTATGATCCCGATCATTGAGCTGCGCGGAGCGATTCCCATGGGCTTTGCCCTCGGTATGCCTTGGTGGCAGAGCTATATTTTGAGTGTGATCGGCAATATGTTGCCCGTACCCTTTATTCTGCTTTTCATCAAAGTGGTTTTGAGGTGGATGACCAACTCCAAGGTTAAATTCTTTCATAAAATCGCGGGATGGCTCAACCGAAAGGTGGAGAAGAATCGGGATAAGATTGCAAAATATTCCTTCTGGGGTGTTTGCTTCTTCGTGGCTGTTCCGTTGCCCGTAACGGGCGCATGGACGGGATCTCTTGTTGCCGCCATGATCGATATGAAGTTCTGGAAAGCATTGTTGTCCTGCTTGTTTGGTGTTATGATCGCAGGTGTAATCATGACGGTCTTTTCCTACGGATTGTTAGGTCTGATTTTCTAAAAAAAGTGAGCTGATTTCAAAAAAGTACTTGAAATCAGCCCATTTTTATGCTATAATATCCTAGATAGAGAAATTTCATATTTGATCTTATCAAGAGTGGTGGAGAGACAGGCTCGATGAAACCACGGCAACCTGCCCCCTGATGGGAGTAAGGTGCTAATTCCGGAAGATGAGAACCCAACCAGTCTCCGGAAAAAACGGAGATTTTTTTGTTGAAAAGGAGAGAAAAAATGAAAAAAATGCTGTTTACGTCGGAATCGGTGACCGAGGGACATCCCGACAAAATCTGTGACAAAATTTCCGATGCCATCCTTGACGAGCTGCTTCGTCAAGATCCCATGTCCCGCGTAGCGTGTGAGACCTTCTGTACCACGGGATTGGTTACCGTGATGGGAGAGATCACTACCAAGGCTTACGTGGATTTTCAGACTATCGTCCGCGAGACCGTTCGCGAGATCGGTTATACCCGCGCAAAGTTTGGCTTTGACTGTGACAGCTGCGCTGTCATCAGCTCGATCCACGAGCAGTCCCCCGATATCGCGCTGGGTGTGGATAAATCCTTGGAGGCAAAGGAGGGCGAAACCGACGGTATGGATACCGGCGCGGGAGATCAGGGCTTGATGTTCGGTTACGCGTGTAATGAGACGCGTGAGCTGATGCCCCTGCCCATTTCTCTGGCGCACAAGCTGGCGCTTCGCTTGACCGAGGTGAGAAAGTGTGGAACGCTGGACTATCTCCGTCCCGACGGAAAGACTCAGGTAACGGTGGAATATCACGATGACAAGCCCGTACGCGTGGATACCGTGGTCATTTCCTCTCAACACGGCGCCGAGGTTGATCTGGCGCAGATCCGCGAGGATATTATCCGTGAGGTCATTACCCCCGTAGTACCCGCCGCCCTGATGGATCAGCAGACCAAGATCTACGTGAACCCCACCGGACGCTTCGTGATCGGAGGTCCTGCGGGAGATACGGGACTGACGGGCAGAAAGATCATTGTGGATACCTACGGCGGATACTCCCGTCACGGCGGCGGAGCCTTCTCGGGAAAGGATCCCACCAAAGTGGACCGTTCCGCGTCCTACGCGGCTCGTTACATTGCGAAGAATATCGTAGCGGCAGGCATTGCCGACCGCTGTGAGGTTCAGGTCGCTTACGCCATCGGCGTGGCGAAGCCCGTATCGGTCATGATCGATACCTTTGGAACAGGTAAGGCGGAGGAGAGCAAGATCTCCGAGGCGGTGGACAAGCTGTTCGATCTTCGTCCCGCCGCTATCATTCAGCGCTTTGATCTGCGCCGTCCGATTTACTGTCAGACCGCCGCATACGGTCATATGGGAAGAGAGGATATTGATCTTCCTTGGGAAAAGACCGATATGGCGGAGGAGCTTCGTCGTCAGCTCGGTCTGTAAACAGGAGAACCCACCACCCCCTCGCCGCATATACTGGCGCGAGGGGGTGGATATATGATTTATTTTCGGATTGCTATGGAAATTTTGGTGGCGATCTTTGCGATTTTTGGTCTGTATACCTCTGTCTGCCTATGTTGCGGGAAGCTGTTCGGACCGAGAAATCTGGTTGTCACCATACAAATACTGACACAGCGCGAGGCGGAGTCGGCGGAGGTGCTGATCCGTGACGCGCTGTCTCACTATATGAGCCTACCCTCGACAGGGTGGGCGGTATTGACCTCGGCGGAGCTTGCGGATCATCCCGCGCTGACGAGGGCAATTGAAACCTATGGTTTGACCTGCTACGTGTTGGAGCGGGAGGACGAGTAAAGGGGAAGGAGGTGCCGAGGATGGCAGAGGAGATGAACGGGCAGAGCGGAGAGCTGCAGCGGCTGGAAGGCAGTGTGGAGCGAGTGATCTATGCCAACGAGGAGAACGGCTATACCATCTGTGACGTGGCTGCCTCCGAGGATGGAGAAATCGTGACGGCGGTGGGACTGATGCCCATGATCGGGGCGGGAGACCATTTGTGCCTGTACGGAAAATGGGTCCACAATCCCAAGTACGGCAGACAGTTTTCGGTGACTCAATACGAGCGGGTCATGCCTGTCGACCGAGCGTCTATTTTGCGGTATCTGGCATCTCGCGCCATTAAGGGCATCGGCCCCAAGATCGCCCAGCGGATCGTAGAGGAATTTGGCGAGGACAGCTTTGACGTGATCGAAAATCATCCCGAATGGCTGGCAAGCATCAAGGGGATTTCCATGAAAACCGCTCTTGCCGCCTCCGAGAGCTTTAAGGAGCAGGCGGGAATCCGATCGGCTATGATGTTCTTCCGTGATTATTTTGGCGTTGCCACCACGGTGAAGATCTATAAAAAATGGGGAGGCAGCGCGGTGGAGATCGCCAAGAAAAACCCCTATCGTCTTTGCAATGAAATTGAGGGCATCGGATTTGAGCGCGCCGACGCCATGGCGGGAAGCCTTGGCGTGATGGGGGATCACCCCGAGCGGATCATGAGCGGCTTGCGCTACGTTCTGACTCAAAACGGAATACAGAACGGTCACGTGTGTCTGCCGCGGGAGAAGCTGAGGGACAGCGCGGCGCAGATGCTTCAGGTGACACCCGAGCAGACCGACGAGGCAATCTCCTGCCTGTTGAGGAACGGAGGATTCCGCTACGTGCTGCGCGGGGATCGGCAAATGATCTACGACGCGCCGATCTACGATGCCGAAAAATACATCGCCCAAAAGCTGATTTTGCTGGACAACATGTGCGCCGCCATCGATCTGAGGGATATTGACCGCCTGATCGAGGTGGAGGAGAACAAAAGCGGAATACGGTACGCGTCGGGGCAGAAAAGCGCCATCACCGACGCTTTGCGCTACGGCGTGATGATCCTGACGGGAGGACCCGGAACGGGAAAGACCACGGTGGTACGGGCACTGATCCATATTTTTGACGCGCTGGGCTATGATATCGCCCTTGCCGCGCCCACGGGACGCGCCGCCAAGCGCTTGTCCGAGGCTACCTCCATGGAGGCAAAAACCGTACACCGCTTGTTGGAGATGACCTACGAGTCGGGCGGACAGTATACCTTCCTGCGGAACGAAAACGATCTCCTGGAGGAGCAGGTGATCATTGTGGACGAGGCGTCTATGGTGGATAACGGACTGATGTGCGCTCTTCTGAAGGCGATCAAGCCCGGCGCGCGTGTCATCATTATCGGGGACTCGGATCAGCTTCCCTCGGTGGGGGCGGGCAACGTGCTTCGCGACGTGATCGACAGCGGACGGTTTGCTACGGTCTGTCTCAACGAGATCTTCCGACAGGCTCAGCAGAGCCTCATCGTTACGGGCGCTCACGCCATCAACCGAGGCGAGATGCCGAGGCTTGACGCAAAGGATAACGATTTCTTCTTTTTGAGACGGTCGAGTGATCGGGAGATCTCCCTCACCATTGCCGATCTTTGCAAAAACCGTTTACCTCGAACCTACGGAGAGATGGCGAAAAACGGCATTCAGGTCATTGCCCCAACCAGAAAGGGAGAGGCGGGGACGGAGAATCTGAACGTTCTGCTTCAGAAGACCTTGAATCCCCCCGACAGACAGGCGAGGGAGCACACCTTCCGCGATCGGATCTTCCGTGTGGGGGATCGGGTCATGCAGACCAGAAACAATTACGATATGATCTGGGACCGTGAGGAAGACGGGAAGACGGGAAGCGGGATCTTCAACGGAGATATCGGCATCATTGAGGAGATCTCTGAAGCGGAGCGCGAAATGACGATCCGATTTGACGACCGTCTCGTGCAGTACGATTTCTCCCTGCTGGAGGATCTGGATCACGCTTATGCCATCACGGTACACAAAAGTCAGGGAAGTGAGTATCCCATCGTGATTCTTCCTATGGGGACGGCGTCGTCGATGCTCCTGTCGAGAAATTTGCTGTATACGGCGGTAACCAGAGCCCAGAGTATGGTGATTTTGGTAGGACGGGAGGAAATCGTGGAGGAAATGGTGCGAAATAACCGTCAAACCCAGCGATATACAGGATTGCGGGATTGGCTGGAGGTCACAGGCGCGGAATGAGAGCGAGAGAATGGATGGACCGCTATTTTCGCATACGGAAGTGCGGAGGATGCGGAAAAATCCTATCCTTTGAGGAGTGCTACGAGCCTCTTTGCTCCGATTGCCGTCGGAGATGGAGCATTGCCAAGACCGAGAGCTGCGGCAGATGTCTGCAGTCGGCTTCCGAATGCACCTGTCAACCGAGGATGCTATCAGATTCGGGCTCTCTCGTCCTGAGAAAGCTGTTCTTCTATTCGGTCGCTCGGGCTCATGAGCCGCAAAATCGATTGTTGTACTATATCAAAAAGAAGCCCGTTCGCCGACTGTTTCTCTTTCTTGCCTCGGAACTCTCTCCTCTCGCAAGACAGGAGCTGTCTGTTCTCGGGCTGAGTGACCCTTACGAGAATGTGGTTATCGTTTCCATACCGCGAGGCAGACACCCAAGGGCGATCTACGGATTTGATCAAGCGGAAGGAATTGCCCGTTGTCTGGGGCTTCTTCTGCACATTCCCTACGTTCCCGCGCTGTACAGAGCCTTTGGCGGTAGGTCGCAAAAGCACTTGAGCGCCAAGGAGCGGCGCATCAATATGCAAAGGAGAATCCGAACGAGACGGGAGGACGATCTGCGGGGAAAGTGCGTGTTGCTGTTTGACGACGTGGTAACCACAGGAGCCAGTATGGCGGCGTGTGTCTCCGCCCTGCAAAAGGCGGGGGCGAAGCACGTGATCGCCCTGTCTCTCTTTCGGACTCCCTGATAGAAAATCCCAAGACCCTATTGCATTTTCCGAGGAATCATTGTATAATATAAAAAAGAGACTCAATAAATCACCCTGAATCTGAGGGGGACAGATGTTTAACAAAAAAGCCAAACAATTATTTTCAAAAGATATCGGCATTGATCTCGGTACCGCAACCGTACTGGTGTACGTGGAGGGGAAGGGGATCGTGCTGAACGAGCCGTCGGTGGTGGCGGTGGATAAAAACGCGGACTGCATCGCGAAGATCGGTAAGGATGCCCAGCTGATGCTGGGGCGGAACCCCAATAATATTGAGGTCGTCCGCCCTCTGCGCGAGGGTGTGATCGATCGCTACGACGTGACCGAGAAAATGATCCAGTATTTCATTCGCCGTGCCTGCGGCAATACGGTGATCCCCCCACGGGTGGTGATCTGTATTCCTACGGGAATCTCTGAGGTGGAGGAAAGAGCGGTGATCGACGCGGGAACCAACGCGGGGGCGAGAAAGACCTATCTGATCGCCGAGCCCGTAGCCGCCGCGGTAGGCGCGGGGATCGATATTTACAGCCCCACGGGACACATGATCGTGGATATCGGCGGAGGTACCACCGACGTGGCGGTGATCTCCCTTGGCGGTATCGTCGTCTCCAAGTCGATCAAGATCGCGGGAGACAAATTTGACGAAGCCATTATGCGCTACGTTCGCCGCAAGTACAACATCGCCATCGGTGAGCGGACGGCAGAGCAGATCAAAATTCGGATCGGCGCGGTGTACGAGCATCCCACTCCCAAAACGATGGAGGTCAAGGGGCGTTGTCTTGTACAGGGATTGCCCAAGGTGGTCACCCTGTCCTCCAAGGAAATGCTGGAGGCGATGATGGAGCCCATCTCCGCGATTTTTGATACGATCTGCTCGGTGATCGAGAAAACCCCGCCCGAGCTTGTGGGCGATATTCTCAAAAACGGGATCGTGCTGACGGGAGGCGGAAGCTTGCTTTACGGCTTGGATCGGCTGATGGCTGACGTAATCGAGATCCGTACCCGTGTTGCCAAGGATCCGATCCAGTGCGTGGCGCTGGGAACGGGGCAGATCCTGCAGTATCTTGACCGTCTGCCTGACGGAGTCATCGACCTGTCACGGATCAAGAGAAGGGGATAAGGACAACGGGGATCCCCACAGGGATCCCCGTTATGAATTTGATAGAAGGAGTAACGAATGATTTGCGAAGGTTTTGCCTATCCAAAGGCTTTGCAATATTTTGAGGAGATCTCGGCAATTCCAAGATGCTCCTATCACGAAAAGGAGATTTCCGATTATCTGGAGCGCTTCGCCAAGGAACGGGGGCTTGCGTATTTGAGGGACTCGGCGGGGAACGTGTTGATTCACCGTCCCGCCACGAAGGGCTATGAGACCCATGCGCCCATGCTTCTGCAAGGACACGTGGACATGGTCTGCGAGAAAAACGAGGGTGTGGCGCACGATTTTCTGAAGGATCCCCTGAAGCTTACCGTCAAGGACGGCTGGCTGCGGGCAGAGGGAACCTCGCTGGGCGCGGATAACGGCGTTGCCGTTGCCATCATGCTTGCGCTGTTGGACGGCATGAGCGAGGAGCATTCTCGTCTGGAGTGCCTGTTTACCGTGAGCGAGGAGGTCGGTCTTGACGGTGTGAGAGCCTTTGATTTCAGCCATATTACCGCCCGCCGTATGCTCAATATGGACAGCGCGGACGAGGGATGTATCATCGTCGGATGCGCGGGAGGCGTGCGCTCTTCCATTCAGATGATGGTTATGCGGTCATCCGCGGGCTTGGGAGATACCCTTTCTCTGCGGATCGGCGGTCTGTGCGGCGGACATTCGGGTGAGGATATCGACAAGGGCAGAGCCAACGCCGCCAAGATGATGGGCAGAGTGTTGATGGAGCTGCTTGCCGAGGAGCCCGAGCTTCGGCTGGTCTCCATGCGGAGCGGAACCAAGGACAACGCCATTCCGCGGGAGGCGGAGGCGGTTATACTGGTGCCTTTCGCGGAACGGATTCTGGATCGCGTAGGGAGGATCGAGAAAAAAATCCGATCCGAGCTTTGCGTCGAGGACCGAGGCTTCTTTCTTACCGCCACCCGTACTCACAGCACCGAGGCGGCGATGGATAAGGACAGTACGCGCCGTACCGTGAACATGCTTTGCGCGGTGGTCAGCGGTGTATTGAGAAAATACGACGTCAAGGGCGTTTTGTATTCCCGAAATCTCGGTATCGTTTCCACACAGGATGGCACGGCGGAATTCGTTTATTCCTCCCGCTCCCCCGAGGAGAGACTCCTTGACCACTCGATTGCGGAGCTGGACGGCTTTGCCGCCAATCTGATGGCGAGAGCCAAGCATTACAATCGGTACCCAGGTTGGGAGTATTCCGAGGATTCCAAGCTTCGGGAGGACTACGCGGCGACGTATCAGAAGCTCTACGGCGCTCCCCCTCGGATCGAGCTGATCCATGCGGGGCTGGAGTGCGGATATATCAAGCAGGCACTTCCCGATATGGATATGCTGTCCTGCGGTCCTAATATCGTCAACCTTCATTCCCCCGAGGAGGCAATGGAGATCGCTTCCTTTGAGCGGTTCGTCCGCCTGATCCTTGAGGTTTTAAAGGTATAAATAAAATAAGCGGCAGTTGCCTGAAGGCAACTGCCGCTTGCTTTTTTTCTTACGCGGATTTTTTCTTCTGAATCATCTTGATGACGAACAGGGTTCCCACCGTCAGCACAACGCCGAGAGCCAAGCAAACCGTAGCCACGATTGCGAAGCTGTCAACAACAATCTGAAGCGCGCCTGCAATCAGGAACATCACGAAGGAGATTGCCGCAACGGTAATGGCGTAGGGTATCTGAGTGGATACGTGGTTGAGGTGGTTACACTGTCCGCCCGCAGAGGACATGATTGTGGTGTCGGAAATGGGGGAGCAGTGGTCGCCGCAAACCGCGCCTGCCAGACATGCGGACATACCGATGGTAAGCAGCATGGGGTTGTCGACGAAGATGGCGGTAACGATGGGAATGAGAATACCGAAGGTACCCCAAGAGGTTCCCGTGGAGAATGCCAGTACGCAGGCAACGAGGAAGATGATGGCGGGGAGGAAGGCTCCCAGCGCGGCAGCTTGTCCACGCATGATGTCACCAACGAAGTACTTGGCGCCCAAGATGGTGGTCATGTTCTTCAGAGCCGTAGCGAAGGTCAGGATCAGAATGGCGGGCACCATGGCGATAAAGCCCTGGGGAACGCATTCCATCGATTCTTTAAAGGAGATCAGGCGGCGGCAGAGCATGTAGATCATAATCAAAACCAAAGCAAACAGACCGCCCCAAGGCAGACCAACGGTGGCGTCGGTGTTGGCGAAGGAATCGACAAAGCTTGCGCCGTCAAAGATACCGCCAACGTAGACCAGAGCGAAGACGCAGGATATGATCAGCAGAACCACGGGCAGGACCAGATCGATCACGCGACCCTTGGTGGAGGGCTCTACCTCGGCAACCTCGTTCCGCTCGCCGCAGGTATAGAGATCGTTGTTTTCGATGGCGTTGATCTCATGGATCCGCATCGCGCCGTAGTCTACCTTCATCAGAGCAAGGGCTACGACGAATACGAGAGTGAGAATGGAGTAGAAGTTGAAGGGAATTGCTTCAATAAAGAGCTTCAGACCCTGTCCCTCCTCCGCGTAGCTGGCAACGGCAGCTGCCCAGCTGGAGATGGGAGCGATCATGCAAATGGGAGCGGCGGTAGCGTCGATGATGTACGCCAGCTTCGCGCGGGAAATGCGCTTGCTGTCGGTGACGGGGCGCATGACGGATCCTACGGTGAGACAGTTGAAATAGTCGTCCACGAAGATCAGCACGCCAAGAATAAAGGTGGCGATCTGCGCGCCCGCGCGGGTCTTGATGTGGGTTCTTGCCCAGTTACCAAAGGCAGCGGAGCCTCCGGCCTTGTTGATGAGCGCCACGATGACACCCAGCTCAACGAGGAAAATGAAGATACCCGCGCTTCCCGCAACGGCGGAGATCAAGCCTTCGTTGATCACGGCATCCAGCGTTCCCGTAAAGGAAAAATCGGAGTACAGTATCGCACCGGAAAGAATACCGATAAACAGAGAGCTGTAAACCTCCTTGGTGATTAGCGCCAGACCAATGGCGATGACGGGGGGCAGAAGCGCCCAGAGGGTTCCGCGAACGGTGGCCTCGCCTCCGCAGGTTTCGCAGTCGGCAACCGTGCCGTCACAATCAGGACATGCAACAGTTCCGTTTGCCGCGCCCGTGATACCGGCGACCACCAAGAGTGCCAGCATGATCCCCGCGGCGATAGCAAGTGTGATTTTCTTTGCTTTTGACATAAGTTCCTCCTGAAAATAAAAAATCCGTAATGCAGGTGCACTACGGTAATACCAAACGGTATGATAGCGCTCCACAAAACTGTGACAGTGCGACGCATATTCTGCGGAACACCAACCGAGGGGGAAACGGTTCTCCCCGCCGATTTCGGCAAAAACGCCTTTCCTCCGACGGAATCCGTCCGTTTGCTCGGAGTACTGATCGTTTTTGCGCCTCTATCTTACAATTTATTCTATTATATCACATAATAAAAGGGTTTTCAAGAGGATAATAAAAATATTCGTATTTTTTAGCGTTTTCTTTTTGCCCGTCCTGGGGCAGTACGGCGCTTCACGCCCATACGGGCTCCCAAAACCGAAAAGAAGGGAATCAAGGTGTGAAGCAAAAGGGAAAGACCGAGAGAGAGGCTACTGTCCCCACTCTTGCCCAAAAAGAGAGAGACAAGAAACACCAAAAGCAGAGTTCCGCCGCCGCTGACGGCTCCGCAGAGAAGGGGAGCGCTCTTGTGACAGCGAAGGGTGATCCAGCCGCCGATCATAGAGGCGAGATAGAGGGCGATCAAGCCAAGAGGAAGAATCAGACCGTGAGGATCCGAGGAGTAGGCGCAGACCGCCGTTCCGATCAGCGCCAGAAGACAGGCGGAAAGGATTCCTCCGCCAATGCCCATCGCGCTGCTTTTCAGCAGACCCGTCACGTTCCCAAATCCCGTTTCCGAGGCAGAGCTCGGTCTGTTTGCCGATCTTTTTCTTGCATGGCGCTTCATTTCGCTTCCTCCTCATCTTCCGCTCTCCCCGAGGGGCGGTTCTGACCTATCTATATGCCCATGTTCTCCGAAATATGTTTTTTTGGGGGCTCGTTCGTTCATATAAAATTAACATAAAAAAATAATTTGATAATATTGAAAAGCGATTGACAATATGATACAATAAACTTAAAATTGGGGGAGAATGGTTTGTATGATATGACATATAAAACCCTTTTTCGCAAATAGACAAAACGGAGGTATTTTTATGGTACAAATTGACGAAAAAACGTACGGTTTGTCGAAGGCAAGGTTGGAATCGATCTTTGATTGCGGAACCTTCGTTGAACTCGGCGCCTACACGAAGCGTACCGATTCTCAAACCGAGTTCGAGAGCGTAGTATGCGGCTACGGCGCGGTGGAGGGGAAGCTGGCCTTTGCTTTTCTTCAGGACAGCGGAAGAACCAAGGGAGCCTTTGGCGCGAGACACGCAAAGAAAATTGCCTCTCTGTATTCGCTGGCAATTAAGAACGGAGCGCCCGTGATCGGTGTCTTTGACAGCGCGGGAGCCATCGTTTACGACGGAGCGCAGGCTCTGGCGGCGTACGGAACGCTGATGAAGAATATTTCCGAGGCGTCGGGTGTGATTCCCCAGATTGCCGTCATTGACGGTGTGTGCGGCGGAGCCTCGGCGGTTGCCGCTTCCATGTTTGATTTTGTTGTAACGGTTACGGACAAGTCCGAATTTTTTGTCAATCCTTCCTTTGTGGTTGGAAAGACGGAGTCTGCCGTAGCGCAGGGACTTTCCGCATACGAGGCAAAGGACGAGGCATCAGCCTTCGGCTACGTTCGCGACCTTTTGGCTCTCCTTCCTCAAAACAATGCCGACAGCGCCTACGCCGAGACGGCGGACAGCGCCAACCGCACTCTTTCCGTGGATCCCGAGTCCTACGAGATCAAGAGCCTGCTGGAAGGTCTTGCCGATGACGGCAGCTTCGTAGAGCTTTACGCGGACTATACCGAGAACGCGGTGTTTGGATTTTGCAGCTTCGGCGGTGTGGTTTCGGGCGTGATTGCCTCCAATCCCGCCAAGAAGGGGATTCTGGATATCAAGGCAGCCAGAGCCGCCGCAAAGATGGTGGCATTCTGCGACAGCTTCTCCATTCCCGTGATTACGCTGGTAGACAGCGAGGGCTTGGACATCTCTGCCGAGGCGGAGAACGCGGCATACGCATCCGAGCTTGCAAGACTTGCCATGGCATATACCACCTCCGAGAACGCAAAGGTGACCGTGGTGCTGGGAAAGGCGTACGGAACGGCGTTTACCCTTCTCGGTTCCAAGTCGGTCGGCGCGGATATCGCGCTGGCGCTTCCCACCGCCTGTATCAGCGTTCTGTCTCCCGAGGCATCGGTTGCCTTCGTATGGAACGACAAGGTGGGCGAGAAGAGCCGTGAGGAGCTGGAGAACGAATGGTGTGAAAAATGCGCGTCTGCGGCAGAGGCTGCCGATGCGGGTGAGATCGACGATATCGTGGATCCCGCCGAGCTTCGTCAGAGAATTTGCGCGGCGCTGAACATGCTTGCCGCAAAGGCGGAGGGAATTCCCGCGCGCAAGCACGCAACGCTTCCTCTTTAACGGAGGTATTCTCATGAGTATGAATGTATTACAGCCTTTTGCCCTTGCGGTGAGAGACAACGGCACGTTTGCTCCCTTTTCCGGTGAGGCATGGCAGTATGCCGGAGAGATGACCCTTCTGGGTATGGGCATGGTGTTTGCGGTGCTCGGACTTTTGTGGGCGGTGCTGACGGTCTTTAAGCTGGTGTTTGCCGGCAAGACCCCCAAAGCCCCCAAGGAGAAACCGAAGGCGACGGAGGAAAAGAGCGAAAAAAGCGCGTCGGTACCCGTTGAGGAGGGAGCGATCTCGGCAGTAATCGCCGCGAGCATTCAGGCGTATCAAGAGGATAACAACGCAGAGCTGGTTGCCGTACTGACGGCGGCAGTTGCCGCATACCGCGCCGAGGAAGGCTCGGAGGGTGGATTCCGCGTGGTTTCCTTTAAGAGATCGGGCAGTCGCGCGTGGAACGCGAAGAAATAAGATTTTTGAACAATGATATTTCAAATTTGAAAGGGTAAGGTAATGACTATGAAAACTTATAATATCACCGTAAACGGCGTAACCTACGTAGTAAACGTGGAGGAGGTTGCAGGCGGCGCGCCCGTTTATGCGGCTCCCGTATATGCTGCTCCCGCAGCACCCGCTCCCGCGGCAGCACCCGTACCCGCGGCGGCACCCGCACCCGCGGCAGCGCCCGCACCCGCCGGCAAGGCAGGCGCCGTTGCCGTAAAGGCTCCCATGCCCGGTAACATCATGAAGGTCAACTTCAAGACAGGCGAGTCGGTCAAAAAGGGTGACGTTCTGGTCGTTCTGGAGGCAATGAAGATGGAGAACGACATCTGCGCTCCTCAGGACGGCGTAGTTGCAAGCGTTGAGGTCAACCAGGGCGCTACCGTTGAGACCGATGCGGTACTGGTAACCCTGAACTGATCTTTCCTTGAAGTGGTTTCAACAAGAATTCTTACTGAAAGGAAAACAGTAGAAAATGCTTGATAAGATTAAAAATTTTTTGGAAACAACCGGCATTTGGAGACTGTTTGATCCCCAGCAGACCGATGCGGCGCAGACGGAGTGGTGGCAAACGCTGATCATGTTCGCAATTGCCGCGGTTCTGGTCTATCTGGCAATCGGCAGAAAATTCGAGCCCTTGCTGCTTCTTCCCATCGCGATCGGCATGCTGCTGACCAATCTTCCCGGAGCCAATATGTTCCATCTGGATCTCTTTATCGCGGATCATATCAGCTTTGGCGAGGTTCTTCACAGCGGCGGACTTCTGGATCTTCTGTATCTGGGAGTAAAGCTTGGTATCTATCCGTGTCTGATCTTTATGGGAATCGGCGCGATGACCGATTTCTCCCCGTTGATTTCCAACCCCAAAAGCTTGCTCATCGGCGCGGGCGCGCAGTTTGGTGTGTTCGTTGCGTTTTCGGGAGCGCTGCTTTCGGGCTTCTATACCCCCGAGCAGGCTGCCGCCATCGGTATTATCGGCGGAGCGGACGGACCTACGGCGATCCTCGTAACCAAAACGTTGGCTCCCGCGCTGCTTGGCGCGATTGCCATCGCGGCGTATAGCTACATGGCGCTGATCCCCATGATTCAGCCCCCTTTTATGAAATTACTTACCACCAAAAAGGAGCGTCGGATCAAAATGACCACCCTTCGTCCCGTATCCAAGATGGAGAAGATTCTTTTCCCCATCGTGGTTACCTTCGTGGTCGGTCTGATCGTTCCCGATGCCGTTCCGCTGGTAGGCTGCCTGATGTTCGGTAACCTGCTCAACGTGTGCGGCGTGACCGATCGTCTGTCCAAGACGGCGCAGAACGAGCTGATGAATATCGTGACGATCTTCCTGGGTATCACTGTGGGCGCGACGGCAAGCGCCGCGAACTTCTTGCGCTTTGAGACTGTGCTCATCATCGTTCTGGGTCTGGTTGCGTTCTGTATCTCTACCTGCGGCGGCTTGATCACCGCCAAGATCATGAACTGGATCTCGGGTGGCAAGATCAATCCCCTTATCGGTTCTGCGGGTGTATCCGCCGTTCCTATGGCGGCGCGTGTTGCCCAGAAGGTAGGACAGGAGGAGGACCCCTCCAACTTCCTGCTGATGCACGCGATGGGACCCAACGTGGCAGGCGTGATCGGATCTGCCGTAGCGGCAGGCGTATTCCTGTCTTGGTTCTAATTTGATTGGAGGTTATTGATAACAATGGCAAAGGTAAAAATTACAGAAACCGTTCTCCGCGACTCGCACCAATCGCTGATCGCCACGAGAATGACCACCGAGGATATGCTTCCGATTCTTGAAAAGCTTGATGGGATCGGATACCACTCTCTTGAGGCATGGGGAGGCGCCACCTTTGACTCCTGTCTGCGTTTCCTCAATGAGGATCCTTGGGAGAGACTGCGCAAGATCCGCGCACAGGTAAAGAATACCAAGCTGCAGATGCTGTTCCGCGGACAGAATATTCTGGGCTACCGTCACTATTCCGATGACGTGGTGGAGTATTTCGTACAGAAGTCCATCGCAAACGGAATTGACATTTTGAGAATTTTCGACGCGCTGAACGACCCTCGCAACCTTCGCACCGCCATTGAGGCAACCAAGCGTGAGCAGGGACACGTGCAGGCTGCAATCTGCTATACCACCGATCCCGAAAACAAGATCTACACCACCGAGTACTTTACCGGATACGCAAAGACTCTGGAGAACATGGGCGCGGATTCGATCTGTATCAAGGATATGTCGGGTCTGCTCCGTCCTTACGACGCGTACGAGCTGGTAAAGGCGCTGAAGGAAACCGTCAATATTCCGATCCAGCTCCATACCCACTATACCTCGGGTCTTGCTTCCATGACTCTGCTCAAGGCAATCGAGGCAGGCGTTGACGTGGTGGATACCGCAATTTCTCCCATGGCAATGGGTACCTCCCAGCCTCCCACGGAGTCTCTGGTAGCAACTCTTGCGGGTACCGAGTACGACACGGGAATTGACCTTGGCAAGCTGGACGAGATCACCAAATACTTCGCGCCGATGCGTGAAAAATATCTGGCGAGCGGTCAGCTGGATCCCAAGATGCTGAAGGTTGATGTCAACGCGCTGATCTATCAGGTTCCCGGCGGAATGCTCTCCAACCTCGTTTCCCAACTGAAGCAGGCGGGCAAGTCCGATAAGCTCATCGACGTGTTGGAGGAGGTTCCGAGAGTAAGAGCCGATTCGGGTTACGCGCCTCTGGTGACTCCTTCTTCCCAGATCGTGGGTACTCAGGCGGTATTCAACGTCATCGGCGGTGAGAGATACAAGATGGTTACCAAGGAGTTCAAGGGACTGGTTCAGGGTCAGTACGGTAAGACCCCCGTGGAGATCAGCGATGAGTTTGCGAAGAAGATCATTGGCGATGCCGAGCGCATTACCGGTCGTCCCGCAGACGCCCTCGCTCCCGAGCTGGACACCCTTCGCGAGAAGATCAAGCCCTACATGGAGCAGGACGAGGACGTCTTGTCCTACGCGCTGTTCGAGCAGGTGGCTCTGAAATTCTTTGAGTACAGAAAAGCAAAGAAATACGGCATCGACGCACATCACGCCGACGCCGCTCTGGGACTCCATAACGCGTAAAATTTAAGAAAAAGAGGAAAGCGAATGGTGAGCACTCTTAAGGACAGTTTTTAAAAATCAAGAACCTCAAGCCTCGCAAAGGCAAAGAAAAAACGAGAACATTTTCGGTGTTCTCGTTTTTCCTTTTTGTATATATACAAAATTTCCCCTTTATATTACACTATTACAGAGCTCAAAAATAAAGCTTTTTCCTTTTTTAAGATATTGCCCTTGTATAAAAGGCTTACCTGTGAGGACGTCGACAAGCTTCTTGGCATTCTTGACATTCAGAGTGTATTCTCCGTCTTCGGCAGTGTGCAGGAAGAGAAAACGGTCGTTTGCGTATATCACAGCATTGCGCTCACAGTACACCCAAACTCCTGCGCTTTGCAAAAAAGATCGAAGCTCGCAGGGTGTAATACCGTAATTGTTGTTTGTTATTTCAATAAACGCACAGTTGTTTTGCTCTGCAAGCTCTTTTACACGCATTGAAAGTTCTGTTTCGATAGGTACGAGCGATATTACCGCTTTATATCTGTCTATGACGGACTGCGCATCGGCGGAAAGATAAATGTCGTAGGGGGCGTTCATTTTGCCGAGCGCCTCCCGTATATCGTAGCAAACGTTATGTGTAACAGATGTGTCGGATATAAGCGCATAAGACTCTTCGTCTACAAACACGGCCGTTTGAGCAACCGAGCGCATGGGAAGAGAAGAGTTTTTTTCAAAGAGTTTGCGAATATCCTTCAGAAGCGCCATGTACGTATCGTCCGCAAACCAACCGCCCCACATATCAAACCACCACGCCGCGTGTCCGTTTATGAAGGCTCTTGCCGCGTGCATTTTAATTATATCGCACGAGGTCTCTCTGTCAGGACCGAACCAAATGGGCTTATTGTACCACTCCATGTCGTTTACGGCCCGCGAAAGGTGTGTTCTGGTATCGTTCTCCGAAAAATAAAGCTTGCCGTGGTGCTTTATAGAGGTCAATGCGGTCATATACGGGTGATCTCTGCCGACAGCTCGGTTGTTTGAATAGCAAACGGGAGAGCAGATAAAGTCAACGTCCTCGCTTTTCAGAATTTTAAAGAGAGCGTGATGTCCATAGCTTCGATAAGGACAGCTGAGTGTATAACCGTAAAATGTTCCAACGACGAGACGACGGTCGGTCAAGTGCTTTATCAGAGAGGAAAACTCGATGATGCGGTCCGCAACAAGCTCGGAATAAAAGCGGAAAAATGTAGATTCGGAGGCATTAATGCCTTTCTCTTGGACATATTCCGCAAATTTCTCCTCGGCTCTCTTTCCGCTTGTGCCCTTTTTTGAATCAAAGGGAAGCCACTCCTCCGTGTTGCCGCCCGCTACCTGATATCCAACGATGTGAGAACCGTATTCACTCTCTTGGACGTGGGCGATAAATACACCGAGTTCACGCTTTACCTCCTCCGCCCATTTGTCCGATGCAAAGGTTGTTCTTGACAGTGTCCCATCGGGATAAGGGTCGCACAGCTCGTCGGGATTTCGAAGCTCCCACTCGCGAGAGATGGAAACGTTGACGCGCGGGAAGATATATGCATCAGGACAAGCATCGAGAATCTGTTTGATATCTTCATCAAAAATTGAAAAGTCAGGCTCGTCCTTATCAAATATTCCTTTTTTGAAAACGTTAAGTCCCGAATGTTCGTTGAGATGATTGGATCCAAAAAACACGGGAACGGAAAACAGACGGTAGCCTGCTTTTGCAAAATCAATATAACGGTTGTTCTCGGTCAGATAGGTGATGTACGCAAGACCGTCCTGTATCTCACCGTTTATGCAAAGCTGGGGATACCCGTTTTCGTTAATTATTTCAGATATCTTTTTCATAATTATTTTCCTGACTCCTTAAAGCAAGATGGAGGCTGAATTCGTTCTCATCGAGAAGCTTTTCACACCTGTCGTAGGAAAGCTCGGTTATTTCGCGGAGAATTCTTATCATTCTGTCGCGGAGCTTTACGTTTGACGGACGGAGATTTATCATCATGTTTTCGTAGACGTGTCCGAGCCTTACCATGACGGCGGTTGAGATCATGTTAAGCACCATTTTGTGCGCACTTCCCGCCTTCATTCTTGTTGATCCCGTTATGACCTCCGCACCTGTGTCGGTGATGATGCCGATATCAGCGGCTCTTTCAATTGGGGTGTCCTCGTTAGAGGAGAGCGAGATGATCAGCGCACCGACCTCGCGCGCCTTTGCGAACGCCCCAAGAACATACTGCGCGCCTCCCGCCACCGATATTCCGACGATGCTGTCAAGCTCGGTAATGTTATAGAATGAGATGTCGCCGTAGCCTGCCTCATGGCTGTCCTCTGCGCCCTCAACAGCTTTTCTTAACGCGCCGTCGCCACCTGCGATAATACCGATAACCAGGTCATACGGAACTCCGTAGGTCGGTGGGCACTCGGAGGCATCAAGGACGCCAAGCCGTCCCGACGTGCCACAACCTATATAAAAGAGTCTGCCCCCCTTCGCCATGCGCTCGGCGATAGCATCTATAGCCCTTTCGATAGAACTGAGAGCTTTTTCAATCGACATAGCAGCATTTACATTTTCGTCTTGAATTATGCGCACCATTTCGGCGGTAGACATACGGTCGATATGGGTGGTGCTTGGATTTCTCATTTCTGTTTTTAACATGATCTTTTTCCTGTATTTTAATTTTTTCGTAGATGTTATCTCATTCCCGCAAGTCTGAGCGCGCCGAAGATCAAAGGATGCTCGCAAATGCTTATGGAATAATTTTCTTTTGCAATTGCCTCGCAAAGCGCGTGATATATAATATCGTCCTTTGTACAGAGTCCACCGCAGAGAACGACTCGTATAGGCTCTTTTGTGTTCGGCAGATGCTTTGATGCGCCGCGAATTGTCTGAGCGACCTTTTCGAGATTGTCAAATAGTATCCTTTTAGCTACATTATCACCGTCTGCATATGCATTCAGAACAAGAGGCGCATACTGCGCGATCTCGCGCTTGCCGCCGTTGTAGAATTTACCAAGCGAATCGAGAACGGTTTCCGTACCGCATTTTTTTCGTACCGCCTCGTAAAGCGCCGTTTCCTCTCCGCTTCCATCCTCAAAGCAGAGCGCCGCGAGTATCGCCTCGCGCCCGAGCGAAAATCCGCTTCCCGCATCGCCAAGCAGATAACCGTAGCCTCCGACACGGTGCGTTTCTCCGTTTGCCTGAGCAAACGTCACGCTACCCGTTCCCATGATAACGGAAATGCCGTCTGCATCCCCAAGGCTTGCCGAAACCGCGTTCAAAGCATCACTTCCGTTTTTGGCTTCTGCAAAGCCGAATCTTGATAAAAAGGTCGATATTTGCTCATATATACCGTCGGTAGTGCCACCCGCAAGACCCGCAAACACGGAGATATTATTTTTTGGAACATTTCCACAGACCTCAATTATGCCCGCCCTCAATACATTGAGTGCGTTTTCGATTCCGATGTCGCTTGGATTCGATGTTCCGAGACATACGGACTTTATTATATTTCCGTCCGAATTGGCAAGCGCAAATTCGGTTTTCGTGCCGCCGCCATCAATACCGAGATAAAACATTTGACCGGAGATGTCTTCCATAAGGGTGTCCAAATTCGTTTGAAGCACTTGCGCAAGCCTTGGGAGAATCACTGTCGGCGGTGCGCCAGCTCCGCTTTCCCATTTGCTTACGGCTTTGGCTGAATATCCGAGAAGATCGGCTAATCGATTTTGAGTCATTTTTAGTTCTTTTCTTCTCGTGCGTATGTTTCTTGCGATAATTTGTGCAACATTTTTTGTCTCTTGCATCACTTAACTCCTCGATATAGCTTCCTGTATAGCAATCATACCATAAAACTTCTGCTTTTTCAACCTACTTTTTGTATACTCGACAAAAGAACTCCACAAATCGTAGATATTTTACACCTACACATTAGAAACAAGGTTTTTATCAAAGCATCCTTAAATACTTTATTGGAAGGTTAAATCTTCGAATCATATATGAGAATTTTCCCGCTAAGCTATCACGGATTTTATCCGCTAATTTTCCTGGCAAGCACTGCATTTGTGGACACAAAAGCAAAATACGGCATATCTCTTTCGAGATATACCGCATTCTTGTATAACTGTCCTTTAGAGTGAAGCTCTAAAGCCTTCCTCTTTTTATATTTTTGTTACTTCTCGTTTGCTATGGGACGGACGATCTGTCCCATACGATCGGAAGGGGGAAATAACGCAAAGAAATCAAAAGCCTTCTCCGGTGGGAGAAGGTGTCGGACGCGTAAGCGAACGACGGATGAGGAGTTGTAGACGGAAAAAAACTACTCATCCGTCTTTTGCTTCGCAAAATCCACCTTCCCTTACAAGGGAAGGCTTTTTGTTACTATGCGCACCGCAATAAAATTATACCGTAGGGGGCGACGTCCTCGACGCCCCGCGATATACGAAGGAAACTTCGCGTTACAACGGGGCGGGAAACCCGTCCCCTACGATCGGAAAGAAAAAAGCGAGTGGTATCGTTTGAAAGGCAAGAATGAAAAATAGGGAGCGGAAGTATACTAACGGTATAAAAACCCCATTAGCACTGTTCACAAATAATTAACAAAAAACTTTTGAAAAGCCCTTGACAAAAGAGGGGAAAAGTGAGAAAATTGTATCAGTGAGTTAGCACTCGCGAAAAATGAGTGCTAAAACCGCAAAGAAGGCTCGAAGGGAGGCGGTCAAGGTGAATAAAAAGAATCAGGAGCTGAGCGAGAGAAAAAAGCTGATCCTGAAATCCCTTGTGGAGGCGCATATTGAAGGCGGAGAGCCCGTTGGCTCCAAGTCCATCATGCAGAGCAATCTGCTCACCTGTTCCTCGGCAACCATTCGAAACGAGATGGCGGAGCTGGAGCAGATGGGATATCTGGTACAGCCTCACACTTCGGCGGGAAGAGTGCCAAGTGAGCTTGGATACCGCTTCTACGTCGATACTCTGGTCGAGCAATATGCCAAGACCACCCGCGAGGTGGTGCAGATCAATCAGCTTCTCAAGGCAAAGATGGCGGAGATCGATCAGATCTTGGATACGGCATCGCGGCTGGCGTCCAGCATGACCAATTACACCGGTATTGCCATCAAGCCCAAGGCGTCCTCTGTGACCATGTCAAAATTTGAGCTCATTTCCATCGACGGGCAGCAGTTCGCCATGGTGATGATCACGTCGGGAGGTACGGTGAAGACCAAAAAGGTCAAAGCCCCCGGAGAGGCTACTCCCGAGCTTTTGCGGAGACTTGCCGAGCTTCTGAACGAAAATCTTTGCGGCAAGGGCGCGGATATGATCACCCTTCCGATTATTATGGAGCTGGAAAATGCCATGGGAGACGGGGCGTATCTGGTCAATCCCGCGGTAAAGTGCGTCTGGGAGGTCATGAACGAGATCGACGGCGGTGAAATGAGGCTGGCGGGTGTCAACCGACTGCTCAACTACCCCGAATACTCGGATACACAGCAATTCGGACAGCTTCTGGGAACCTTAGAGGATCAGAACGAGATTCTGGATCTGGTATCCGGGGCGGACAGCGATGAGATCAACGTGCTCATTGGATCGGAAAGCCCCGTGAAGGTAATGAACAATTCGGCTCTGGTGTTCAAGCCCATCAAGAAAAACGGTCGGACCGTAGGCGTGATCGGCGTTCTGGGACCGAGACGAATGAATTATAAGCAGGTGCTCGAGACCATCGACGATCTGGTCGGAAATATTTCCGGCATGATCGGCTCGGAGATACCCGCGCAAAATACCATCGCAGGAAAAGGAGAAAAGGATGGAGGAGAATAAAATGAACGCCGCCGAGGAGATCGTCGAGGAGATCACCGAAGAGACGGCGGAAGCCGAAGCGGAGTCAACTGCCGAGGCACGGGACGAATCCTTCGCGGAGGAAACTCCCGAAGAGGAGGAAAAGCATACTCGCGGCGAGAAGAAAAAGTACAAAAAGCTGGAAAGTGAGCTAAATGAGGTCAAAAAGGCGCTTGCGGAGAAGGACACCGCTCTGGCGGAAGCCAACGAAAAATTTCTGCGTGTGTGCGCCGAGTACGATAATTTCAGAAAGAGAAGCGCCAAGGAGCGGGAGGGCATTTATGCCGATTCCTGTGCCGAGGTTCTCACACAGATCCTACCCATTCTTGATAATCTGGAGCGGGCAGCGCAGTACAATACCGCAGAGGTTGCGGAATCTGCTGTCGGTAAGGGACTGGAGATGGTGCTCAAGAGCTTTTCGGAGACTCTGGCAAAGCTGGGTGTTACCGAGATCGAGGCACTTGGAAAGCCCTTCGATCCCAATCTGCACAACGCGGTGATGCACGTAGACGACGAGCAGTACGGAGAGTGCGAAGTGGTAGAGGTCCTGATGAAGGGCTATATCAAGGGCGACCGCGTGCTTCGCTATGCCATGGTTAAGGTGGCAAACTGACAAGGATTTATAATATTGGATTATAAATAAAGAAATTTTTTAAGAACCCATAAGGAGGAATTTATCATGGGAAAAATTATTGGAATAGATTTAGGTACGACCAACTCTTGCGTAGCGGTATTTGAGGGCGGTGAGCCCATCGTGATCCCCAACCCCGAAGGAGCCAGAACGACTCCCCCCGTGGTGGCGTTCACCAAGACGGGCGAGAGAATGGTAGGTCAGGTGGCAAAGCGTCAGGCGATCACCAACCCCGACCGTACCGTGATCAGTATCAAGCGTGAGATGGGCTCTTCTTATAAGAAGGCAATCGACGGTAAGAACTTCACGCCTCAGGAGCTGTCCGCTATGGTGCTCCAGAAGCTGAAGGCGGATGCCGAGGCATATCTGGGAAGCGCGGTAACGCAGGCGGTTATCACCGTTCCCGCATATTTCACCGACGCCCAGAGACAGGCAACCAAGGACGCGGGTAAGATCGCGGGTCTGGAGGTTCTCCGTATCATCAACGAGCCTACCGCCGCAGCCCTCGCTTACGGCATGGATAAGGAAGCAGATCAGCGGATCATGGTGTTTGACTTGGGAGGTGGTACCTTCGACGTGTCCATCATGGAGATCTCTGACGGCGTATTCGAGGTTCTGGCAACCAAGGGTAACAACCGTCTGGGCGGAGACGATTTCGACCAGAGAGTGATTGATTGGATGGCGGATCGCTTCAAGGCGGAGAACGGGGTCGATCTGCGGAACGACAAGATGGTCATGCAGAGACTGAAGGAAGCGGCAGAGAAGGCAAAGATCGAGCTGTCCGGTATGGCAAGCACCAACATCAACCTGCCCTTCATTACCGCAACCGCGGCAGGTCCTCTCCACTTTGACGCGACCCTCACCAGAGCGGAGTTTGACCGCATTACCGCCGATCTCGTAGAGGCAACCATGGTTCCCACCAGAGACGCCCTTCGCGATGCCGGTCTGAACGTATCCGAGATCGACAAGGTTCTCCTCGTAGGCGGATCTACCAGAATCCCCGCCGTACAGGAGGCTGTTAAGAAGTTCCTTGGCAAGGAGCCCTTCAAGGGAATCAACCCCGACGAGTGCGTTGCCATCGGAGCGGCAATTCAGGGCGGTGTGCTTGGCGGCGACGTCAAGGATCTGCTCCTGCTGGACGTAACTCCTCTGTCTCTCGGTATCGAGACCTTGGGCGGTGTGTTCAACAGAATCATTGACAGAAACACCACCATTCCCGTAAAGAAGAGTCAGGTTTACTCCACCGCCGCAGACGGTCAGACCTCGGTTGAGATCCACGTGCTGCAGGGCGAGAGAGATATGGCTGCTCACAATACCACCCTCGGACGCTTCGTGCTGGACGGCATTCCCGCCGCTCCCCGCGGAGTACCCCAGATCGAGGTTACCTTCGACATTGACGCCAACGGTATCGTAAACGTCAGCGCCAAGGATCTTGGCACGGGCAAGGAGACCAACGTGACCATTCATTCCTCCACCAACATGTCCAAGGAGGACATCGAGAAGGCGGTGAAGGACGCGGAGATGTTTGCCGAGGAGGACAGACGCGCAAAAGAGGCGGTTGAGGTGAAGAACCGCGCCGATTCCATGGTGTTCCAGGCGGAAAAGACCATGGGTGAGGTTGGCGATAAGCTGTCCGACGATGACAAGGCTCCCGTAAAGGATGCCATCGAGAAGCTGAAGACCACCATTCAGGGCGGCGACACCGAGGCGATCAAGGCAGACACCGAGGCGCTGGAAAAGGCGTTCTACGCTCTCTCCGAGAAGCTGTATGCGCAGCAGGGAGGCGCTCAGGGTCAGGGCTTTGACGCAGGCGCGGACGCAGGAAACGCAGGCGGCGACGGAACCTACTACAACGCCGATTACGAGGATAAGACGAACGAGTAAGTTCGTACAGTCAAAGAGGGAAAGGACAGCGCTGTCCTTTCCCTCAAAGGCGTATTTAGAAATGGAGACGTGGACGGGGCATCCCCGACGTTGAAGGAGCAACAATGGCAGAAAAAAGAGATTACTACGAGGTGTTGGGTGTTTCCAAGGGAGCGGGCGAAGCGGAGATCAAAAAGGCGTACCGAACCCTTGCGAAAAAATACCATCCCGATATGAATCCCGACAACAAGGAAGCGGAGGCGAAATTCAAGGAGGTCAACGAGGCGTATGCCGTGCTGTCCGATTCGGACAAGCGGGCGCAGTACGACCAGTTCGGCCATGCCGCCTTTGAGCCGGGCGCCGGCGGCAGCGGATTTGGCGGAGGATTTGGCGGCTTTGGGGATTTCGGAGATCTGGGCGATATTTTCGGCAGCTTTTTCGGAGGCGGCTTTGGCGGATCGAGTACCCAGAGAAGAAACGCTCCCACCAGAGGGGATGACGTTGGCGTTCGGGTAAGCGTGACCTTTGAGGAGGCGGCGTTTGGCGTCAAAAAGGATATTGCTTACCACAGGATCCAGAAATGTGACGAGTGTGGAGGAAGCGGCGCGGCGAAGGGAACACACGCGGAGACCTGTACGGTCTGCGGAGGCTCCGGTCAGCGGCGTGTGACCCAGAGAATCGGAGGTATGGCGTTCCAGTCTACCGCTCCCTGTGACAGCTGTCGGGGAACGGGTAAGATCATCAAGACCCCTTGCTCGGGCTGTCGCGGAACGGGTTACGTGAAGGTCAACAAGAAACTGAGCGTCAACATTCCCGCGGGTATTGACGACGGAGAGCGGATCGCTCTGCGGGGGCAGGGCTGTGACGGACGGAACGGCGGACCTTCGGGCGATCTGATCATTACGGTGGCGGTCAAGAGACATCCGTTCTTTGAGCGGGATGGGTACAATTTGTACTGTGAGATTCCGCTGACGGTAGCCGAGGCAACCCTGGGTGCCGAGATCGACGTGCCCACTCTGGAAGGGAATCAAAGCTTTACGATTCCCGAGGGAACCCAGCCGGGAGCGCGGTTTACCTTGCGGCAGATGGGTATCCCCTACGTAAATAATTCGAACCGTCGGGGAGATCTGATCTTTACGGTCAACGTGGAGATCCCCAAGAGCCTGAGTGAGAAGCAAAAGGAGCATATGCGCGCCTTTGCCGACGCTTGCGGTGAGAGCAATTACAGCAAAAAGACGGGATTTTTCAAAAAGATTTTCGATAAAAAATAAAGGCTTTGGAGAAGAAAATGGACAAGGATTATACCTGTGAGGATTGGGGCACGGTTGCGGAATGGACACAGATCAAGGTGACCGTGAAGCTGGAGCTTCTGGATGAGCTGTGCGCCGTGATGAACATGATCTCCAATTATCTGCAGATCGAGGATTACAGCGATATTGACCTGAAGACCTGCTACGGCGACCTGATCGACGAGTCGATTCTGAACGCCGACAAGACCATTGCCAGTGTCAGCGTCTATCTGCCCGCCGACGGCGGCGTCAGCGATACCGTCGCCCACCTTCGGGAGCGCTTGAATACCCTCGGTATCGACGCGCAGAAGAGCATCAGTGGGGTGTGCGAGGAGGATTGGGCAAACTCCTGGAAAGCCTACTATAAGCCGATCCGCATCGGCGAGCGTGTAGTGATCGTTCCCGCGTGGGAGAAGTACGATGCTCGCCCCGACGACGTGGTGGTTTGCATGGATCCCGGAATGGCATTCGGAACGGGAACCCATGAGACCACGCGTCTTGTGATTGGGCTGCTGGAACAGCACGTCAAGGCGGGAGATACGGTTCTTGACGTGGGCTGCGGCAGCGGTATTCTGGCAATCTGCGCCGCAAAGCTTGGAGCCGGTTCTTGTAAGGCGTATGATATCGACCCCGTTGCCGTCAAGGTGGCGAGAGAGAATATCAAGGACAGCGGCTTGGAGAAGCAGGTGACCTGCGACGTCTCTGATCTGCTGAAGCATGTGGACAAAACGCAGGCGCCCTATCGGATCGTTTGCGCCAATATCGTTGCCGATATTATTATTCGTATGACCCCCGACGTGGGCGAGCTGATGGACGATCAGACCATCCTTTTGGCTTCGGGCATCATTACCGAACGCGCCGAGGACGTGGTTTCCTGCTTCGAGCAGAACGGATTCCGTATCGCTCAGCGCGTCGAGGAAAACGGCTGGTGCGCTCTGGTTGTGATGAAGGCGTAGGATAAAAGGATGCAATTTTTTTGAGGGGGACTTTTGCAAAAGTCCCCCTCAAACTCCCCCAAAAACTTTCAATGTTTTTGGCGAATGGAATAACTTAAGGCGACCTTTCTATTTGTTGTGTGATTAGAGTCGTCCTTGTTTTCTTTTTGAGGAACAAACCAGTCGGACCCTACGTCCTCGACGGGTTTGGGATGCGGGGATGCGTTGAGGAAAACTTTTTGCAAAAAGTTTTCCTCAAACTCCTTTCAAAAACCTTCAACGTTTTTGATGAATGGAATAACTTAAGGCGACCTTTCTATTTGTTGTGTGATTGGGATTGTCTTTGTTTTTGTTTGAAGGAAAAAATTCATCGGACCCTTCGTCCCGATGAATTTGGATGCGAAGCAATACAAAAACCGCTCGGGACGTAGGGTCCGAGCGGTTTTTACATTAGAAAAAATAATGACGAACGGTTATCCACAAGGAATAGAAAGGTCGTCTCAATGGATACCTTCAACCAAAAACGTTAAAAGTTTTTGGGGAGTTTGAGGGGACTTTTTCCAAAAAGTCCCCTCAAGAAATCGCGTCCCCTTATTTGAGCATCTCGATCAGCTTACCGAGAGCGGGCTCGAAGGCGGCGCCGTACCAGTGTCCCTCCAGTTTAGCGGTCTCCTTGATGCACTCCACGGTAAAGTCGGCGGCGATTCTTGCGGCATCGTAGGCACACTTTCCGCGAAGAAGCGCGCCTACAAAGGCGGAGGCGTAAGAGTCTCCCGTGCCGTGACAGCTGTTGGGAAGCTTGTCGTGCTCATAATAGGCGTATTCGCCATTCTCGAAAACAACCACGCCCGTCTTGCCCTCGGTGTAGGAGATTCCCGTAAAGATCACGTTCTTGGCGCCAAGAGCGATCAGCCCGTTCAGCAGGGAATCCACGTAAGCGCGGTCGTATTCGGTTTTGTATTCGATCCCCGTCAGGAAGCACGCCTCGGTCATATTGGGAACCACGTAATCCGCCTTTCCGCACAGCCGCTTCATGTTTTCCACAAACGCCATGTCAAAGCCGGGATAGAGCTTGCCGTTGTCCGCCATGGCGGGATCGATCACGGCAACACTGCCCGCGGCAGAGCAGGAATCAATGATCGATTCCACGTATTCGATCTGCCGAGCGCTACCCAGATATCCCGTGTAGATGGCGTCGAAGGTAATGCCTTCCTTTTTCCAATGATCCCGAATGGCGGGCATATCCTCGGTGAGGTCACGGAAGGTGTAGCCCGAAAATCCCGCGGTGTGGGTGGAGAGCACGGCGGAGGGAAGCACGGCAGTCTCAATGCCGCAGGCGGAAATAATGGGAAGCGCTACCGTCAGGGAGCACTGACCCACACAGGAAATATCTTGAATGGTTAAAATTCTTTTGTAAGACATAAAAAATCCCCTTTACAAGTGTTTTTTTTTATAGTATAATACAAATGTGACCTTATGTAAATAATCAGAAAGGGATATTTTTTACATATCAGATGGAAAAAAAGTATAATCGTCTCTATCGGGAGATCAAGGGAAAAATTCTGAAGGGGGAATACCCCGCCCATCAAAAGCTTCCGTCCAAGCGCGTGATGGCGGATCGGTTTGGGTGCAGCGCCGTGACGGTGGAGCGGGCGTACGGCATGCTGCAGGACGAGGGCTATATCACCTCACGGGAGCGGAGCGGCTATACCGTTTGCCGCATGGAGCGGCTTTCGGCGGAGCGGGTGCTGGAGAGCAGAGAGAGGCTTCGGTATCTGGAGGAGCAGTCGGCGTGCGAGGGGGGAGATTTTGAGTACTCGGTTTGGTTCAAGACCGTCCGCCGTGTACTTACCGAGCAGGGGAGCAGACTTTTTGAAAAGTCACCCGGTCGCGGTTGCGCCGTTTTGCGAAATGCCCTTGCGGATTATCTGGCGCGGTATCGGGGCATGCATGCCCAGCCCGCGAGGATCGTCATCGGATCGGGAGCGGAGCAGCTGTATGAGACGGCGATCAAGCTCCTTGGCAGAGAGCGTGTGGTGGGAATCGAGGAGCCCTGCTATGAGCAGATCCCGTCGGTTTATGGAGGAATGGGCGTGGAGGTCTGCCCTCTAAAGATGGGGCGGGAGGGAATCGAGCCCGAAGCTCTTTGGAACAATCGGTTTGATCTGCTTCACGTGACCCCCTTTCACAGCTATCCCTCGGGGGTGACCACCTCGGCTGCGAGACGGTATGAGTACCTCTCTTGGGCGGAGAAAACGGGAAACTACATTCTGGAGGACGATTTTGACAGTGAGTTTTTCCTGCCGGGTAATCCCATCGAATCCCTGTATTCCATGGATCGGGCGGGGCGGGTGATCTACCTCAACACCTTTTCCAAAAGTCTGTCTCCCGCCATGCGAATCGGGTACATGATTCTGCCCGAGGCGCTGGATCGGGTGTACGAGGAGAAGCTGGGGCAGTTTTCCTGCACGGTGCCCGTGATGGATCAGTATATTCTTGCGGAGTTTATCTCATCGGGCAGCTTCGAGCGGCACCTGAACCGAATGAGACGAAAGCGGAGGCAGGAGGAATAATCCTGCGCAATAAAAAGGGCGTACGATCCCAAAATCGGATCGTACGCCCTTTTTATTGATGCTTCAAAAATTCCTTTGTGTAAGCGCGGAACGCGGTGGGGATTGCCACATCGTGTTCCAGCTCCTCCGCGGATACCCAGAGAAATTCTCCAAAGGGCTTCTCGAAGGTGGCGACCGCCCCCGACATATTCCATACCACGTGAGTGAAAATGTGGGTGGCGGAAATTCCTTGCCTTACGGAAAGGGGGACTTGTCCTTGCTCCCGCAAAAAGGCGTCCACGGCTTCGGGGGAGTGGGTTCCCGCCAGATTGGGGAACTCCCACATGCCCGCCAGAAGTCCCGTGTCGGGGCGCCTGGCAAGAGCCACTTTCCCCCCCGCTATCAGCAAAAGAACGGTGAGCGCTTCTTGCCGTTTTTCTTTTTTTGGACTCTTTTTCGGCAGCTCTGTCTGTCTGCCCTCTCGGTTGGCAACGCAACGGTCGCGCCACGGACAGATCTCGCACTTGGGCGCTCCGTTTGGCAGACAGATATGCTCTCCAAGCTCCATCAGACCCTCGGTCAGCTCACCCGCCTCGTCGCCCGAGGGGTAGATGGCGCGCAGAGCCTCGGTGACCGTCTTTTTCGTGGCGGCAAGGGCAATATCGTCCGCTCTGCCGCTGAGGCGCATGATCACCCGCAACACGTTTCCGTCCACCGCGGGCTCGGGGAGCCCGAAGGCAATGGAGGCGATGGCGCCCGCCGTATAATCTCCCACCCCCGAAAGGGCGCGGAGAGAGGAGAAGTCACGGGGCAGAGAGCCGCCGTGGTCACGCACTACCGACAGCGCCGCCTTTTTCAGATTTCTTGCCCGACTGTAATAGCCAAGTCCCTCCCACAGCTTCATCAGCCGCTCGTCGGACAGAGCCGCCAAGGCTTCCACCGTAGGCGCCTCCGCGAGAAATCGGTGATAGTAGGGAATGACCGCCTCGATCCTTGTCTGCTGGAGCATGATCTCCGAGAGCCAGATCCGATAAGGGTCTTTATTTTCCCGCCAAGGGAGCGGCTTGCGATGGGTACGGTACCAGTCCAGCAGCGGGGGGATGGCATCGGGGTGGAGTATCGTCTGATTCTTCATCGGCTCAAAGCTTTCCCGAGGAAAGCACCTCGTCCCGCGTGGGGATCGAGGGGGCGGCTCCCTTGCGGGAAACGGTGATGGAGGCGGCGGAGGAAAGCTTCAGCGCCTCGGCAGGAGTCTTGCCATTGGTGACCTCCGCTCCCGCTCGTACGAAATGCTCCACCGAATAAACGCAGTCGATATTCAGGGAGCCGAAATTCAAAATATTCATGGATATCTCCTTGGATGATATGGAAATCTGTTTTATTTATTATACAACGGAAACCCGCGGATGTCAATAAAAAAGCCAAAAACGGAGAATGAGGATTCATTCTCCGTCTTGCTTGACGGTGATTTGTAGGGGACGGATTTCCCGTCCCGCAGTGAGCGTAAACAAACTGAAGGGCTCCCTCCGGGAGGGAGCTGTCACCGATAGGTGACTGAAGGAGCATGCGGCAAGGATGGTTCATTTCTCGCCATATGGCTACACATATCCCTTTGTGCTCGGGGGCTCCTTCCGTCTTTTGCCTTGCAAAATCCACCTCCCTCTCGGAGGAAGGCTTGCATGCGCAGAGCCGTAAGAAATTTGTCATCCTGAGCCGTGGTCTATGCGGGGGGAACGGCACACAAAGGAATCGAAGGATCTTTTTTCGCAAAGCGAAAAACCATAAGCAAAGGAGGGGGGAAGCGAACCCACAAAAGCGAGTGGTTTCGCCTTCGGCGAAAGGATTCTTCGACTCTTTGTTTCTCTACTCCCTTGTCATTCCCACGCTCAGAATGACACCTTCGGTCATTGTTTGTAGGGGACGGGTATCCCGTCCCGTTTCGATTCGACGGTTACACGCGGGCGGGGATTATGAAAACCGATCCCCTCTTTTTCGAAGGCGGGGCAGGATCTCTCCGCCCACCACCGTCGTCAGCTCCCACAGGAGCATGAGAAGCACCGCCAATCCATGGAAAAGAAAGCATTGAGGAAGGAGGGCGGGGGTGAAGAAAAGAAAGAGCAGCAGGGACGCGTAGATCCTTTGCTTTGCGCGGCCGATTTTTTCAAAGTCCCGAAGGAATACGAGAAAGGGAATCAAAATAAAGATGAGAACGTAAAAATAAGAGACGGTTGGAATGAGAATCACCACGGCGGCGCAAATGACCGAACGGGACAGGGTGGAGCGTGTGACCGATGCCGCGACGGCGGATAAGAGGAACAGAGTCAGCAGAGCCGCGGTGCAAATGACAGAGAAGGCGGGGGGGTCGGCGGCGGAGGGAGAGAAAAGATAAAAGGCTTTGTAAAGCATAGACGGAAAAGATATGTTTTTCATGGAAAGGAGTCTCTCTCCGTTGGAGGCGAAATATCCGAGATGCATCAGGAAATTGGGAAGCTCCCCGAGGGAACCTCGGAATAGGAGAAAGGAGAGAAAAAAGGAGGAAACGGTATAAAGCGCGATGCGACCCGCGGCAAAAAAACTCCTTTTTTTGAGGACGAAGACGCCGAAAAAGAGAGGATAGATCTTCATGACGCCCGCCACCGCAAGACAAAGATAGGCGATCTCCCGAAGGTACGCCTTGGGATGCTCGTAGAGAAAAAGAAACAGCAGCAGAAGGATCAGCGCGAAATAGGTGGTGTTTCCCCGCATGACGGTATAGACGAAGGGGGCGGAAAAAAGAACGGTTATCATGATCATAAAGGAGGGTTTTCGCGCCACGGGACAGAGCTTTCGTGAAAGATAGAGGATCAGGGTCGCGGAGATCAGGAAAAAAAGTGTCAGAGATACCCAAAAGGAGGGATGGAGGATCACATGAGAGGTCAGCTCAATGATATCGTAGTGGTCAAGATAGGGATAACTGTCGAATACGCCGCGGCAGAGCAGGGCGAAGGGATACAGCGCCATGATGGCAAGGGGCGGATAGGAGGATCCGTATTCCACGTAGGGACTGTCGGAAAGAGAGGCGTACATGATGGAAACGAAATCCGAAAAAGTATCCAAGAGCCATCGGTGGGAATCGATCCCGTGATAGTGAGAGGCGAGGGCGTATAAAAAATAGAGCAGGATACATAGCATCGCCAGGACGGTAGAAAAAAGAGTGACGGTGGAAAAAAGGGTCAGCAGAGTATTCTGCCCCCCCGTCAGGGAGAGTTCCCCGTCCCGACGAAATTCCTCTGCTTGTAAGTCCTTGCGTTGGTGCATGGCGGTACGTCCTTTCTGATGAATTTCGTGGTCGCTATCAAGGAAAAGAATCAAACGGTCCTATTATTATCTTTACTGCGTATCGGGAGGGATAGTCGAAAAGGAAACATATTTTCCCGAAAATCGTTCGACAAAAAAATACGGGATTCCTCTTGCGAAGGAGTGGGTTTCGTGGTATAATGGGGGCGGACGCTGTGCGTCCCATTACGTTTGAAATATAAGGATGATGAATATGCCCAGATTTTTTGTCAGAGACGATCAGATATCCGAGGGCGAGATCCTGCTGACGGGATCCGACGCTCACCATATTGCCCGTTCCCTTCGCATGGCGGTGGGAGACGGGTTGACCGTGTGCGATATGCGGGGAAGAGAATACGACTGCGTCATTGCCGCCTTTGACGAGGATCGGGCGGTGACGGTCACCGTTACGGAAATCAGAGAATCGGAAACCGAGCCTCCCTGCCGTATCCGATTGTTTCAGGCGCTCCCCAAGGGCGACAAGCTGGACACGGTAATCCAGAAGGCGGTGGAGTGCGGTGTCGGTGAGGTGATCCCCTTTGAGAGTGAGCGATGCGTGGTGCGCATGAAACCCGAGGCGGAGGAGAGAAAGACCGAGCGGAGAGGGAGAATTGCCGCCGAGGCGGCAAAGCAGTGCGGCAGAAGCGTGATCCCTGCCGTTAGCCCTACCGTATCCTTTGAGAGGATGCTGTCTCTTGCCGCCGAGAGCGACCTCTGTCTGTTCTGCTACGAGGGAGAGGGCACAAGACCTCTGGGGGAGATCCTGCGAGAGGCGGGAGATCTGCGGGGGAAGGAGATCTCCGTGGTCATCGGAAGCGAGGGAGGCTTCTCGGTATCCGAGGCGGAGAGAGCTACGGGCGCGGGACTGTGCCGTACGGGTCTTGGCGCGCGCATTTTGCGCACCGAAACCGCCCCTGTATTCGTGCTTTCCTGCCTTTGTCTGGCAACCGAATTGGGGATTTTGTGAGCGGGAAATTGATTCTTGTCTAAATTCCGTACAAAAAAATTGTTAAAAATTATTAAAAATTATCAAAAGGCTATTGAAAAATCACAAAAAATAGTGTACAATATAGGGTAGTATATACAATTTTGCTTCAAAAATCAATTTTGAGAGGATAAAAACCTATGTCTAACAGATTGTTTCAGGGCGTGATTTATCAGATGAAGGACGCGTTTGACCGTGTGATCGGCGTGATCGATGAGAACGGCGTGGTAATCTCCTGCTCTGATCTTGGCAAAATGGGCGATATCCGTCAGGGCGTGCGGGAGGAGCTTTCCTTCTCCACCGAATTTATGACGGTTGGCGGTTATACCTATCGCTACATGGGCGCGGGTCAGAAGAACGAGTACGTGGTGTTCGTTGAGGGCGAGGATAAGATGGCGGAGAAGATGTCTAAGCTTCTTGCCGTATCTCTCGGCAATATCAAGAGCCTGTACGATGAAAAGTACGACAAGGGCTCCTTTATCAAGAATATCATTCTGGATAATATTCTGCCCAGCGATATTTATATCAAATCCAAGGAGCTTCATTTCAATACCGAGGAGCTTCGCGTGGTCTTCCTGATCAAGTTCTTCGGCAAGACCGACATGATGCCCTTTGAGATGCTCCAGAATATGTTCCCCGACAAGTCCAAGGACTACGTCATCAGCGTGGGCGAGCACGATATCGTGCTGGTCAAGGAGCTGAAGGCGGGAACCGAGATGAAGGAGATCGAAAAGATCGCCACCAACATTGCCGACACTCTGTCCAGCGAGTTTTATACCAAGGTGGTCATCGGTATTTCCACCATGGTGGAGAACATCAAGGATCTGGCAAAGGCATATCAGGAGGCGCAGGTGGCGCTGGAGGTCGGCAAGGTCTTTGAGACCGAGAAGAATATCGTCAGCTACGAGAATCTGGGCATCGGCAGACTGATCTATCAGCTGCCCACCACCCTGTGTGAGATGTTCTTGCAGGAGGTGTTCAAGAAGGGATCTCTGGATTCCCTTGACCGCGAGACTCTGATGACCATTCAGTGCTTCTTTGAGAACAATCTGAACGTGTCCGAGACCTCCCGTAAGCTGTTCGTACATAGAAACACGCTGGTTTACCGTCTGGAGAAGATCCGCAAGCTCACGGGACTGGATCTCCGCGAGTTTGAGCACGCCATTACCTTTAAGGTGGCGCTGATGGTAAGAAAATATCTGGACTCCAAGCCTGTTAAATTCTGATTGTATGATTGCGGAATACCCGCCCGTCGGGTATTCCGCTTCAGCGTGTCAAACCCGACTTTGACCGATTTTGAATGATGACATTGGATTTTTCCGTATTCTATGCGTATCATTTTGTGAAGGAGAAATTTGAACATGTCTGATGAACCCAACGTAAATCTGCCCGAGGATCCGAAGGGATCCGAGGCGGTGGGAGAGGACGGAGCGGAGGTAAGATTTACCATGCCCGATTCCCTGATGGAGGAGATCCCTCCCTCTCCGAAAAAACAAAAGAAAATCCCTCTTTCGGTCTTTTTGCTGTCCTCCGTGGCGCTGATTCTGGCGGCGGTGATGGTGACCTAC
>JAZNDP010000127.1:0-10063 GCA_045588165.1 Eubacteriales bacterium | reverse complement strand
ACGAGACGCCCGAGCAAGACGAGAGAGGAACCTTAAGCTGATGATCGATTATTCCAAAGCACTTTCTAAAACCGTAGTGAATACCGAAAAATCCGGTATCCGTAAATTTTTTGACCTGATGTCCACCATGCAGGACGTGGTGGGACTAACCGTGGGCGAACCCGATTTCCAGACCCCTTGGCATATCCGCGAGGCGGGTATTGAGAGTCTGGAGCGAGGCAGAACCTACTATACCGCCAATGCGGGACTTGCAGAGCTCCGCGGAGAGATCTGCCGCTATATGAGCCGCCGCTTTAACGTATCCTATGACCCCACAAGAGAGGTGATCGTCACCATAGGAGGCAGTGAAGCCATTGATATTGCCTTCCGCTCGGTCATCGAAACGGGTGATGAGGTTATCGTTCCCACCCCCTCCTTCGTTTGCTACGCTCCTCTGGTCAAGCTGGCGGGAGGTGTGCCCGTGATTCTGGAAACGAAATTTGAGGACGAGTTCAAAATTGATCCCGAAGCCTTGAAGGCACTGATCACTCCCAGAACCAAAATGCTGGTTCTTCCCTATCCCAACAACCCCACGGGCGCGATTATGACGAGCGAGGAGCTGGAGGAAATTGCCGAAATCCTGCGGGACACCAATATTCTGGTTTTGTCTGATGAGATCTATGCCGAGCTGACCTCCGTCGCCAATCACTGCTCCATTGCCTCCTTGGAGGGTATGTGGGAGCGAACGATCATTGCCAGCGGCTTTTCCAAGGCATACGCCATGACCGGCTGGCGCATGGGCTATGTTTGTGCCCCTGCTCCCATTGCCGAGCAAATGCTGAAGATCCACCAGTACGGCATCATGTCCTCCCCCACTACCTCGCAGTTTGCCGCCATGGAGGCGCTGAAGAACGGAGATGAGGATATTGCCATGATGGTAGACGAATACAACCGTCGGCGCCGTTACATCTACAACGGACTCAAGAGCATTGGTGTGGAATCCTTTGAGCCCAAGGGAGCGTTCTATATCTTCCCCAAGATCGGAACCTACGGTCTGTCGGGAGAGGAATTCTGCAACCGACTGCTCTATGACTACAAGTGCGCGATCGTCCCCGGTACGGCGTTCGGCAAGGGCGGTGAGAAATTTGCCCGTATTTCCTATGCCTACTCCATCAAGCACATCACACAGGCGCTGGAACGCATCGAGGCATTTGTTAAGACTCTGTAACAAAATAAAAAAGGAGAACGGCTCACATGCCGTTCTCTTTTTCGTTCCGATTCACTTACTCCGCGGTCTCTTCCTCTGTCGCGTCAGCGTCCTCCTCGGGAGAGGCAGTCTCATCGTCTTCCTGTGCCGCCTTCTTCGCCTTTCGAGCCGCCTTCTCCGCCTCGATCTCGGCAACCAAAGCCTTGATCTTCTCACGAAGCTCGTCTAGCTTCTCGATCACAGGCGCGATCTGTCCTACCAGAGACTCTCCCGTTTTCATCTGACGGTAAGTAAGCTTACCAAGCTGCTTATACTGGGCGTCTCTCTTTGCTTCCAGCGCCTTGAGACGGATGTGCATGCTCGCCATGTCCGCCAGCTCTCCCGTTTTCTTGATCGCCTTGCCCGCGGTTTTCTTTGCGCTTGTACGGATTTCCTTCCAATCTGCCATGACTGATTCCTCTCTGTTCCCAAAAAATCGAAGCGTTCCCACTCGTTACTTTTATTATACAATATTTTTTAAAAATTGTAAAGAGAAGAATGAAAAGAAGAATAAAAAAAGTGCCGACGGGACAGATTATTAGTAAAAGAGCACGAAGGATGAGGTAATCATATGAATCTGGATCGAAAGCAATACAAAAAATACGCCGCCGCCCACGCCCCAAAATCCCCCCTGCTCCGCGACTGTCTGCGAGCCTTTTTGGTAGGGGGACTGATCTGCGCCATCGGACAGGGCTTTTCGGAGCTGTACGGGATCTGGTTTACAAAGACCGACGCCTCCACCCTTTCTTCGGTCACCTTGGTTTTTCTGGCGGTGGCGCTGACTGCCGTAGGTTGGTTTGATCGTATCGCCAAATTCGCGGGAGCAGGCACGTTGGTTCCCATCACGGGCTTTGCCAACGCGGTGGCGTCTCCCGCCATCGACAGCCGCGCTGAGGGAGTGGTCCTCGGTGTGGGCGCCAAAATCTTTACCGTAGCGGGTCCCGTTCTGCTCTACGGAACGCTGGCAGGGGCACTCTGGGGCGTGATATACTTCCTATGGGGGCTCTTCGTCTGACCTATCCGGAATGGCGCAACGCTTCCCTCTCAAAGCTCTCCGTATCCTCCACCAATCCCATGATCACCAGTCTGCCGCGGCAGATCACGCGAATCGATCCGGTCATCTCCTGAAAATCGGTCTGGCGCAAAAGAACCCGCAGAGTATCTGCCCTCTCCAAGCACATGGCGGCAATGGAGGTGGCGTCGGAGGCGGATCTGGCGCAAAGCACGCCGATCTCGCAAGGATAGGCGAAGGAAGAAAGATAGATGGCATATCCATCCAGAAGATCAAAAAGCTCTGCCGAATCCTCCCCGTAAAGAACGTCTCGAAGCGTGGGGGAGAGATAGCTCTCGCTTCCCTCCTCGACACCCGATCGGTAGATCTCTCCCCGAGGGATCTCCCCCGATGCCTCAAGAAGCTCCTCAAGGATCACCGCTGTGTCGATCCTTTTTTCACCGCAGGCGGTACATAAAAGAAAGACGATGCACAATACAATGAAAGAAAGCCGTTTGAGAAACAACACACTCCCCCCTCCCGTTTTTTACCAATATATGAAGATCGTTACCCAAAAAAGACCCCCGACGGATTTTACAAAAATCACATCAGAGGTCTTTTTCTGAATTTGCGCCTCGCTACGCTTCGACCTCGCCCTCCCGAATATTCTCGCGCCGTGACACGTGTCCGAGGGTTTGCAGAAGAATCCTCATGTCCGTCCGAAAGGAGATCCTTCTGGCATAACAGGCATCCATACGAACCTTCTCCTCATCGCAAAGAAGATCTCTCCCCCGAATTTGAGCAAGTCCCGTGATCCCCGGGCGTAAGCGGTCCGCTCCCGTTCGGTGTCTCATGCGATGAACCCACCCCTCCTCGGGGATCAAGGGGCGCGGTCCTACCAAACTCATATCGCCCCGCAACACGTTCCAAAGCTGAGGAAGCTCGTCCAGACTGCTCCGTCTCAGCCACCGACCGACGGGAGTAATATACCGATTGGCATCGGCAAGATGGGCGGTGGGACAGCTGGGAGGAGCATCCCTTCGCATGGTTCGGAATTTATAACAGCAAAAGGGCGCACCGTCTTTTCCCAATCGTGTCTGACAAAAAATCGCGCCCCCCGACGAGGTCAGAGAAACCGCAAGTCCGATCATCAGCATCAGAGGGGACAAAATCACCAAAAGACACGCGGCGCATACCGCGTCCAGAACCCGCTTTGATCGGATATATCCTCCCCTCGTATCCATCTTCATCCTACACTCCTTCTGCTCTTTCTGTCATTAGGGTTTGTTTTTCGGTGGCAAATCATGCGGAAGGCGTTGCATTTTTTTAAAAAACATGATACAATAAAAACGGTAATCACTCCAAAAGGAGGCACGTCTATGGTATTTTGGATTGTGAGCGGATGTCTGCTCCTCCCCTTTTTCTTTTTTCTCCTACTGGGATACATCAGCTTTCGATTTACCATTCAAAGAAGAAAACACTATCCCTCCGACCGTCGGGAATTTGGCGGAGGCTCGGTTCTGCCCCCCGAAGGATATCGGATTCTGAAGGAAAGTCGAGATTGGTTTGACACCCAAGTCTTCGAGGAGATCTCGATTCGCTCTCGCGACGGTCTTACTCTGAAGGGCTCTCTCCTCCCCGCCGAGGGAGACGCGGAGGGAGTCATTCTGCTTTTGCACGGCTATCATTCCTCCTGCCGCCGCGATCTTTCGGTGCAGAGCATGCTCCTCCATCGGGCGGGCTACCATTTGCTCCTTGCCACCCAACGCTCTCATAAGAAAAGCGAGGGGAAATATATCTGCTTTGGCGCCAAGGAACGGCTGGATGTCACGCCTTGGTGCGCCGCGGCGATCTCCCGCTTTGGCTCTGATCTGCCCCTCTATCTGTTCGGCCTTTCCATGGGCGCCTCTACCGTGCTGATGTCGGCAAGCACCGATCTACCTCCTCAGGTCAGGGGAATCGTTGGCGATTGCGGATTTTCCTCTCCCTTTGATATCATTCGGTACAATCTGTGGCGAAAGCATCGGCTCCCACCTCTGCCTACCATTCATTTTATGAATTTTTGGAGCCGTCTTTTGGCAGGCTTCGATTTTAGCGAGATCTCCTGTGAGGAGGCGTTGCGCAAGGGATCGATTTCTGCCCTGATCCTCCACGGGGAGGAGGATCCTCTCGTTCCCATAGAAATGTCCCGCGCTCTGGCGAAGAAGCTCCCCGACAAGGTCGAGCTTGTGACCTTCCCCGATGCCTGCCACGGACAGTCGGTCTATTACGACGCGGAGGGCTACGAGAGCGCCGTGCTATCCTTTTTTGAGAGAACGAAATAAAAAAAGAGCAAGACTCGAAAACGAGTCTTGCTCTTTTTACCCGCTGTTCCCGTTACAGCTCCTCTACCGAGACCACACCGTCCTGCTTGGATATGATGGTCATCAAGGCCTGATGAGACAGCTTTCTGGGCGTGCGAATGGAGAAGATTGCGCAAGGATTTCTTTCCGTACCCGCGCTTTTGGAAATCTCCATGTCTACGATAAAGGAATGGTTTTTCTTGATGGCATCGATCACTCTTCCAAGAGCTGTGCTGTCCGAATACTCCACGTAAAGCTGAAAGGCTCTGGCGTTGGATACGATAAAGTATTCCAGACGGGCAAAGACCAGCTCCGCCAGAAGAATGATCAATGTGGCGATCACCGCGCCCTCGAAAAATCCCGCGCCGCAGCACAGACCCACGATGGCAGACGCCCAAAGTCCCGCCGCCGTGGTCAGTCCCTTGACCTGACGGCGCTTGGTAATAATAATGGTACCCGCGCCGATAAAGCCGATGCCGGCAATCACCTGAGCGCCAAGACGCGCCATATCGGTATAGAGACCCAGCTCCAGCGACAGATACTGGCTGGTCATCGTGGTCATGGCGGCGCCAAGGCAGATCAGAATATGGGTGCGGAAGCCTGCGGGACGCCGCTTTCTTTCCCGCTCCAGACCGATACATCCGCCACATACCATGGCGAGAATCAGACGAACCGCAACCGAGAGGAGGTCCAGATCTCCGTCACGTAAAAAATTCAAACATTCCAGCATGATCTCTCCTCCTTAAATTTCCTCGATGGTACGAACCGTATCCACCTGAGCGATCGCCGTTATCACGGCAGTATGAGCCTTTTTCTTGGGGAGCTGAAGGGTAAAAATAGCGTTGGGGTACACTCCCCCCACCGATTTTGTCAGCTCCACGTCAAAGATTCGAACGTCCTGCTCCTTGATCTGCGCGATGATCAGCGACAAATCCTCGGCGTTCTCAAATTCCACGAACAGGTTAATGTTGCGGGAGCGGGAGAGAATAAAAGTCTCCAACCTGGAAAACACCACCACCGTCAGAATAATGGCGGTACATCCAATCAACGCCGCCTCGTAAAAGCCCGCTCCAATGGCAAGACCCATACAGGCAGAAGCCCAAAGTCCCGCCGCCGTGGTCATTCCTCTGACCTGCTGACGCCCCGTGACAATGATGGTTCCCGCGCCGATAAAGCCGATGCCGTTGATGACCTGCGCACCCAGACGGGAAACGTCGGTCTGCATGGGAACGGCAGCATCTATAACCCACGCGCCACCCGAAATCATCAGGGAAAGATATGTATTCAAAACCATAGTCAAGGACGCTCCCATACAGATTAGCATATGGGTTCGGAATCCCGCGGCACGGCGCTTTCGCCCACGCTCAATTCCAATGAGTCCACCGCAAAGAGCCGCCACAAACAAACGAAGCAACAGATCCCAGAAGGTCAGTGTCATCAAGTTCTCCTTTCCTCTCCCCACAAAAAAGCGCGGAGACGGCATAATAGATATATATTATACCGCATCCGCGCCCTTTTTGCAAGGGATTTTTTCATTTTTGAGAGATTATTCAACAACATTTCCCGCTATTTTCCCAACACGATCTCAAAGGTCAGGCTCTGCGCGCCCCGAAGCACGGTTACGGACACCTTGTCCTCGGGATCCTTCTCCCTCAAGGCATACTGGATCTGTGCTGTGGTACATACGGGCTGGCCGTCGATCCGCAAGATCAGATCTCCCGCTTTCAGTCCTTGTCCCTCCGTCTCCCCCTCGGGAAATCCCACAATCCGAACTCCACAGACCCCGCCCTCGCTGTCTGCCTCTCCCAGAACACCGAGTCTGGGCGCGCTCACCGCCACCGAGGAAAGAAGCCCATCGTCAAGAGCAGCCCCCTCTATCATCGCGTTCAAAATAGGAAGAGCTCCGTCGGCGGGAATGGCAAAGCCAATCCCCGCAAAGGTGTCTCCCAATCGCATGGTCACAATGCCTACCAGATTCCCGTATCCGTCAAACAACGGACAACCTGAGTTGCCCCGATTTACAGGGGTGGTCGTCTGGATCAGAGTCATCTTCTTTTCCGGCGCCCCCGTGTCCTCCCTGTAGGTTCGCACGGTACGCCCAAGATAGGACACCTCTCCCGAGGAGATGCTCCCCGCATAATCCAAAGAGGCGGGCGTTCCGATGGCGTAAACCCGCTCCCCCACCAAAAGCTCCGAGGAAGCTCCCGGAGTAACGGCGGGGAATCCTTGCCCCTCGATCTTCAACAGCGCAAGGTCAGTCAGGGCATTTCCCGCCACCAAGGTTGCGTTGTATCGGCTTCCGTCCGATAGCACCACCGTCTGACTTTGGCTTCCCTCTATAACATGGTACGCCGTTCCGATATATCCGTCGGAGCGCAAAAAAAATCCGGACCCTACACTCTCTCGCCCCTCGGATTCGGTAAGGATCGATACCACCGTATCGGCACAGGCGGCGTAAAGCTCGGGGGCGGTCAACCTACCGATCTCCGATCCGTCCTGACGAACAAAAATCACGCGGGATGGCGCGGTCTCCGCCTCCGTGTCGTCTGCCGTGGGTGGTGGTGTCTCCTCTTCCCATCGCGCGCTGTACGCGTACGCCCCTGCCAAAATTGTCAGGGCAAGGAGCACGAAGAGCGCCATCAAGGCCACCGCGCGCCACAAGAACCCTGCTCGCTTCTTCCCTTTTTCTCGGTTCGATTTTGTAAATTCTTTCTCATCTGAGGATTCTTTTGCGGAAGTGTAATCGGGAGTGTCTGTCTCCGCTCTTATCATACGATTTTCCTCCCATGGCGTGGGAAGAACGTTTTCCGAGGACTCCTCTCTGACAGATTGGGGAATTCTCTCCGACAACCTTTTTTTTGATGGCTTTGAATCCCCCTTTCCGCTCACGGTCGATTCGCCCCGTCCGATATCGGTCTTTTCCAGCTCCTGCTCGTTGGAATCTGCCAGATCCCCGTCCGCGAACTTTCGCCTTGCCCTCTCCCGATCCTCATTTCTTTTTCTCATGTTCCGCCGCCTTCCAAAAATTTAGGGCAGGCGACATGCCTGCCCCTTTATTCTATTGTTTTGCGCGCGGCAACAAATTTATTCAGCCGATAGCGTAAATTTGAAGCAACAGTTCTTACCGGATTCGCTCTCTACCCAGATCCGCTCCTCGTGCGCCTCCACAATGGTCTTGGCAATAAACAATCCCAGCCCCACTCCGGATTTATTCAGTCCGCGGCTCTTATCGCTCTTGTAGAACCGCTCGAATACGTAAGGGAGATCGGCCTCCTCGATTCCCTGTCCCTCGTTGTACACCGAAATCAAAAGCTTTCTTCCCTTCGCGCGGCAAATGGAAATGCGAAGCATGCCGCCCTCGGAGGAGAATTTTACCGCGTTGTCACAGAGATTGTAAAAGATTTGGTGAATGGCATCCCGATCCGCTATGGCAAGCATTTTGTCCTCGTCACAGTCGAAGGATACCTCCAGATTTTTTTCATTGATCTTCTTTTCAAAGGAGATCAGGATCTGCCGTCCCATCTCGCAAATATCAAAGGGCGCCATAGTGAACTTTCGGTCTCCCGCCTGAATGCGGGAAATGTCCAGCAGAGTCGCCACAAGGCGGGATAGCCGCTTCACCTCATCCGAGACGATCTTCAGATAATATTCGTGCTTGTCGGGGGGAATCACGCCATCCAATATCCCGTCCACAAAGCCCGCGATAGAGGTCATGGGTGTTCGCAGATCATGGGATACGTTGGACATAAAGGTATTCCGCATCAGATCGTAATTGTTCAAGGACTCCGCCATATTATTAAACGCTACGGCAAGCTCGGCGATCTCGTCGCCCCCCCGCACGGGAACGCGAATATCAAATTTACCCGCGGCAAAGCTTTTCGCCGCCATGCTGATATCCTTCAGAGGCGCGGTGATCTTCTCGCTGATAAAATATACGGCGATCAGGGCTGCCAAAAGGATCCAGAGACTGGCAATAATGATGGTCTTTACAATCACATCCAGAAGCTCGGTGAGCATCATGGTAGAGGCGCAGACGAACACGGTGCCACAGACCGAATTGAACTCGTTATACACGGGAACGGCGTAGATATAATGCGGTGTGTCGAATACCGAATAAAGCTCACTTCTCTGGGTCAGAACCATTCCGTTGTTTACCTCGTCCATCAGGGTTCTGGGAATTTCCTCTCCGTCACCGATCTGATCCCGATCGCGTCCCACCGCCAATAAGATCTTTCCCGCGTTGTCGGTAAGAAGCAGAGTAATATCCTCCGAGTTGGAGGAAGCCACGGACATCACGGTTTCCACGTCCTGACCCTCGCTCTCCAATAGCGAGGGAAGATCATCATCCTTCACTCCCGCAAGCTTGCCCTCCAGATAGGTTGCGGAGGAGCGGGCAGCCGTCTCCATGGCGTCCGCCTTGACTCCCTCCGAGTATCCGCTGATAATCAGGGTAATGATCACGATGATCATCAGAAAGCTCAGGAGAATGATCGACATAAAGGCAAGAACATATTTGGCAAAAACGCTCTTAAACATCACATTCTCCTTTCAAAATCCATACTTTCTGTCCGCTTGATATAGAATCCAAAAGGACGGAGCACACCGTGCGCCGCCCCTTTTTCATTTACTTGTCCTTAGCTGAGCAGCTCGAATTTGTAGCCTACGCCCCAGACCGTCTTGAGCGTCCACTTATCGGAAACACCCTCCAGCTTCTCCCGCAGGCGCTTAACGTGCACGTCAACGGTTCTGGAGTCACCCAGATAATCGAAGCCCCATACCTTGTCCAGCAGCTGATCCCGAGTGAACACTCGGTTGTAGTTGGAAGCGAGGAAATACAGAAGCTCCAGCTCCTTGGGAGGAACGTCCACTGCCTTTCCTCTGAGCTTCAGCTCATACTTCTGATGGCTGATCTCAATATTATCAAACTTGATAACCTCATCGTCATTCTGATTCGAATGCGCCTGATAGCGACGGAGCACACTCTTGACACGGGCAGAAAGCTCCTTCATATCAAAGGGCTTCACCACGAAATCGTCCGCGCCCAGCTCAAGACCGAGAACCTTGTCAAAGACCTCGCCCTTGGCGGTGATCATAATGATGGGCTTGGAGGACATCTCGCGGATCTCGCGGCAGACCTGCCAACCGTCCTTTTTGGGAAGCATGATATCCAAAAGAACCAGATCGGGCTCGTAGATCTTAAAATAGCTCAGACCCTCCATGCCGTCGTTGGCTACCTTTACTCCATATCCCTCGTTTTCAAAATACAGCTTTAAAAGCTCGGATATATTCGTATCGTCATCAACAATCAAAATCTTCGTATCCAACATTGGTGCCTCCTTTTTTCCGTAAACGCCGATCCGTCCCATAAACAAATCGGCAAGTTTCACAAGACTTCCTTCTTTATCACATATCATTATACCATACATTTTCCATAATTGCAAACATTTTTTTACAAAATAAAAAATAATTTTGGCAATTTCCGTGAATCAACAAAAAACCTTCACA
>JAZNDP010000126.1:0-11819 GCA_045588165.1 Eubacteriales bacterium | reverse complement strand
CATTATGATACAATCCGAGGTTGCCGACCGTCTTTGCGCGCCTGCTGGAGGGAAGGATTGCGGTGCCATTACCGCGGTGCTGAATTATTACGGCAGACCCGAGAAGCTCTTCCGTGTCAGCGCGGGGAATTTCATTCCCGCCCCCAAGGTAGATTCCGCTGTGGTTCGGATCCGCTTGTATGAGGAGAAGCCCTTCAAGCCCGAGTGTGAGGCGATCTTTTTCCGCACGATCCGCGCCGCCTTTGAGCAGAGAAGAAAGACACTGCCCAACGCGCTCTCTGCGGTATTCGGGGAGCTGACGAAGGAAGAGATCAGCGAAGCGGTGGCAGAATGCGGACACGAGCTGACCATTCGGGGGGAGAAGTTGAGTGTGGAGGAATTTGTTGCGCTTTCCAATCTGCTCCGGAGAAGAATCCAAGAGAAAAAATAATGTGAGAAACGGAAGGGGATACCCCTTCCGTTTCTTCTCCCTTGCCCCCTCTCCCGACAAATTTCACATTTTTTCTTCCAAAGCCCTTGATTTTGCCATATAGGTATTGTATAATGATTATGTATGTTTATTTTTATGCGGATGCTCCCCCATGGAGAGTGTTCGGGAATGGAGAGGAAAATGAGCCGAGTTTCCAAGCACAATTATTATCTGGATATTGCCCAGACCGTGGCGGAGCGCTGCACATGTCTGCGCAAGAAGTTCGGCGCAATCATCGTCAAGGATGACGTGATCGTGTCCACCGGCTACAACGGTGCTCCCAGAGCGCGGAAGAACTGTAGCGACCTGCAGTATTGCATGAGAGACAAGCTGAATATTCCCAGAGGGGAGCGGTATGAGATGTGCCGCTCGGTTCATGCCGAGGCAAACGCCATCATCGCCGCCGCCAGAGAGCGGATGCTGGGCGCCACCCTGTATATGGTTTGCGTGGAGCCCAAGGACGGCTCCTTGGTCAGCGGTACCTCCAGCTGCATGATGTGCAAGCGCATGGTCATCAATGCGGGGATCTCTACCGTGGTGATTCGGGATACCGAGACCGAGTTCCGTATCATTCCCGTGGAGGATTGGATCGAGAACGACGATTCTCTTTCGGGTGTCTTTGGGTATTGATCGCATGAGTAATTGGGTGATCCGTCCCCTTACGGCAGAGGATCTGCCCGCCGTTGCCGAGATCGAGCGACTCAGCTTCTCGGAGCCTTGGTCGGAGGGAGCGCTGTCGATTCTGCTTTCTCCCGAAAACGTGGGAGTAGTGGCGCTGGACGGCGACCGTGTGGCGGCGTATGGCGGGATGACCGCGGTGCTGGACGAGGGCTCGGTGGCAAACGTGGCTACCCATCCGGACTATCGCAGACGGGGACTTGGAAGGCGGATCGTGGATGCGCTGCAGAAGGAGGCAATCTCCCGAGGACTTTTGAGCGTATTTTTGGAGGTTCGTGTCTCCAACGTGGCGGCGCGGCGGCTGTACGAGCAGATGGGCTTTTCCGTCATTGGGGTTCGCAAGAACTTTTACCGACACCCATCGGAGGACGGATTGGCAATGGAATGGAGGGGGAATTTCCCTGATCGGGCGTAAGAGAGATTCTTACGGAAAGGAAAGTATGATTGTTTTAGGGATTGAAAGCTCCTGTGACGAGACCTCCGCGGCGGTGGTTCACATGGAGGAGGGAAGGCGAGAGATCCTTTCCAATATTGTGGCGTCACAGATTGAGATACACAGACTGTACGGCGGTGTGGTACCGGAGATTGCCAGCCGCGCTCATATTGAGGCCATTAGCGGAGTCACCGAGGAGGCGCTTCGCAGGGCGGGGATAACTCTGGAGGAGGTAGGCTGTATCGCCGCCACCTCTCATCCCGGCTTGATCGGCGCGCTGTTGGTGGGAGTGAATTTTGCCAAATCTCTGGCATACGCGAGAGGGATCCCGCTGGTAGCGGTGAATCATGTGAAAGCCCATGTGGCGGCGGCGTATCTGGAGGAGCAGATGCTGGAGCCTCCCTTTTTGGCTTTGGTGGTATCGGGAGGACACACCTCCTTCTACCGAGTGGATTCCTATACGGATTTCGAGGAGATCGGTTCTACCAGAGACGACGCGGCAGGAGAGGCGTTTGACAAGATCGGTCGCGTGATTGGCATGCCTTATCCCGGCGGTGCCGCCATGGATCAGCTGGCGTATGAGGGAGATCCTCACGCCATCAAGCTACCCTCGCCCGCGCTGACGGGAGAGACGTTGGATTTCTCTTTCAGCGGACTGAAAACGGCGACGCTGAACTATATCAATTCGGAGCGGCAGAAGGGCGAGGAGCCATCCCACACCGATATTACCGCATCCTATACGAGAGTGATCGTGGATGCCATTCTGCGCAAAACCGATGAGGCGCTGACGCAGACGGGAGCAGAGACTCTGGTTCTGGCGGGCGGTGTTGCCGCCAACTCCCATATTCGCGCAGGTTTGGAGACACTGTGTGCCGCTCGTGGCGTTCGATTTTGTAAGCCGAGGCTTTCTCTGTGCTCCGATAATGCGGCAATGGTAGCGGCGGCGGGCTATTTTGAATATCTGCGGGGCAATTTTGCCGATACGTCCTTGAACGCATCGGCGAGTGACTAAATGAAAAACGAAGAAAGGCGAAGTGAGATGAACGATTACAACGAGCTGGGAAACGAAATACAAAGCGCGGAATCGACCGAAGGTCTTCGCCCCAAAAACGACGGGCGGGGAAGTTACCGTCCCGAGGTATCTCCTACGGTGATCAAGCGTCTGCCCCGATATTTTCGATATCTGAGGGAGCTGATCCGCATGGGAAAGAGCCGAGTGAGCTCGGCAGAGCTTGCCCGTATGATGAACGTTACCGCCTCCCAGATCCGTCAGGATCTCAATTGCTTTGGCGGCTTCGGTCAGCAGGGGTACGGCTATAACGTGAACTATCTGTATACCAAGATCTGCGATCTTTTGGGCGTAGGCTTTGGCTTTCGCGCCGCTGTGGTGGGCGCGGGTAATTTGGGAAGCGCGCTTGTGCGCAGCCCCATGTTTGAAAAGCGAGGCGTAGACGTAGTCGCCATGTTCGATATTTCCAAGGAAATTGTGGGCAGACAGATAGGCGGCGTACAGGTCTATCCTTTGGAGGAGATGGAGGATCGCATACGGGAATTCGGCGTGGATATCGTGATCCTGACCTTGCCTAAGGAGGTCGCCGCCGCCACGGCGGGAAGACTGATCGACTGTCCGATCGGCGGAATCTGGAATTTTACGGGAAAAGAGCTGGATCTGGGCGAGAGCGGAATCGTCGTGGAGAACGTTCACATGGGCGATTCGCTGATGACTCTTTGCTACGAGGTGGCAAAGCGGTCAGACGCGCAAGACACAGGGAAAAAGGACGGAGTATAAGAATGGGAAAGATCACGAAAATAGCGCTTCGGGATTGGAATGGCATACCGCCGAGTAATCTTTCCGAAATTTTAAAAAACGCGGACGAGGCGGATCTTCGTTTGTTGATTGCCGCCATGATGACTGCCGATCGCGAGAGCGGAGTCGTATCTGTCAGCGGTCTTGGCGATCTGTCGGGGCTTGAGCAGAGCGAGGTAGACGCGGGACTGAAATTTTGGCGAGGAGCGGGGATTCTGTGTCCCGCGCGAGGCGGAAAGGAAAAAGAGACCCGAGAGGAGATTCCCTCGCAAAAAGAGGAGAAAGACACGAAGAGCGCCAATACGGCGCACAGAGGCGGCGTGGTGGAGCGAACGGCGGCTCTGGGCAGCTACAGCTCTGCCGAGCTTGCGGCGCTGATGGAGCAAAGACGGATATCCGCTCAGTTTATTGACGAAGCCCAGCGAGTAATGGGCAAGATTTTCCGCACCTATGACATAGGGATTCTGGTCGGAATCGTGGATCAGCTTGGCTTTGAGGAGGCGGCGGTTCTTGGATTGCTCGGTTATGCGACGGCAAAAGGGAAAAAGACCTTGCGCTACGCGGAGCAGATGGCGCTGTCGTTCTACGACGAGGGGCTGACCGATACGGCGGAGATCATGGAGCGGCTCTCCCGTATGGAGCGCGCCACGGAGACGGTGAGCAAGATCAAGTCGCTGTTTGGTATGGGAGCGCGGGAGCTGACGGCAACCGAGAGGAAGCTGTTTTTGACGTGGACGGAAAAATACGCCTACGATGTGGACGTGATCCGCTTGGCGTACGATATTACCGTGGATACCATTCAAAAGCCCGTTCCCAAGTATGCGGGCAGTATCCTGGACAGCTGGTATGCGGAGGGCTTGCGGACGGCAGACGACGTGAGACGGTACATCGAAAAGGACAAGCAGAGCAAGGCGGGCGGCGAGGTCGCCAAGAGCTACGACGTGGAGGACTTCTTTGAAGCCGCTCTGCGGAGAAGCTATGAGGATTTGAAGTAACGAAGAAACGAGGTAGCGGACATGGGCTACAATAAGCAGGATTATATTCGTATCAAGGCGGAGTATTCCAAGAAATACCTGCGGGCGCAGGAAGAGGCAGGCGCGCGGCGAATGGAGCTGTACGCGGCAGTACCCGAGATCAGGGCGCTGGACGCGGAGCTGGCGAAGACGGGCGCGGAGATTATGGGTGCTATTTCGACGGGAGAGGACGTATCGAAGGCAATTGCCCTCATTCGCAAGAAGAACAAGGAGTTCTTGGACGCGCGTGCCGATCTTCTGACCGCCAACGGATTTCCCGTGGATTATTCCGACATTCGCTATGAATGCGAGGCATGCGGAGATACGGGATTTGTGAGCACGGGCATGTGCGACTGCATGCGTCGGGCGCTGGTGGAGGCGGGATACGAATCCTCGGGACTCGGAGGACTGATTCGTACGCAGACCTTTGAGAATTTCTCTCTGGAGTATTATAAGGCAAGCGGCAACGCGGAGCGTATGCGACAGGATTTGGAGAGAATGAAGAGCTTTGCCGAGAGCTTTGACAGAGGTACGTATCGGAATTATCTGTTCCTTGGGGGAACGGGTCTTGGCAAGACGCATATGTCAACGGCTGTGGCAAAGACCGTGATCGAGCGAGGATTTGACGTAGCTTACGTTACTGCCGTGGGCATGATCCGTGACTTTAACGCAAAGCAATTTGATAAGGGTGTGGGAATGAAGAACGATCCCGACCGATATGCGGAGGTGGATCTGCTGATCGTGGATGATCTGGGGGCGGAAATCACCAATCAGTTTACCGTTTCCTGTCTGTACGATCTGATCAATCAGCGGATCAACAACCGAAAGTGTACGATCTTTAATACCAATTTGTCTTTCCGTGATCTGGAAGCCAGATACGGAGAGCGGATCGGCAGCCGATTGCTGGGCGAATATGCTCCCGTCATGTTCATGGGAACCGACATTCGCCGTCAGAAGATCCAAAAGGGTATATAAAAAAACGAGGGTTTCCTTCCTTGTGAGGGGACCCTCGTTTTGTCTTATTGAATTAGTAGCAGAAGAACAAGAAGCCACAGCAAATCCCCGCTGTCCTCATTTCCTCGGAGAAGCAGGATCAGTCCGAGAATCAACAGCTCCTCCGTGCCGAAGGATCCAAAGAGCTTTTCGGGATGAAAGGGCAAGGAGGGAAAGAACTTGGCGGCGGGGGAAGCCTTAGGTACCGCGGGCGGTGGACCCGACTCCTCCTTCGGCGGTTCCGCGGAGGCCGTTGTATCGGGAACAGTCTCCTCCGAGAGGGAGAGATCCTCCTGCGGCGATGCCCGGGAGGCGGAAAACGCGTTGCCGCTGTAATTGCGTGGAATCCGCATACTGCTGCGGGGACCGGAGGGGGTGGGCGAACGGGTATACATGGGGGGATCATCCCTCCTTTCGACTCATTTTGGTTCGTGGATATGCCGTAGGGTATCGGAGATCAGAGAAAGACGGATCATGGTATCGATCGCTTCCCGTCTGGCGGGATTGACATAAGGCTTTAGCGCCCGAAGCAGACAGGCTCTCGGATCATCCTTCTTCCCTCCGCCCACTCCCGAAAGGAGAGGAGATAGGGTGGCAACAAGTCCTTGCAGGTCGGGTGGGGATTCCTTTTTGACCTCGGTGGGAACGGAAAGGGAGGAGGGCTGTTCCGACTCCGTGGGTGCCTCTTCCGCGGGAGTATCCTTTGCGGGGGAGAAATTCGCGCCGCCAAGAACCGAGGCGACGGTGGAGATCAGCTCGGGATTTGCCATCAGCCGTTCGATGGCGGCGCTCAGGTCAGGCGGATGGGAGAAGGGCTTTTGCTCGTTGTCCATGGCCTATCCTCTTTTATGCTTGTTTGCTTCGTATTGCGCGGCGATCTGCCGAAGATCCTCATCGCTGGCGCCCGCCAGAGCGGAGCGGATACTGGCGATGCTTTGGGGATCTATGTTGAATTGAGAGGGGTCGATTCCGCTTTCATTTGCCAGTCGCTGAATGATGTGCTTGAGCTGACGGTCATTCAGAGTCAGTAATTTATCAATTGCTTCACGGTCGATTTGCATGAGATTACCTCCTTTTGCACAAAAAAATACGGGTTCCTTTTCAGAATATGCCTCACAGACAAAAGATGTTCCGTATTTTGGGTTGACGGGAGCGCCGTTTTATGATAAAATAAGCATATGGGCATTTGATTTGAGATCGCTCGATATCATGGTATGCGACGTGTGATGAAAATATCCCCGATACCCAAGGAGGTCTTACGAATGAAACATTGCTTTATCCTCAATCCCGCCGCCGGACACAAGGAGCAAACCGGACAGGTGAGTGAGACAATCAGACAGAGCTGTGACGGACGCGGAGTGGAGTATGAGATCTATCTGACCACCTGTGTGGGAGATGCCACCGAATACGTAAAGCGTCGGGTGGCGCAGGAGCCCGAGGAGGATTTCCGGTTTTATGCCTGCGGCGGTGACGGTACCTTAAACGAGGTGGTAAGAGGCGCCAAGGAGGCAGAGGGCACGGGGGAGATCGCCGTTGGCTTGATCCCGTCGGGCACGGGCAATGACTTTGTGCGGAATTTCACCTGCGGAGAGAAGTTTTTTGATATCGACGCGCAGTTGGACGGAAAGACTGTACAGGTTGACCTGATCCGCTGTAATGATCGGTATGCCGTCAACGTGGTCAACGTTGGCTTTGACTGCGAGGTCGTGGTGAAGATGGAACAGCTGCGGAGAAAGAAATGGGTGCCGTCGGGTATGCAGTATATTGTGGGGCTGATTCTCACCTTTTTCCGAAAGCCCAGCATTCGTTGCTGTCAATCGGTCAGCGGTGGGGAGTACGTAGATCGGCAGTATCTGCTGAATACATTTGCCAACGGTTGCTTCTACGGAGGAGGATTTCACTCCAATCCCAAAGCGGAGCTTCAGGATGGGCGTCTGGATGCTCTGTTCGTTAAAAATATCGGCAGAATCAAATTCGTGTCCATGGTGGGAAGCTATAAGAAGGGAACTCATCTGGTTCCGAAATATGAGTCTATTCTTCATAATGAAAAGATCGACCGTGCGGATATGACCTTTGAGGGCGGAGCTAACGTCAGCGTAGACGGGGAGGTCATCCGTGTGGATGAGCTTCATCTGTCGGTCTGTCCCCGCGCCTTGACCTTCCTTATCCCCGCGGGATCGGAAATGAGAAAGCCCGCAAAGCAGGAAGCGGCAGCGGCAGCACAGGTTTTGTGAAGCAAACGGGGCTTCTCCGCATAGACTGATGGAGAGGATCGGAAAAAATAAAAAAGGAAGAGCCGCGGCTGATGCCAACGGCTCTTCGGTTATACGGGCTGTTCTACCGTTTCGGAATGGGCAAGTCTTGCCGCCTCCGCTGCCTCGTATTCGGCAAGATAAGCGGCGATGACCTCCTCCTCTACCATGCTTCTGAACTGAGCATTGATGGGATGTACGATGTCTCGATAGGTCTCGTCGGGATTCTTGCGACTGGGCATGACGATGAAAAACTTGTCTCTGGCATAAATGACCTTGATGTCGTGAACCGCCAGCTGACCGTCGAAGGTGACGGAAACGATCGCCTTCATAGGTCCTTCGTCAAACAGCTTTCGGATTTTGATGTCGGTGATTTGCATTTTTTTGATTCCTCCGTGTTGTGATTCAATGAATTTTCCTGAACTGGAAGGTTTTTCTGATACTATTATACATTGCGAATTTGACGATTATACAATCGTTTTAAGTTTTTTCTGTGAACATCTTTGAAAATAAGATGAGTTCATCGACAGCCCTCGGGGGCATTCGTCCAATTTTGATTTTTTCGGAAAGGAGTCGACTATGGCGACGGAGAATACCCACATCGGAGCGAGACGGATCGGAGAGATGCTGGCGGATGCAAAAAGCATCTTTTTTATCGGCATCGGCGGGATCAATATGTCCTCTCTGGCAGATATTTCTCATACCATGGGGTATGAGGTGGGCGGATCTGATCGCACACGGACGGCGCTGACCGAGTCTCTGGCGGGAAAGGGGATCCGCGTTTTTTACGGACACGACAAAAGGAACGTAGAGAAGTACGACGCGGTGGTCTATACCGTGGCGATCTCCCCCGATAACCCGGAATACGTGGCGGCAAAGGAGCGGGGAATCCCCTGCATTTCCCGCGCCGATTATCTTGGATATCTGATGACGGGATACCTCAGACGGATCGGCATTTCGGGGATGCACGGAAAAAGCTCCTGTACCTCTATGTGCGCGCATACCCTGATTGTATCCGATGCCGACCCCACGGTTCTGTCGGGCGCTCCCTTAGAGACGATGGGAGGCGCGTATCGGGTGGGAGGAGAGCAGAATTTTCTCTTTGAAGCCTGTGAATATATGGATTCCTTTCTGGATTTCAATCCGACTGTGGCGGTCATTCTGAACGTGGAAATGGATCACGTGGATTACTTTCACAGCATGGAGCATATTTACGACTCCTTTGGGCGTTTTGCGGCGCTGACGGGAGAGGATGGGTGCTGTATTTATAACGCCGACGACGGTGAAACGGTACGGGCGCTCGGTTTCTATGAGGGAGAGCGGATCACCTTTGGTATTGATTCCGAAGACGCGATATATCGGGCGACCAATATCACCGAGAAGAGAGGATGCCATTCCTTTGATCTTTTGCGGAGAGGGAAATTTCTCGTCCGAATCACGCTGGGCGTGACGGGGTATCATCATATCTATAACGCGCTGGCGACGGCGGCTGTGTGTGACCGATGCGGTCTTACGGGAGAGCAGATCGCGCACGGACTTGCCACCTTTTCGGGAGCGGGTCGGCGCATGGAGCGAAAGGGTTGCCTTCGCGACGCTCCCGTCTACGACGATTACGGTCACCATCCCACCGAGATCCGAACCACCCTGCGGGGCGCAAAGGGCTTGGTCCGTGAGGGAGGGGCGTTGTTCTGCGTGTATCAACCTCATACCTATTCCCGAACGCAGGCGCTGTTTGATGACTTTGCCGATGCCCTGCGGGAGGCGGATGAGGTGATACTGACCGACATCTATGCCGCGCGGGAGAGAGACACGTTAGGCGTTTCCTCGGCTCTTTTGGCAGAGGCGGTGGGAGAGCGCGCCGTTGTCTGCGAAAGCTTTCGGGAAGCCGCGCAGATTCTCTGTCGTCGGGTGACCGAGAGAGACGCGGTGGTGATTATGGGCGCGGGAGACGTGTATAAAGTGTTTGATGAGTTGGAAAAGGAGGACGGCTATGAGCGGATGTGAGGGCTACGATGCCATCGCGAGAGTCTATGATCAGCTGAATCGAGATCTGGACTACGGCGCATGGGCGGATTTTTTTGAGAACTGCTTTGACCGTTTTTTGAACGGAAAACCGGAGCTTGTGCTGGACCTCGCCTGCGGAACGGGAAGAATGTCCCGTGAGCTGGCGGCGCGGGGATACGACGTGATCGGCGTGGACGGAAGCGCCGATATGCTGTCGGAGGCTTACGGCAGGGAGACACCCGAGGGCGTAAGGCCGATCTTGTATCTTTGTCAGGATATGAGGGAGCTTGAGCTTTACGGAACCGTGGGCGCGGTAGTCTGCTGTCTGGATAGCCTCAATTACCTGTTGGAGGAAAAGGATCTTGCGCATGTCTTTTCCTTGGTTCATAACTATCTTGACCCGAACGGACTCTTTTTGTTTGACGTAAATACCCCCTATAAATTTGAGAAGGTCTACGGCGACAACGCCTACGCGCTGGAGGACGAGATCGACGGACGAGCCGTGTTCTGCGGTTGGCAGAACCTGTACGATAGGGAGAGCGGCGTGTGCGAGTTCTATCTGAGCGTTTTTGAGGAGCAGGAGGATGGCTCTTATCTTCGCTCCGACGAGCATCAACAGGAGCGGTGTTATACCGCCGATACGCTGCGGTCGGCTCTGACCGAGAGCGGCTTTGAGATCCTCGGCACGTATGCCGACTTTGATTTTGGAGAGCCTGAGGCGGATACCCAGCGGTGGTATTTTGCGGCGCGGGCAATGAAATGAAAAATAAAGGAAACGATAAGGAAAAAACAGTATGAAGAAGCAATACGCGACGATTCTCCGCGCCATGACCCAAGACGGTAGCGCGCGGATTCACGTGATCAATTCCAAGCCTATTGTCAACGAGGCGATCGCCATTCACGGCACAGCCCCTACTGCCACGGCGACCCTTGGTCGGCTTTTGACGGTAACCTCTCTGATGGGATGCATGATGGGAGATAAGGAAAGCTCCATTACCGTTACCCTTGGCGGTGACGGCCCTGCGGGACGGGTGCTGGCGGTTGCCGACTATTACGGCAACGTGAAGGGATATATCCAGAATCCTTCCGTGGATGTGCCCCGTAAATCCAACGGAAAGCTGGATGTGGGCGCTGCCGTGGGAAAGGGTCTTTTAACCATTATCCGTGATGAGGGCGGAAAGGAGCCCTATACGGGATCGATTCCGCTTCAGAGCGGAGAGATCGCGGAGGATATCGCGGCTTACTATGCAAACAGCGAGCAGATCCCCACCGTGTGCGCGCTGGGGGTTCTTGTGGACGTGGACGGCTCTTGTCGGTCGGCAGGAGGGGTTCTTGTCCAGCTTTTGCCCTTTGCCAATCCCGAAACGGTGGATGCCATTGAGAAGAATATTCCCGAGCTTGCCAACGTTTCCCGTCTGTTCGACCGTGGCTTGGACAATAAAGCCATTGCCGATATTGCCTTGAAGGACGTGCCTTTTGACGTGTTTGACGAGCTGGAGGTAGAGTATCGGTGTGAGTGCAGCCGAGAGCGAGTGGAGGGCGCGTTGATCACCCTTGGCAGAAAAGAGCTGTACGGGATGCTCTCTGAGCAGGTTGCCGAGGGCAAGGCAGAGGAGCTGGAGGTTTGCTGTCGATTCTGCGGACGGAAGGAAATCTTCACAAAATCCGACATAGAGCGGCTTTGCCAAAAGGCAGAAGGGAAAAATTAAAAAATTGAGAAAAAGTCCTTGACAAAGGGAAATGGATATGATATAATTGTGCCCGCGGCGGAAAAATCAGGCAAAAAAATTCCGAAAAAATTTTTTAAGAATTTTTCAAAAAAGGCTTGACAAACGAAAAAGACTGTGATATAATATCAAAGTCGCCGCGAGGATGACATGGGAGCATAGCTCAGCTGGGAGAGCATCTGCCTTACAAGCAGAGGGTCATAGGTTCGAGCCCTATTGTTCCCACCATTTTGGCCCGGTAGTTCAGTTGGTTAGAACGCTAGCCTGTCACGCTAGAGGTCGTGGGTTCGAGTCCCATCCGGGTCGCCATTTAGTACAGCCCTTGCTGTATGCCTCTGTAGCTCAGTTGGTAGAGCAGGGGACTGAAAATCCCCGTGTCGTTGGTTCGATTCCGACCGGAGGCACCACCTATGCGGATTTAGCTCATTTGGTAGAGCGCGACC
>JAZNDP010000125.1:0-2842 GCA_045588165.1 Eubacteriales bacterium | reverse complement strand
TTACGATCTGGGCGGACTGAGCGGCGGACAGCTTGATGCGGCGGCATGGCAAAATTACGCTATCGAAATGGGTATGGTCAGAACGGTCAATTACGACCATGCTTTGGAAGAATTGATCGAGAAGTTAAAAGAATGTATTGACTTTTATGAAAAAGCAACGAGCATCGTTTAATCGATTGTAAGGAGGAACACATTATGGGAAAATGTAAATACTGTTACGGCGAATTTGATTACATACCCGGTATAGGAGTGTGTAACAATTGTAAAAACAAGGTGAGCTCAAGCAGTTCAAGCAGCAACAGCCGAAAGGAAGCAGAAAGCGCAAGAGCAGAAGAACGGGCAATGGATTGGCGTACCTATACCGATAAGTTCGGTAACAAGGTTCGTGTTTCGGGAAAAACCGGAGATTTTCAGGTCAAAATGTTCTTTTGGGGCTGGATGGGCAGCAGCTATAAAGGCAATATAGAGATCCGTTATCCCAACGGTGATCTGTACGTAGGCGGTGTCCACGGTTCTTTATATCACGGCAAGGGCAAAATAATTTGGAAAAAGACAGGCAACTCCTACGAGGGCGACTGGGTTTATGACCACCAAACCGGAAAAGGACGGTTCGCTTGGGCCGACGGCGATTACTACGAAGGCGATTTCGTTGATGGAAAGCGCGCCGGAAAAGGAAAATATGTGTGGCCGAACGGCGATTACTACGAAGGAGATTTCGTGGATGGAAAGCGCACCGGAAAAGGAAAATATGTGTGGCCGAACGGATGTTATTACGAAGGCGATTTCGTTGATGGAAAATTTAACGGCTACGGAGTACGCGTATATATCGACGGCGGTAGATATGAAGGTCAGTTCAAGGACGACAACCGTCACGGCAAAGGCGTTCTCACCGCTCCCGACGGTACAGCGGTTGAGTATTATTATGAGAACGATAAAATTGTCCGCAATATAGCGGAATCATCCGCCCCCACGCCCCCAAAAGCGACTGCTAAACCCATAGCCGAGAAAAAAACAACCGCTACAATAGAAGTCAGGAAAACGGAAACGGCTGTACCTGTAGCTAAGGTTGTAGAAGAAAGCCTTGAGGAATCGAGTGAACAGAAGATTTGGAATAGCTTGCTCAAAATGAGTGAAAAGGAAAAAGAAGCGTTTCTTTCGTCACACCCTGAAATTACCGTTCCTGCGGGAGTTGAGAAAATTCCGCAGTATATGTTTAATAATTGCTTGAATCTGAAAAGTATTCGTTTCAATCAAGACCTGCGAGAGATCGGTCCGTGGGCATTTATGGGATGTAAGAACTTGGGGCCTGTGTTAGTCATTCCGTCAAGCGTAGAAAAAGTAGGCAGAGCGGCTTTTTCCACTTGCGATTCCGTAAAAAAGATCATATTGCCCAATAACATCCATATTGAAGGACTTGGCTTTATGTGCGATGTAACAGAGGTCGAATTTGAAACGGAGCCTCCGATCGGAGTTGTTCTCGAAAAGGGCGCATTCTCCCTATGCAATATGACGATGTCAAAGGAAATGCGGAAGAAGATCAAAGAGTTGAATCCCAAGGCATTCAAATGATAGATCGCCTCATACCTATGCAGAATGATAAAGATAAACAGGAGGTGCTGATTGTGAAAGAGCATTATTTAGTCATGAAATGGGGCTACAAATACGACAAGGAAAGCACTTGGTTTGACGAGGACAGCGGCATCACCGAGGTAGAATTTGAAACCGAGCCTCCCCGTGGTGTGGTTTTAAGCTACGGAGCTTTCAAGCATTGCGATAAGCACATGACCAAGGAAATGAAAGAAAGGATTAAAAGTATCGGTTCCGGCGCCTTCAAGTAATCAACGAGAAAGCGAGGAGTCGGGAACCGTCAATAGAAAGCGAGGATATGATATGGATATTATTTATGCAATCAGAGAACTTTGCCGTGGGGAGCACGGCTTTGAGAATATGTTTGACAAAGCGAAAAGTCAGGGGAAGCTCTCGCAGCTTACCGGCGGCGACCGTGAAGCAGAGCTTTTTGAGACGCTGTTATACGGCAGCGCAAGAGAGACGCTTATCGAAATGATAAACGATGCCTACAATTTCAAGCAGTACGCAGTCAAGGCTCACGGACTTCTGATGTCGGATGGGCTCAGCGCAATGGATGCCAAGAGAGCGCTTGAGATATTCTTTATCACCTTTGGCTTCCCGGGCTACAGAAACATCGAGACAGCAGAAACCATTGTTGACGAGCAGCCTTCCTACAAGACCGTATACGAAGGCGAAGTAAAGGACGGCAAGCCTCACGGTGTAGGAGTTCGCAATTTCTACTACCAGGGCAAATGGTCGGGTCTTGACGAGTGCGTTTGGATCGACGGCGTTATGTATGGCTACGACTATGCAAAGGAACTTGAGTTCGGTGCATTTGAAGATCAGAAGATCGGCTTTGTAGTGGGCGATAACTTTGTTGGAAAAATGAAAGTGATCACCAGCGACGGTGAGGAATTCGATGACCCCGTTACAAAGTTTAGTGTTAAGTAATCGACGCGATTAAGGAGAAAGATATGTTTGATGCTGTAAAAATTAAAAACGATTGTGTAAATTGGATCAGAGAGTTCTTCGCGGAGAACGGCCCGGATTGCAACGCGGTCTTGGGTGTTTCCGGTGGCAAGGACAGCTCTATCGCTGCGGCCTTGTGTGTTGAGGCACTCGGCAAAGACCGTGTGATCGGTGTGCTGATGCCCAACGGAGAGCAAGCGGATATTGATATGTCCTATAAGCTGGTAAACCACCTCGGCATCAAGCATTACGTTGTAAACATCCACGATGCAGTAGAGGGGCTTAAAGGTGCAATTCCTATGGA
>JAZNDP010000124.1:0-26620 GCA_045588165.1 Eubacteriales bacterium | reverse complement strand
CGCCGCAATGGCTGGCGGTGGCATGGGCGGTATGTATTGATCCCAAGCCAGAATATTCAAAGGGAGTATCCTTGCGATACTCCCTTTTTCCTTTTACAAAAGAGCGAGTGACCGTGACGATCACTCGCTCTTTTCTTTATTTCTGGGGATCTAAATATTTCCAGTAGGACAGAATGTAGTTCATTCCCGACCAGACAGTCATCACCACACAGAAGGCAATGGAAGCCCACGTGAGGGGAACGATATCGGTACGCCATACAAGATTCTTTCCCGTAACCGCTTCGGCGATCAGACGGGAAACAAACTGCACCACGGGCTCTAAGAATACGGTGGAAATTGCCACAATTTGGGATACGGTCTTGATCTTACCCAGGCTGTTCGCCGCCACCACGATGTTCTGTCCCGTGGAAACTACCAATCTCATGGAGGTCACCGCCAGCTCGCGGAACACCACGATCAGGAGAGTAAAGATCATGATCAGACGGAGGTTATCGAACTTGTAAAGAATCACGAACAGGGCTCCGATGACCATAAACTTATCGGCAATGGGATCCATGAACTTTCCGAAATCGGTAATCAGATTTCTCTTTCTCGCGATCTTTCCGTCCAGCATGTCGGTTACCGCCGTACCGATGAACAGCACCGCGCTGATCAGACAGGACAGATAAAACGGAATCACGCTGTTCGGCAGCATACCAACCAGCAACAGCACGGGAACCAAACAAAGACGGAGCACCGTCAGCTTATTGGGTAAATTCATTTTCATTGTCGAAATCTCCTTCCTCTTACTTTGCCTCAACCTTTAATACGGCTCTTCCCATCAGGTCGTAATCCAGCACCTCGCGGATCTTAACCTGAACGAAGGAGCCGGGGGCGATTCTCTGCTCGGATCGGAAATAGACCTTTCCGTCAATTTCCGGAGCATCCTCCGCGCTTCTGCCAAAATGAACCTCGCTGACGGGGTCGTAGTCCTCGCACAGCACGGTGATCACCTTGCCAACCTTGGACTGATTTCTCTCCTCGTTGATATCCAGCTGATCTCTCATCAGAATATCCATGCGATCCTGCTTCACCTGCTCCTCGATCTGATGGGGCAGATCGTACGCCGCCGTTCCCTCCTCGCGAGAATAGGGGAAGACTCCCGCTCTCTCGAACTTGGTGTGATGAACAAACTCGCACAGCTCCTCAAAATCCTCCTCGGTCTCTCCGGGGAATCCGACAATAAAGGTCGTTCGGAGAACAATATCGGGGATCTCGTGGCGCAGCTTTTCAATGACGCTCCGCACCATAGCACCGTCTCCGTGACGGTTCATTGCCTTCAGCATCGAATCACTGATGTGCTGAATGGGCAGATCGATATATTTGAGGATCCTCGGATTATCCCTCATCTCCGCTACCAGCTCGTCGGTAATCTTGTCGGGATAGCAATACAGCAAACGGATCCACGGGATCGTTGTCTCCGCCGTAATTCTTCGGAGCAGCTCCGCAAGGCGGTACTCTCCGTACAGGTCAAGTCCGTAACGGGTGGTATCCTGCGCCACGATATTCAGCTCCCTCACACCCAGCGCCTCCAGCTGCTTTGCCTCCGCAACCAGATCCTCCATGGGTCTGGAACGAAATTTCCCTCGAATGGAAGGAATGGCGCAATAGGCGCAACGGTTGTCACAGCCCTCGGCAATTTTTAAGTAGGAATAATATTCCGGTGTCGTCAGAATGCGGTCGCCGCCCAATCTCACCGTCTCTTTATCCTCAAAAGAGCTGTATTTTTTCTTCGAGCCCTTCTTTTTCTTTACCGTAACCGCCTCAACCGCTTCTACGATATTGTGGATGCTTCCCACGCCGAGAACGGCGTCTACCTCGGGAAATTCCTCCAGAATACTCTCCCGATACCGCTCGGCAAGACAGCCCGTGACAACAATTGCCTTCAGGCTTCTGTTCTTTTTGAGCCACGCTATATCCAATATATTCTCGATTGCTTCCTTTTTAGCACTCTCGATAAAGCCGCAGGTGTTGATGATCACCACGTCTGCCTCTGTCTCGTCGGGAGTGATCTCATAGCCCGCCGATGCGACCTCGTGCAGCATGATCTCGGTGTCCAGCTGATTCTTGGGACACCCAAGAGATACAAATCCTACCTTCACAAAATTCTCCTTACTTCTCGGGCGGCCTGCCCGTAACGCTTATTTTTATCTGAACAGCTCAACCAACTCACAAGGGAGATCCAGCACCGCGTGAGCTCCCGTATCCACCAAAAGTTTCCTCTCCCGATATCCCCATGAGCAACCTACGGCAAACATTCCCGCGTTGCGAGCGGTTTGAATGTCCACCTCACTATCCCCCACGAAGGCGGTCTGCTCGGGAGAAACCCTGAGCTCTTTGGCAATCATAAGGGGTACGGCGGGATCCGGCTTTTTGGGGAGGTCCGTCTGCCCCGCCACAAAGGCAAAGGCAATCTGTGGGAACAGCTCCGCCACGATCGTCTTTACGTAAACGTCCTGCTTATTGGAAAGAACGGCAAGGATATACCCCCTCTTTGCCAATTCCGCAAGACTCTCCATAATTCCGTCATAGATCTGACAGTTTCCGTATGTTTGGGCATAAAATCCATTGTAATCGGCAAAGGCGCGGTCCACCAACATCGAGTCCTCCGCAGCCGAAGGCGGCATGGATTTTCGGATCAGCTCTCTGGCTCCGTTTCCGATGGCGAGACGGATCTCCTCGTAGCTTCGCGTAGGAAAGCCGTATTGCTCCATGGTCAGATTCACTCCGTCCCGAATCCCGCCAATGGTATCCGCAAGGGTGCCGTCCAGATCAAAAATCAACAACCCCTTCTCCTTCGGTTGGTACATCGGCGCAAACAGTTCCATCTTTCTCTCCTTTTGTAACCTTTATCCCGTATAGTATATCACATTTTGTCCCGTCTGTCAATGAATCCATTCTCCCTTCTCTCAATTTTTCAACATTTTTTGCGATTTGCACAACAACTTTTTTTGATTTTTTTAAAAAATTGTCGTTTCACATCTTTATTATCGTAAAAAAATGTGGTATAATAATAAATTGTGATATTATTTGTAATTTTTATCGACAAAGGAGAGCATTGCTGTGACGAGAACCGATTTGAGAAATATTGCCATTATCGCTCACGTTGACCACGGAAAGACCACGTTGGTTGACGAGATGCTGAAGCAAGGCGGCATTTACCGTGACAATCAGGAAACCGTAACCCGTGTGATGGACTCGGGAGACTTGGAAAAGGAGCGCGGCATTACCATTCTGGCAAAGAATACCGCCGTTCATTACAAGGACGTTAAGATCAATATCGTAGATACCCCCGGACACGCCGATTTCGGCGGAGAGGTCGAGCGAATCCTCAAGATGGTCAACGGCGTTCTCCTGCTGGTTGACGCCGCGGAGGGTCCCATGCCCCAGACTCGCTTCGTGCTTCAGCGCGCGCTGGAGCTGAATCACCGAGTCATCGTAGTCATCAACAAAATTGACAAGCCCGATGCCCGCCTTGGTGAGGTGGAGGATGAGATTCTGGAGCTTCTCATTGATCTGAACGCCTCCGACGAGCAGCTGGACAGCCCCATGATCTATTGCTCGGGCAGAGCGGGAACCGCTACGGAGGATCCCGACGTTGCGGGTACCGACCTGTTGCCCTTGTTTGACAAAATTCTTGACTACATTCCCGCCCCCGAGGGCGAGGAGGACGGTGAGCTTCAGCTTCTGGTTTCCTCCATTGATTACAGCGAATACGTAGGACGGATCGGTATCGGTCGCATTGAGCGCGGTTCCATCCGCACCAATCAGGACGTCTACATCTGCAACTATCACGGGGAGCACACTCCCAAGAGAACCAGAATCGTTTCTCTGTATCAGATCGACGGTCTTGGCAGAGTTCCCGTGGAAACGGCAAAAATGGGTGACATCGTCTGCTTCTCGGGTGCCGAGAACATCACCATCGGTGACACCATTACCAGCTTAAATGCTCCCGAGCCCTTGGAATTCGTCAAGGTCAGCGAGCCTACACTGGAGATGACCTTTGCGGTCAACGACAGCCCCTTCGCGGGCAAGGAGGGTAAGTTCGTTACCTCCCGTCAGCTCCGCGACCGTCTTTACAAGGAGCTTCTCAAGGACGTTTCTCTCCGCGTGGAGGATGGCGAGACCACTGAGGAGTTCAAGGTGGCGGGACGGGGTGAGATGCACCTCTCCATTCTCATTGAGACCATGCGCCGCGAGGGCTATGAGATGACCTGCTCCAATCCCCGCGTGCTCTTTAAGCAGATCGACGGCGTGAAGTGCGAGCCCATGGAGCGCGTCACCCTAGACGTTCCCTCCGAATACGTGGGTGCTGTGGTAGAAAAGCTTGGTCAGAGAAAGGGAGATCTGTTGGAGATGAATCCCGTGGGCAACCGCATGCGCATCGAATATTCCATCCCCTCCCGCTGTCTCTTTGGCTACCGTTCCGAATTTTTGACGGCAACCCGTGGCGAGGGTATCATGAATACCCTCTTTGACGGCTATCAGCCTTATCGCGGAGAGGTCATTATGCGCTTTACAGGCTCTCTGGTAGCATCCGAGACGGGCGAGACTACCCGTTACGGTCTGTATAACACCCAAGAGCGCGGCAATCTGTTCGTAGGACCTCAAACTCCCGTGTACGAGGGTATGATCGTGGGCGAGAACCCCAAGAACGACGACATCGCCGTGAATCCCTGTAAGAAAAAGCAGCTCACCGCTATTCGCTCCGCGGGTGCCGACGAAAAGCTGCTCCTCACTCCTCCCGTTATCTTCAGTCTGGAGGAAGCCATTGAATTTATTACCGATGACGAGCTGATCGAGGTAACCCCGAAGTCGATTCGTCTGCGGAAAAAGATTCTGAACACCGAGCTTCGTATGAAGGCGATGATGAAAGCCCGCCGCGAAGCCGCAAAGCAATAAGACGCATCGGGGGAACTTTGGAAAAAGTTCCCCCGATTCCATTTCCTCCGAGGTATAAAACACCTTCTTTTGCGAAAGGATAAATAGTAGTTTCTTTACAGAAGGGGGATCCATGCACGCGATCGCAAGCACCATGCAAACCTATACGGGGGTCTGTCGATCCCCAAACAGTCGTCCCGTAGCGGGGCGAATCGTATTCGCCGAAGAGGAACCCATTTTCCAAAAGGGCTCCTGTCTGATGGTGGTCCGCTCTCTTCGGGACTGCATTCGTTTGGAAAGTAACAGCCTTGCGGGGATTATTCAAGTGGGGGCGCCTGAACCGCCTTTTCAAGCGATAGCGGATCTTTCCTGTCCTCACCTGATTCTCTCCGATCTTCCTGCCGACGCGCACGGCAAGATCGCTCTTCTGGATCCTTCCCACGGCGCGCTCTTCGTCTCGCCGGATATCGAGGTGTTTAACCGTCTGATGCATCGGCTAACGCCCCCCTCTCGAAGCGATGTCAAACCGTCTCTGACATTACCAAACGGGAAAGCCATACGCCTGGGTACGATCCTCTCCTCTGAATCTTGCTTTCCCTCTATCGAAACGGAAAGTGCGCTGTTCTCGCCTCCCTCGGCCTTTGAGGAGGAGGACACCCTTTACGAGCGGTATCGGGATTTTGCGGAGAGCTCCATTGGCACTCCGCTGACCGTAACCGTTTCCTGCCCTCGCGTCCAAGCCGACAGATCGATCCTTCGCCGTCAGCTTCGCGCGCTGTTCCGAAGCGCTGTTTTTGGCAACTTTTCTATCTTGATCCAGGGAATACTTGCTCCCGGTGATCAAAAAATAATTCTGAATGAAATTCTGGCGGCTACCGATGAATTAACGTGGGAAAAGCGAGAGTTTAACAGCGCAATTCCTATGGGTGTCCTTCTGGACAGCCCTCTGCTTTTATATGAAAACAGGACTTCGGAGGCAAAATTTTCTTGTCTGGATCTGGATCGCCTTTGGGATTTGACCACCGGCTATTCCTCCCGCACCGACAAGGAGATCTATCGCGCCTTCGCGCTGTCGCTCCGTGACAGCCTTTTGAAGCAATGCCTTCCCTGCACCTCGGTCATCGCCAATCGGGTATCCTCGCTTTGGGCAATTTCCTCCTTGTGGAACGAATGGGAGATCTCGGACTGCTTCGTCCCCCTCACCTTGCGATCCGATGCCTACGATGCGCTATCGCCAATTCTATCAAAAAAAGAGCAGATATGATTCTGCTCTTTTTCAATGCCGTTATTCTATCTCCTTTTCAAAAAAGCTTTTCGACCGCAAGGAAGAAAAGCTACCGAAATTATTCATTCTTCATCGGCGAAGCGGCTTCATTATTCATTCTTTATTCAAAATCCGCTTTCGTTTAATGAATAATGAATAGTGAATAATACAAAAAAATCCGCCTTCTTACGAAAGCGGATTTTTTTGGCACGCCGTAAGGGATTCCTCTCGCCTGCGGGCTCGGTCACTCCGCGGCTCTGACACCACACCGTGGTGTCATTCACTACCGCTCCGCCTTCGAATCCCTTCTCTGTAACAAAAAAGCAGACACCGCGATGCGGTATCTGCTTTTCTGGCACGCCGTAAGGGATTCGAACCCCCGACCTTTTGGTTCGTAGCCAAACACTCTATCCAGCTGAGCTAACGGCGCATACACAGCGAAAACGGTTCCCCGTCTCTTGCGTACCCATATATTATATCACTTTTTTTCTGTTTGTCAATACCTTTTTTAAATTTTTCTATAAAAATTTCGTTGGCGATGCGCTTTGGAAGAACATCGCCAACAAATCAATTCATTCAACCAAACAGCCGCTCAGGATAGGAGCCGTTCTCGTGGAGAGCGAGAAGCTCCGCCGCCACGCTGGCGCGGTCCTCCTGATACGTGACACCAAACCAAACCGAGGTGGTGGAAAGCACACCCACCGTAAGCTCTTCGCTGCCGATCATACGGTCTACCATGGTAGGAAGGGCGTATTCCGCCTTGATCTCCTCGGGGGCAATTCCCATCAGGAATTGGTCGAAGGATTTTTCCATGCTCTCAAAGATCTCGGGTCGGAAGCCCCACATATTCATGGAGACCAGAGAATCCCCATCCAAAATACCGCTATCCGCGTCACAGATGGTTCCCTTCTCGTCCACGGTAATCTTATAGGTCTCGGTCACCTTCGCGAGATTGCCATCGACCACATCGCAAACACCGCGAGTCACGGCGCCGTTTCGGCTGACGGTATTCTTCAGATAATACGCCACCATGGTCGCCTCGCCCTCCTTCAGCTTCGTCAGCTGATCGTGCATGACGTCAAAGGCATCGGCTCCGTAAAAATCATCTGCGTTAATCACCGCAAAGGGCTCGCGGACCGCATCCTTTGCGCAGAGCACCGCGTGAACTGTTCCAAAGGGCTTAACCCGTCCCTCGGGAATCGTATAAAAGGCAGGAATACTGGTAAAATCCTGATAAACAAACGCGATCTCCACACCGCTAATGTCCTTGCAAAAGCCCTCCACAATGCTTTGATGCTCGGGCTTGATGACAAAGACCAGCTTTTCAAATCCCGCGCGAATCGCGTCGTAGATAGAATACTGCATCAAAATCTCACCGTGGGGACCGATTCCGTCCACCTGCTTATTGCCGCCGTAGCGGGAGCCAAGTCCTGCCGCCATAATCAAAAGAGTCGTTTTCTTCACTGCTTTATCCTCTTTTCTACAAAATATCGTACGCGCTTTTTCGTACGCAACCATTGTATCACAAAAAGGGGAAGATGTCAAGGTATCGAAGGTATTTTGACTTGATTTGGAAGGAATAGCCAAAAATATGGAAAACAAATTGACTTTTCCTTTGCGGTATGATATAATCTGTATGTTGACAAATCAACATTTTCGTAAAAAAAGGAAACGATAGATGAGTATTTCGATGATTTTGTTTGATCTGGACGGCACGCTTCTACCCATGGATCAGACCGCATTTATGAAGGACTATTTCGGCAGACTTTCCCGCAGGCTTGCCTCGCGGGGCTATGATCCGAAAGAGCTGATCGACGCCATCTGGGCGGGTACAGCGGACATGGTGAAAAACGACGGTAGCGTCCTCAATGAGACCCGCTTTTGGAATCGCTTTGAATCTATTTTCGGAGAAAGGGTCAAGAAGGACGTCCCCCTGTTTGACGAGTTTTATCGTGAGGAGTTCGATCTGGTACGCGCTTCCTGCGGCTACCACCCGTCCGCGGCGCGGACGATACGCCACATCAAAAACATGGGATTTCGCGTCGCTTTGGCAACGAATCCGCTCTTCCCCTCTCTGGCAACCGAATGCCGTATTCGTTGGACGGGACTGGAACCGAATGAGTTTGAGCTTTACACCACCTATGAAAACACGGGATACTGCAAGCCCAATCCCGCCTATTATCTGGATGTTTGCCGCCGCTTGGGGGTAACACCCGAGGAATGCGCCATGGTGGGTAACGACGTAGGGGAGGACATGATTGCGGAGACCCTTGGCATGAAGGTTTTCTTGCTGACCGACTGTCTCATCAATAAAGAAAACAGGGATATTTCCCACTATCCCAACGGAAGCTTTACGGAGCTTTTGGAATGGATCCGTACGCTTTCATAAGCAACCGAAAAAGAGCTGACCTGCACGGTGCAGGTCAGCTCTTTTTTTGGGAAAATCATCAAACGTTCAGCGTGATTTCCGTACAGTCGATCCCCAGTTTCCGACAAATCTCCGCCTCTCTTCTGTGACAGGTAAATATCAGGCACTGAAGGCGGTTTTCCGCCAGCTTGCCCAGCAGAGTCAGAATTCTCTCCACACGGCGGTCATCCACCTGACAGAGGGTCTCGTCCATCATCAAGGGGGGGAGCTCATCCCCGAAGATCTGCATCATCAGCGCGATCCGAAGAGAAACATACGCGGCATCTCGGGTTCCCCCGCTCAAAAGATCCGCCGCGGTTGCCGCTTGATCCTCCTCAACCAAGGAAAGGTTCATCGAGCTTGCCACCCGCATCTGCTCATACCGTCCGTCGCTGATATACTCCATCATGCCACCTGCGTTTCGGCTGATCACGGGGGTCAGATTGCCCCTCATCGCCTCGCCTGCTTGACGAAGTCCCTCCAGAGCCCCCTCTACAGCTTCGTAATAGAAGGTATCCCCTTCCAGAGCCGCGTACAGCTCAGTCAGACGGTCCGCGATTACCATAGGATCCTCGCCTCTCGCGTTTCGGCTGATCAGCTCATTGCGAAGCTGCTCCTCCTGAAGACGAAGCAGACGAACCTTCTCCGCATAGGCGCTTCTCTCTCTCCGCATCCGTTCCACGGCATCCGCCGAAAGCTCTTCCTGTAAGGTAAGCCCCGCTCTCAATTCGCTCTCGTTGTAAGGTGACAGGATGCGTCGATCGTTTTCCACCAGCTGTGTCAACAGCTTCTCCCGCTGTTGCAGCGCGTTATCCTTCAAAAGGTACGCGTCCAATCGTCGCATTTCAATCCAAGCCCCCTCCACGGTAGCGGCAGAATCCACGTTCGTTTTACACAGAGCCTCACGAAGATCCGCTCGCGCTCGTTCCTCTACATCCCTCGCGGCAAGCTCCTCCGCCTTCCTCTCCAGACGTTCCTCGGATATCCGTTGATGCTTTTTCAGCTCCGCCTCGCAAAAGCAAAGACGCCCCTCCAGTCCGTCGGGCTCTGCTCCGTAGGTAAGGACAAGCTTCTTCAAGGCTCCCTTTCCCGTAGCCAAAAGCATCATCGAGGCAACGAAGAACGCAACCCCCGCGCCGACCAACAGCAAAAGGTAAAGCCGATAAAACCAAAGGAAAGCGCCCAGTCCCACGGCAAAGAGCGCGCAACCAATACCCAACAAGGTTTTTCCAAAGGTAAGTCGCCGTTTCGCATCTCTTGCAATCTTGAGAATCCGTTCCTTTCCGCCGTCAGCTTCCATACGGCGAGCCTGCTCCAGTACTCCTTCGTCAACGGTCTCTTTTTCAGTCTGCGTATAGGCGGCACGTGCCCGATCCAACGCCAGCTCGGCGCGCTTCAGACTCTCTGCCAGTAAACGAAGTCCCGTGACATCCATCGCGGTGGGGGTATAGTCGGTCTTTCTCTCACGACGGGCAAGTTCCCGCCGCTCCGCGCGAACCTCTTCCGCTTTTTTCTCGTTTTCCCGCATCGCGTCAAAACGGCGAAGAAGCTCTATTTTTGCGATCTCCTTCTCGAGATTTTCCGCCTCGGTCAGCTTTTCCTCGCACAGGCGAAGCTGTTTTCCGCCGGATTCCAGCTTTTGAGAAAGCTCGGTCTTTCGCAAATAATTGTCGGTCGCCTCATCCAGACGTCCCTTTTGGGCGTGAATTTCCTTTTCCAGCTCATACAGGCGTCCGCCCGATCCCTTTTTATACCGATAGCGAACCCGAATCTCTTCCAGCCTCGCCACGATCTTGTCGATCTCCACGGTTTCATCCGCCGAGGTCAGCAAATTCTGGATGGCGGTTGCCTCCTTTTTTCCGCTGATACCGGTGCAGAGAGACTGCCCCACACCACAGCTGTTTTCGAATACCTCTCTGGGGACACCCAACAGCGCCTCTCCCGGCACCTGTCCCGCAAAAATGTTCTCTCCATCCCGCACACGGCAGACAGAGACCTTTTCCGTGGCGCGCGCACCGTCCACAAGGCTTCGGTCAATCTGATAGATCTCTTCTCCCACCTGTACCGTCATGCGCCCAGCCGCGCGATGACCGTCTCGGCTGACGGCGCGCTCTCGCTCCACGCTGCCTCTCTTGGGCAATCCGTAGAGCATAAATTTAATAAACAGCCAGACCGTGCTTTTTCCGGATTCGTTTTCTCCGTAAATCACCGTCAAGCCCTTTCCGGGCGCCAGATCCAGATCCTTCAGAGAGCCGAATTCGGTAATATGTAACTCCAATATCCTCATCCCTCGTCTCTCCTTCCCGGTATCCGTTTCCCGTCAATTGCCGCAAGTCCGATCTGCAAGGAAAGAGCCGCGCGGCGCCGCACCTCGGGATCGTCATCCACAAGCTGCGGAAGAAGCGCTCGATAAAAGGCTCCCCGCAACGTCACGTCCTTCGAAAGAATCCTTCCGTCCGCCACGGGAACAGTCATATCACGCACCTCCAGCGACGCAAGAGTCCCCATCCAAGCGGCAGACTCCGTCAGAATCTGCGCCAACAGAGAGGGATCTGCCGTGCCGATCAGATTCAAGCGCAAATAAGTTCCCTTTTGCGCTCCATAGGATTCACAAACCGCACGCAAACGGGTCAGAAGCTCCGACTCCTCCTCACAGCCGCTCACGTCAACCTCAGCTACAAGATATCGCTGCTCCGAGAGAATACGGCGCTCTATCCGAGCGGGCTCTCCCCGCTCCAGCGTAATAATCCATACGCCCCCGTCTCCCAGCTCGTCAAAGCCCCGCCCTTCCGCAAAACCGCTGTATCGGATAACCCCGCCATCTTCGACAGGGTTGTGCACGTGTCCCAGCGCGGCGTAGTCTACGCGAAAGCGCTCTATATCGGAAACCGTTAGCGGCGCGTATTGGGAAATGGGATTCTCCGTGTCTCCGTGGGCGCACAGCAGATGCAGATAGTCCCCCTTCTCCGGAGGAAGATTCCCCGCCAAAGGACTGTGCCGTAAGGCAGCGGAGGTAAAAGCGTAACCGAACACTCTCGTTTTCAGCTCCTCCAGCTCGAAGCACTGAATCTCTGTGGAGGAAAAAACGAAAACGTTTTCGGGAAGCTTTCCGCTTCGATACAGCGAGCCATCCACGTAAGGATCGTGATTCCCCGGCGCGATCACGATCGGCGCGTTCACCGACCGAAAGAGCTGAAGAGCCAGCGCCTCGGTCTCGGGAGTCACGTATTTGCTGTCAAAGAGATCCCCCGAGAGTAGCATCAGGTCGCACCCTTCCTCCCGAAACAGATCAAAGATCCGACGAAGCACCCGTCTTTGTGCCTCTCTCTTGTCCTCCGCGGTCAGCACGTCGGCACCGCAAAAGGCGCTATCCAGATGCAGATCGGCGGCATGTAATACTTTCATAACAAGACCTCGGATATATCCGAGCTCCTTTCCCTGATATTTCACAGTTTTATTATACCATATTTCCGAGAAGAACGCAAGAAACACTTTATCTTTTTTCTCATATACTGCCCTTGAATCCATTTTGCCTAAAAAAAGGAGGTTGCTTTGCTGATCGATCTTCCCTACGACCGTATGCGGGCGGTAGAATATGCCCAAAAATGGGCACTTTCCCGCAATCCCCTCTTTTCCGATTTCACAGGTATTGGCGGAAACTGCACCAATTTCGTCTCCCAATGCGTATACGCGGGCTGCGGGGTCATGAACTACACCCCCACCTTTGGGTGGTATTACCGCTCGGTGAACGACCGCGCGCCTGCCTGGACGGGCGTGCGAGAGTTTTTTTCCTTTCTGACGGGAGCTCCCGATTTTGTCGCCGCCAACGGCGGTGTGGGACCCTTTGCCACCGATGCCAGAACGGCAAGACAGATCGAGCTTGGGGACGTGGTTCAGCTTGCCAACGAGGGCGGCACCTTTTATCATACGCTGATCATCAGCGGATTTACCGAGAATGATATTTTGGTGTGCGCACACTCGGACGACGCGCTGAACCGTCCCCTGTCTACCTACAGCTACGCAACGGCACGGATCCTCCACGTAGAGGGCGCCCGCGCGGAGGTGAATTTTGACACATTCTACTCGGATCTGCTGAATGGCACTGCCCTTCCCTCGCAAACTCCGGCACTGTCTCCATAAAATGAAGTGGCGACGGCTTCGGGTTTCCCCGAAGCCGTCGCTTCCGTATTCAGAGATTGTCAATAAACTGCCGTTTTTTGATTCTTCGCCAGTTGAAGAACCCGTACAGATCGTTCATCAAAAACATGATAAAGCAAAAGATCATTGGCAAATAGGAGATATCGACGACAGCCGCCAACCCCCACAGAACGATCAGGACCACATCGTTGGCGGCATAGGCAATCGCATACCAAGGACTCCGCAAAACGGTAAGCGCCGATGCCAGAAAGCTGGTTGCCACCGACAAGGTGCTGAATGCGAGATTCGCCGTGTTCAACGCATCAAGAATAAAATAAAACGCCAGCGTAACCATTGCCGTAAGTCCTACCGTAACGGCAAGCTTCTTCTTCGTCAAGGTTGCCACCTTCACCTCTGCCGAGTCCCCATGAGGGTTCCTGATCCAGGCAACCATCGCCGCCACGGCACTGGGAGCGCTCATGCAAAGATAGGTGATCATTTCGCCATAATACCGAAAATAGAAGGAGATAACGCCGTAAGACAGGGCAAACACCACGCAAAACGCCTGACCGATCACGTAGCCCTTCGCCACGAAGATCAGGGCGGTCACTCCAATCAGAGAGGTCAAAAGCGCCAGCCAATCACGGTCGGGAGATAGCAAATAAGAGGCGCTGACCACCACCAGTGAGCTGGTCCATAGGGCACATTCAAATTTTGTCAGATCCCGAAAGGGGTTACGGTGCTTCATTGCCTTCCTCCTGCTCATTTTTTCATCGCCCCGTCATTATAGCAAATTCACAAGAATTTGTCAAGCATTGTTGCATTTTTATTTTTCGCTCTTGCATTTTCTTCCACTCTTTATTTTCTTATCTTGTTTTATCTAAAAAAGCTGGTATAATGAAACCGAGAAACCGTAAGAAGGCAATGAAAATGAACGCAACGATGTACGCCCATTTCTCGGAGGCTGTACGGCAAAGGGGTGCACAGGCAGCTGCCGAGACAGCGGCAAGGCTGGGATGCGCCTCGGTGGATCCTTTGGAGATGGCGGGATTCGGTACGGCGCCCACCCTTTCCAACGAAAGGGAGGCGAAGGCTCTTCGCGCCGCGCTTGAGGGGCACGGGCTGTCTGCCGCCTGCTATTCGGTAGGGGTGAATCTTTGGCAAAGGGTCATGACCCCCGATACCGTAACCCCCATGGAGGAGACTTTTCTGCATCACGCCCGCATGGCGGCGGCGCTGGGCTCTCCCTTTTTGCACCATACCGTCCTTTTGGGCGTTCCCGCCGCTTCGCCACCCAAAGGGCGAGGCTCTTATATTCTCAACGCAAAAAAATAAAAGCCCCCGCAAGGAGAGCCTAAAAACGCAACATAACAGATTTAGTATATCACAAAAATTCCGCGTTGTAAAGTGGTTTTAAAAAATTCGTTGTGTTTTTAACCAACATTCTCTGTTTTATATAGATCTTTGCTGTTAAGTTTATACAAAATTCCATATTGCAATTGAGAAAAAAGTGTGCTATACTAAAGGTGGACAAAGGAGGTACGGTCCAATGAGATAAGAACTTCAGCGAAAAACTTATAACCGATCGGTAATCACAATTTGGAATCAGAGCTCAAAGAGCTCGCGACAAAAAGGTACACGCCAATGGAAACCTAGAAATCCAAAAAATTGTACGTGACGTCAACCAATCATTGTTAGAGATTCAAGAAGGTATAAGCCAATGAAACACTGAAGCATGGGCATCAACAGAGAGCGATTTGCCGAGAGCTTGAACGGGTGTGAAGTAGAATAAAATAGAATAGTATCCATTTTGCGAAGTAGGCGAGAGACGACAGCCGGCAAAGAGCGTCACCGCCGAACAGCCCAATCGACCGAACGAGTGCTCGTAAATACGGTATACGTGATGTGAAAGTAAAGATAGATTTTAGTAAGTTTTGTGTGTAAGTTCAAGACGAGCGGATCTCTTTCCCGATGACCCAAGAAAATCCAAGAACCTCATTCGCCATATGCGACCAACCAAAAGATCAAAACAAAGGGTATTCTCCTCAGAGAATGTATGAATTGTGTGTTTGTGAATCGAAGGAAACGAAGCGTCTGGCAGACAACAGAAAGCGAGGATTACAAAAGATGTTAGATATCAAGAGTGAACAGAAATGACCCTTGGCTGTGGGTGTAAAGCAGTCAAGGGTCATTTCTTTTTTATTTCTTGATATTTTTGTTTTCTTCCCTTGCGGGAAGGCTTTTTTTATCTTTCTGTCAGAATATTTCTTGCCACGTAGACGCCGCTGGCGGAGGCGTGGGACAGGGAGTGGGTGATTCCGCTTCCGTCTCCGATGATATAAAGTCCCTTGTGACAGGACTCCAGTCGCTCATCTACCTCTACTTCCATATTATAAAATTTTACCTCTACACCGTACAGAAGAGTATCGTCGTTAGCGGTTCCCGGCGCCACCTTATCCAGCGCGTAGATCATCTCAATAATTCCGTCAAGGATCCGCTTGGGAAGCACCAGACTGAGGTCGCCCGGTGTTGCCCTCAGCGTGGGCGTGATAAACGCCTCCTCGATGCGGCTCTCGGTAGAGCGCTGACCGCGGATCAGGTCGCCAAAGCGTTGAACGATCACACCGCCTCCCAGCATATTGCTCAGCCGCGCGATGGACTCTCCGTAGCCGTTGGAATCCTTAAAGGGCTCGGAGAAATGCTTTGCTACCAAAAGCGCGAAATTGGTATTCTCCGTCTGCTTCGCGGGATCCTCATAGCTGTGTCCGTTGACGGTAATGATCCCGTTGGTGTTCTCGTTCACCACCGCCCCCTTGGGGTTCATACAAAAGGTACGGACACGGTCTCCGTATTGCTTGGTACGGTATACGATCTTGCTCTCGTAGAGCTCGTCGGTAATATGAGAGAACACCTCCGCGGGAAGCTCTACCCGCACCCCGATGTCCACGCGGTTGGATCGGGTGGGGATCTTCAGCTCACCGCACACCCGCTCCATCCATTTACTTCCGCTTCGTCCCACCGAAGCGATACAAGTCTTACAGGTATAGACCACTCCCCGCGAGCGGATCTCGTAGCCTCCCTCCAGTACCGTTACCGTATCTACGGGAGAATCGAAAAAGAAATCTACCTTGTCTTTCAGCTCCTCATAGAGATTTTCCAGTACCACGTAATTGATATCGGTTCCCAGATGCCGCACGGAGGCATTCAGCAAATGCAGATCGTTTCTAATGCACTCCTGTTTGAAAGAGGTCCCCGCCGTGGAATACAGCCGCGTTCCCTCTCCGCCGTAGCTCATATTGATCTGATCCACGTAGCGCATCAGATCAAGGGCGCGCTTCTTTCCGATATATTCGTGCAGCGTTCCTCCAAAATCATTGGTAATATTATATTTTCCGTCGGAAAAAGCACCCGCGCCGCCGAAGCCGCTCATGATCGAGCAACAGGAACAGCCGATACAGCTCTTCACCTTTTCTCCGTCAATGGGGCATTTCCGTCGGTTCAGGGCATGTCCCGCATCAAATACGGCAACTCGCATTCCGTTCGGCTTTCGGGTCAGCTCATATGCCGAAAAAATGCCTCCCGGTCCCGCTCCAACGATAATAACGTCGTAATTCATACCGTGATCCTCCAATCACTTACTTTTGCGGCTGTTTTTCACCGCTGATTCCCATACAAGAATATTATACCATATTCTTACCTTCTTTGCAACAATTAAATAATTCCGTCCTTTCCGAAATTTGTTGATTTTTGGTGAATTATATGGTACAATAAAAGAGAAATATCAGCAGAGGCGGAGAGCTGCCGCGGAAAGGAGCGACCCATGAAAAGGAACGACAAAACGTTAAAATTGGTTTTGGCTGCGCTGTTTTTGGCGCTGGCGCTCCTTTTGCCCCTGATTACGGGACAAATTCCAAAAATCGGATCCGCTCTTTGTCCGATGCACCTCCCCATTCTGCTCTGCGGTTTTCTCTGCGGCTGGCAGGCGGGTCTTGTCGTGGGACTAACGGCTCCCCTGATCCGCTCTCTCACCACGGGTCTGCCCGTCTTTTTCCCCGTGGCAACCTGCATGGCGCTGGAGCTTGCCTCCTACGGTGCCGTGGCGGGAGTGGCTCACCGTCTGCTTCCGAAGAAAAAGCCCTATATTTACTGTTCCCTTCTCATCGCCATGATCGTCGGCAGATTGGTGTGGGGGACGGCAATGTTTTTCTTCATGAGGATCGGCGGACTTGCCTTTTCCCCAGGATCCTTTCTCTCCGGTGCCGTCACCGGTGCCATTCCGGGGATCCTGTTGCAGATTCTGGTAATCCCCATCCTCGTGATGACCTTGGATCGCCCCAATCTATCTTACGAAAAGGAGCAAAAGAAGCATGACTAAAGACGTCCTTTCGCCCCTTTTTTCAAAGATTGATGATCTGATTTGTAAAAAATCCTCCGTTATCCTTGCCATAGAGGGAGGAAGCGCCGCGGGAAAAACAACGCTGGCGGAGGCAATACGGCAGAGCTTGGATTGCAACGTGTTTCATATGGACGATTTCTTTCTGCGCCCCGAGCAACGCAGGGCGGATCGCCTTGCCGAGGTAGGCGGGAACGTAGACAGAGAGCGTTTTTGGGAGGAGATCCTCCTCCCTCTTACCCAAAACGGGAGGGTGTGCTACCGCCCCTATGATTGTCAAACACAAACTCTTGGAAATCCGGTCATAGTTCCCCCGAAAAAGCTTTCCGTGATAGAGGGAGCGTATTCCATGCACCCCGATCTTGCGCCCCATTACGATTTCGCCATTTTTCTGGAGATCGACTCCGAACTGCAACGACAACGGATCCTCGCCAGAAACTCCCCTTCCCTCGCCAAGCGTTTCTTTGAGGAATGGATCCCTATGGAAAACAGATATTTTACGGAAACGAAAGTGCGAGAGCGCTGTCTGATGTCCTTCCATGCCCATACCGTTTTTTAATAATGTCAATTATTCCAAACAGAGATAAGGGGCGACCGCGGTCGCCCCTTGCTTTTGCTATCACGATTCAGTGGTGGTGATGGTGGTGATGATTGTGGTGATGATTGTGGTGATGGTGGTGATGACCGTGATGGCAGTGGTGTGCCGACGGAGAGGAACATTCCGCACGGCACCGCTCCTCGTGGCAGTGCTCTCCCTCCGCCTCAAGCTCAAGGGTTACGTGTCCGATTCCGTGTTCCGCCAGCTTCTCGCGAATTCTGCTTTTGATACCACGGTGCTCTCCCCCCGTAACCACGTGCATTGTGGCATATCCCGTCTGTCCGTCCATGCTCCATACGTGCACGTGATGAACGTCGATTACACCCTCAATTTGACAAACGTGCTCCCGAAGCTCCGGAATACTCACGTCATTCGGCGCCTTTTCCAGAAAAAGATCCAGAGCCTCCTTCAAATTTTTGAGGGCATTTATCAGAATAAAGATTGCCACACCGATGGACATCAGCGGGTCAATGAGATAAAAATCCGTAAATTTCATCACGATCGCGCCCACGAGAACCACGACCCATCCCAGCACGTCCTCCAGCATATGAAGATTGACCGCCCTTTGATTGAGAGAGCCTCCCTCCCGTGTCAGAAGCGCCGCGCCGAAATTGACAAGAACGCCCACAACGGCAAAAATAATCATTCCGTTATAGTCGATCACCGTGGGACGGAGGATCCTCCATACCGCGTTGCAGATCACGATTGCCGACCCAAACAAGAGGATCAGGGTTGTGATCACGCTGCCCATCACCGAATATCTGGAGTATCCGTAGGTATATCTCTCATCCGCCCCCCGTTTGCTTTTCCGCTCAAGGAAATACGCCACACCAATGCTCATCGCGTCTCCTACGTCGTGAACGGCATCGGAAAGAATCGCCACGCTTCCCGTAAAAATGCCACCCAAAAATTCAAAAACCGAGAATGCAAAATTTAAAACAAAGGCAAACAAAATATTTCTTTCGGTTTTCATCCTTCCTCCTTATTGACAATCCACGCAGATTGTAGTACAATATATTCGTTACCGAACTCCTTGTTCGGTATAAGTATAGTTGATATTTCAGCAAAAATCAACATACATGTCAAGGCAACCATTCGATACCGAACAATTTGATCATATTGTATGGAGAAAAAGATGGACAGACGGCAAAAGAAAACGAGAGAAGCAATATTTAACGCCTTTTGCGATCTCTTGTCAAAAAAGCACTACATAAAAATCACGGTTGGGGAAATTATCCAGCGGGCGGACGTTGGAAGAGCCACCTTCTACGCGCATTTTGAATCAAAGGATCTCTTGCTGAAGGAGCTTTGCGAGGAGCTCTTCTGCCATGTGTTTGATTCGGCAAACGAAGGAGGAGAAAAGCACAGACACATTTTCGAATGTGACGCGCCTCCGTCCGTATTTTTGCACCTTTTCCAGCACCTTCAAAAAAACGATCACAACATATTGAAGTTATTGACCTGTGAGAACAACGAGCTTTTTTTGAGATATTTCAAGGAAAATCTGAAGGATCTGATCACAAAACAGCTTCCGGATCTTTCCGACGAGAAGCCGAGGGATCTTCCCGATAGCTTTTGGATCAACCACATCTCGGCAACCTTTGTGGAGACGGTCCGATGGTGGATCTCCAATGGCATGAAGGAAAGCGCCCAGACCGTTTCTCACTATTTCAGCACCACGATATGGATCGATTCCAAGACAAGAGGTTCCGCATCAACGCCTGGCGATGATGCGGTGTGTTGACATCTCAACAGATTTATGGTATACTGTACTATACCTTAAAATATGTGATTTGCATTTGGAGATATTCTGATGAAAGATATAAAAAGCATTGTTGCCAAAAACATATCCGAGCTTCGTCAATCCAAGAATATGACCCAGCTGGAATTGGCAGAAAAAATAAATTATTCGGATAAAGCCATATCCAAATGGGAACGGGCGGAATCCACTCCCGACGTATCGGTGCTTGTTCAAATTGCGGAGCTGTTCGGAGTGACACTGGATTATCTGGTGCAGGAAGAGCACACGGCAGAAGTGACGGACAGGAGCAAGTCGGAAAAAACAAGGTACAATCGCAAAGCCATCGCGTATATTTCGGAGAGCGGCGCTTGGATCGTTGCCATCCTTGCGTTCATTATCACAACATTGATCACAAAAGGAGTAACCTTCCAGTTTCTTTATTTTGTTTACGCGTTGCCTCCCGTGCTCATCGTAAGGCTTGTGCTGAACTCAATATGGTTTAATCCAAGACACAATTATTACATTATATCCGCTCTGATGTGGTCCCTTCTTGCCGCCGTACATATTACGTTTTTGTATTTTGGAATGAACGTCGCCCTGATCTATTTGCTGGGAGTTGCGGGGCAAATCGTCATCGTATTATGGTCCTTCATCCGTAAGCCGAAAAAGTAGGAAATCGCCGACAAAGCGCTCTGCTTTGCTGTTGAAATAGGGCTTTTTGGGCAATTCTACGAATCGTAGAGTCGGTAGAATGACAATTCTACGGTCCTGTCACGATACGTAGAGGGACTTGCGCGATATATAGATTGACTTTCGGTGGTAGATGCCGATATAATTGTATATGTAATTATAGCTGATTATAGCTGCTGCCGCAAAGGAGTTCAAACCAATGGTAAATGTACATGAAATCCCGATTTTCTTTTCAACTGACGATAATTACATCCCCTATCTGGACGTTGCAATTTCATCTTTGATCGCAAACGCATCGAAAGAATATCAATACAGAATCATCGTTTTGAATACCGGATTGAACGAAAAAAACGTTTCTTTGGTGAAGAAAAACGAAAAGGCAGGATTTAAGATTGATTTTGTCGACATAACCCCGGACGTAGACAGAATCAAATCAAAGCTCAGGGACGTATACCATTTTTCTGTGGTTACGTACTACCGATTGTTTATCGCTTCCCTTTTCCCGCAATATGATAAAGTCATCTATCTGGATTGCGATCTTGTAGTGCTTGGCGACATTTCCAAGCTCTATCATACCGAGCTTGGGGATAACATTTTGGGCGCGGGTCCCGAGCAATTCGTGCAGAACACGGAGGAGTTCCGAACCTATGTAACGAATGCCCTCGGAGTCGATCCCGACGGCTACGTCAACGCCGGCGTTCTTCTGATGAATCTCAAGGAATTCAGAAAAAATAAAATAGAGGAAACCTTTATTCGACTGATCAGCGAGTATGATTTTGATCTTCTCGATCCCGATCAGGCATACCTCAATTACCTTTGCCTTGGGAAAATTCTCGTGTTACCGAACGGTTGGAACAAGGAGCCCCTGCCCCTTCCCTGCGAGGGAGAAAGGAACATCGTACACTTCGCGCTTTATAAAAAGCCGTGGCAGTACGATGACGTCATCGACGGAAACTACTTTTGGTATTATGCCGAAAAATCTCCGTTTTATGAGCAGATATGCGCAAACAGAAAGAAGTTCGGCGCGGCTGAGATCGCCCGGAAGGAAGAAACCGCGCGGGAAATACTGGAGCATGCTCTGAAGATCGCGGACTCCGAGGAAACCTTTTCAAAAAAGCTTTGAGAGGACTGAAATAGATTGTATGGAAAAATCAGCACATAAGCTTGAACTTCTCAAGCGAATTTCCGAGCTTGAGAAAAAACAGCTCTGGCACCTTGATGTGGAGGACGACCCCGAGACCTATCCGCTGATGCCGCATAAGGTGGATTATCTGAATGAAAAGCTGTCGAGCAAAATAAAAAACAAAATCGCAAACGTAGCAGGCGCTCGATTCTTTGACAAAATGATTGCGAATCGACAGCTCATTATCAAGGAGGTTCGCGGTATCGAGAATTTTACTGCTGTGAAGGGCGGTAAGCTTTTGACCTGCAACCATTTCAGCGTATGCGACAATTACGCCGTGTGGATCGCGCTTCGCGATCATATGGATGGAAAAATGCTATATAAGGTCATTCGCGAAGGAAACTATACCAATCCTCCGAAGCCATTCGGCCTTTTTATGCGTCATTGCAATACCCTTCCCCTTTCCAGCCAAACCGCGACCATGAAAAAATTTCTGAAGGCGGTTAAGACCCTTCTTCAACGGGGAGAGACGATCCTGATCTATCCCGAGCAAAGCATGTGGTGGAATTACCGCAAGCCAAAGCCGATGCAGGACGGCGCCTTTACCTTGGCTGTAAGAAACAAAGCTCCCATCGTGCCTATTTTTATCACGATGGAGGACAGCGACGTCCTTGACGCAGACGGATTTTTCGTGCAGGAATATACGATCCATATTCTTCCTGCCATCTATCCCGACACAACATTGTCAAGCGCCGAGGCGAAGGAGGCAATGAGAAAGGAAAACTATGAGGCGTGGGTAAAGGTCTACGAGGATTTTTATAAAAAGCCTCTTGTTTACTGTGAGTCATGAAGCTGTATCTTTCGATTATCTGCGTTGCCATGCTCGTCATTTCCGCCCTGAATATCGCGCTGGGAATTGCCTCCGCACATTACGTGATCATTGCTGTGGTGTGGTGCACCGCCCTGCAATTTGCCCTGGACGGCTTGATTGCGATTGTCATAAAAATGCTGCCGAATCGATGGTTTGGCGTGGACAATCCTCTTTATCTGGTCACGAAGGCGGAAAAAAACTTATACAAAAAGCTGAGGGTAAGACGCTGGAAGGATAAGGTTTGGGAGCTTGGTGGAATTGGCGGATTCAGCAAGAAGGCGCTGTTGGATCCCAACAATCCGAGCTATATTGAACGATTTATTATTGAATGCAATAAGGGGGTTCTGACTCACCGACTTTCCTACCCCGTCGGATTTTTGGCAATGCTCACCCTGACAGACCTGTGTGCCCTCACCATCGCTCTTCCGGTTGCGATCGTGAATTTGTTTTTGAATATTTTGCCTACGATTGTCCTTCGGTATAACACCCCTTCACTACAACTTATTTTGAAACGGTTAAAAAGAAAGCAACAGGAAATCCCACACCTCGTCCGATAAGAGGGTGGGATTTTTTGATACGCAACAAAAGGAACGGACATCTCCCTTACTTTTATGAAATTGTGAAAACCGGGGTTGACAAATACCCTATGGGGGTATATAATATAGATACCCAAATGGGATAGGAGGTAATGATGGAAACCAAGGGCTGTAGTTGCCACAAATCCAAACAACGAACGGAAGAAGAATACAAATCCCTCACAAACCGCCTGAACAGAATCGAGGGACAGGTACGCGGTGTCAAAAAAATGCTGGATACAGACACCTATTGCACGGATATATTGATACAGGTAAGCGCGATCCAAGCGGCGCTGAATGCCTTTAATCGTGAGTTACTTGCCAATCACATTCATACCTGCGTCGCGGACGATATCAGAAACGGCAAGGATGAGACGGTTGACGAGCTTGTACTCCTCTTACAAAAGCTCATGAAATAAGGAGGGAGAAGCTTGACGAAATATACGATTACGGGAATGTCCTGTTCCGCTTGTTCCGCAAGAGTGGAAAAGGCGGTTTCGACGATTGACGGTGTCGAGGTCTGCGCGGTCAACTTATTGACAAATTCCATGACGGTAGAGGGTGATGCCACCTCGGAGGCAATCATCGCGGCTGTAGAAGCGGCGGGCTATGGAGCGGCACTTGACGATACGCAGAAGGAAGAATCGGCAAAAAAGGCAAGCGGGACGGAGCAGGCAGAAAAAACGCTGGTAGGACGCCTTGTCTCATCGGCTATATTTCTTGTGGTACTGATGTATATATCCATGGGGCACACCATGTGGGGCTTCCCGCTTCCCGAGATCATCAGCCACAATCCCTTAATTCTTGGACTCTCACAGATGATCCTTGCCGCCATCGTTATGGTCATCAACCAAAAATTCTTCATCAGCGGAGCGAAAGCGGTGATTCACGGTGCTCCCAATATGGACACGCTGGTAGCCCTCGGCTCAGGCGCATCCTTTGGCTACAGCACCTTTTCCCTTTTCTCCATGGCGCACGAAATGCTTTCGGGTCATACAGACGCGGCGTACCATCTGCTTCACGAGCTTTATTTTGAATCCGCCGCGATGATCCTTGTCCTCATTACCGTTGGCAAGATGCTTGAAGCACGCGCCAAGGGAAAGACCACCGATGCCCTGGAATCGCTTATGCGGCTGTCTCCCAAAACCGCTACGGTTGTTCGGAACGGAACCGAGGCGGTGATCCCCGTGGAAACGGTTCAAAGGGGAGATATCTTCCTCGTCCGCCCCGGCGACAATATTCCCGTTGACGGGCGGGTGACGGACGGTCACAGCGCCGTGGACGAGTCGGCGCTGACGGGCGAGAGTATGCCGGTTGATAAAAGAAAGGGCGATACCGTTTCCTCCGGAACCCTTAACAAATCGGGAGTTATCTACTGCGAAGCCACGAGAGTCGGTAAGGACACGACTCTTTCTCAAATCATCAAAATGGTCAGCGACGCGTCGGCAACCAAAGCCCCCATCGCAAAAATTGCGGACAAGGTCTCCGGCGTTTTCGTTCCCATCGTGATAGCCATTGCAACGGTTGCCACGGCGGTATGGCTTCTGGCGGGACAGAGCTTCGGCTTTGCCCTTGCCCGTGGCATATCGGTTCTCGTGATCAGCTGCCCCTGTGCCTTAGGCCTTGCAACGCCGGTTGCCATTATGGTCGGTACGGGAGTAGGCGCGAAGAACGGGATTCTTTTCAAAAACGCCGCGGCCTTCGAGGAAACGGGCAGAGTCAAAACAGTCGCGCTGGACAAAACGGGAACCATCACAAGCGGTCACCCATCGGTTACCGATGTGATTCCATCTGAGGGAGTTGCGCCAAATGAGCTTTTGCACCTTGCCGCATCCCTTGAAAAAAACAGTGAGCATCCGCTGGCAGAGGCAGTTCGCCTGGAAGCGGAACAGAGGAATATTTCCTTTTCCGAGATCGAGAAGTTTGAAATCATCCCCGGAAACGGACTGATCGGTTCCCTTTCGGGAGAGGAGCTTGTGGGCGGAAACCTGCAATTCGTTTCGGAACGGGCAAAGATATCACAGACTTCAAAAGCCACGGCGGAAGTCCTAGCATCTGCCGGAAAGACGCCCCTATACTTTGCGTATAGAGACGAGTTGATCGGAATCATCGCCGTTGCCGATACCGTAAAGGCTGACAGCGCGTATGCCATTGAAGAGCTTCGTCAAATGGGCATAAAAACGGTGATGCTTACGGGGGATCACGCACGAACCGCGCAGGTAATCGGAAATCAGGTAGGAGTTGACGAGATCATTTCAGGTCTTCTCCCCGACGGCAAGGAACGGGTGATCAGAGAGCTGCAGCGCAAGGGTAAAGTTGCCATGGTAGGCGACGGAATCAACGATGCCCCCGCCCTGACACGGGCTGATATAGGAATCGCCATCGGCGCGGGAACCGATATCGCCATTGACGCGGCAGACGTTGTTCTGATAAAAAGCAATCTTTCCGATGTTCCCGCGGCAATTCGTCTCAGTCGCAAAACGCTTAAAAATATCCGTGAAAATCTATTCTGGGCGTTTCTATACAATGCCATCGGCATTCCCCTCGCCGCGGGTGTGCTGATCCCTATTTGGGGATTGAAGCTGACACCGATGTTCGGCGCGGCGGCAATGAGTCTTTCCAGCTTTTGCGTTGTTACAAATGCGCTTCGGCTTAATTTTGCGAAAATAAAAAATATTTCTATAAAAGAAAAGAGGACAAAGAAAATGGAAAAGATCATGAAGGTTGAGGGTATGATGTGCGTACACTGTGAGGCACACGTAAAAAAAGCGCTTGAGGCGCTTGACGGGGTTGTCCAGGCAACACCGAATCACAAGGAAGGAACCGTGACACTTACCCTTTCGGCAGACGTTGCAAACGACGTTTTGAAAAAGACAGTGGAAGATGCGGGATACAAGGTTTTGTCAATGTAAACCTCTCTGTATCGATCACAAAACAGAAGGACCGCCTGTGGGATTGATTTCTCACAGGCGGTCCTTCTGTTTTGAATCTCGGTATCGACTCGTTCCCCAAGGCTTGCCGAGAAAATTGCGGAGAAAAATCCGATGCTTTTTTGTTGCAAAATCGTTTTTATAACATTTCAGCAACATTTCCCAAACAAAACTCAAAAAACCATATCGTAAAATATGGTCACAATGAAACGAAAGAACTGCGCTTGTCAGAGGAAATTATGAAATCCTAAATTTTTTTGAGAATTAACAAAATACAAACATTTTACAAAGAAATCAAAAACAAACACTTGATATATTGTTATCACAATGAAAGAAACGAGGTAATCACAATGAACAGAAACGAACAACAAGTAGCGGCAAGAATCCGCGAGCATTACATCGAAAAGCAGACCACCGATCTTGACAAGCTCCGTGAGCTTGATGCCAAGGTCAAGCGTCCGGCAAACGTTTTTGCCTATGTGTTCGGTAGCATCAGCGCAATCGTCATGGGTGCGGGCATGAGCCTTGTCATGACCGATATTTCAACCGTTGTTGGCATCGAAAACCCCATGCTTTACGGTATCGTCATCGGTGGCATCGGCATGATCATGGCACTGATCAATTATCCGATGTATCAGGGTATTCTCGGTAGCCGCAAGAAGAAGCATGGCGAAGAGATTCTGAAACTCAGCGACAAAATTATGAACAAATAAAGAAGAAACAAAATAAAAAATAACGTAAAAAATGTTATCAAGAGGTGCATTGTTTGCATTCGGACTTGGTGCTGCAAGTAATGTCGTTTTGAAAAAGACGAGCTTGGTATAAAAATGTTAAAAGGCAACGCTGAAAAAACGGCGTTGCCTTTTCTAAATTCATCACTTCCTCGCAATTGTGTTGTTCCGATTAGGGCGTAAAAATGATAAAATATATTCAAGATTTTTTCTAAAAACTCAAAAACACAAACAAAACTT
>JAZNDP010000123.1:0-18043 GCA_045588165.1 Eubacteriales bacterium | reverse complement strand
GGCGAGAGAGGTCTCCCCGCAGGCGGCGTTTGACTGTTATCGGGCAAATTACGACGAGATCTGTCTGCGATTTAACACCCTGTACGACAAAATGGAGCTTATTCTTTCCGGTACGGTCTTTAATCTCATTTGCGGATATCTGGCGGCAGAGTACGGCAGGGATCCCTGTGACAACCCCAATTACAGCAATATGGGAGCGTATCGGGCGTATCGGATCAAGAATATCCTTTGTCATATCTACCTGATCTGTCGATGCTTGGACGATACGCAAACGACGGAGAGTCGGTGGGACTTTTACGACAACGGCGGAAATCCCCATACCTACGATTTTGGCGACCTTCTGGATCAGCGTCTGATCATCACCGATACCCAACCGGCAAATCCGAAGGATCTCGTATGGCGGGAGCTCCCCGCGGAGAAGCCCATGGCTCCCGCGGCGCCAACGCCTCCCGCCGAGGAGCTATCGGAGCCCCTCGCGCCTCCCGCCAAGTGGGAGGAGCCACAGGAGCCCATCCCTCCCGAGGAGCCCGCTCCTATGTGGGAGGAGCCTACCCTGCCCGATGGTGTTGAGATTCTGGCGCGGGTGGCGTCTCTGCCCGAGACGATTCAGAAACGGGATTCGGTAACGGGAGGACAGCGGATCACGCTGACTACCGTATCGGTGGCGGCAACGGCAAACAACGCGCCCGTGGTGTATCTGATGGGAGAGAACGGAGAATGGGAGCCGAGCGACATGGATCCCTACCGTCTGCCCGAGTCTATGGACTCCTTTCAGGACGAGGCAAGTGTCTACACCTTCGACGGTTGGTCCGCCTCCCCCGATGAGAAGCTGGACATAGAGGGAAGCATGCACATCTATCCCTATTATACGGCTACCCCCAGACAGTACAAGGTGATCTTTGCGGTGGGGGACAGGGAGACGGTGAAATATTTCAAATGGAATGAAATGCCCGTCTTTGACGGGTCCACGAAAAAGGCGAGCGACGCCCAATACGAGTATACCTTTTTGGAATGGAATCCGCCCCTAGAGAAGGTACGGCAGGAGGGGTTGCGCTTTGAGGCGGTCTATGCCGCCGCGCGTCGCTCCTACGAGATTCGGTTTGATCTGGATTATCGGGTGATCACAAAACGGCTCCCATACGGAACCTCACTTGAGGGACTGGTTACTCCCGAGACGTACGTGATGGAGAATCGGATCTATGAATTCAGCGGATGGGATCCGCCGCTGGCACAGGTTCGGCAAGACGCCACCTATCGCGCCACGTATACCTCCCGTCCCTTGACCGAGCAGACGGAGGAAGGAGAGCCACATCTCTCCGAGAGTACGGGAAAGTATACCGTGACGGTGAGGGGAGAACAGGCGTCCATCGGGTCCCTTTTGAGCTACGCGGCAGAAAAGGGGCGGACGGTGGAGGTGATCTTTGCCACCGTCGGTGTGACGGTTTCCTTGGATCGTGAGGCGCTCAAAGCCCTTGACGGAGAGAGGGGCGTACATCTGTCCGTGAAGAGAACCGACGCAAGCGGCAGAACCGACCTTACTCTGCACATCACCGATTCTCAAGGGACAGATCTGACCGGTTGCGCGGGAGTTCGTCTGCTTCTTGATACATCATCCCTGCCTCAGGGGAATCTTTCGGTGACGGCACGTGCCGATACGGGAGAGGAGAAGAGCGTTCTCTATCGCGTTGCCAACCGTCTGCTGGAGTTCTTGGCAGACGGATCCGGCTCCTATCGGATCGACAAATTGTATTCGGTCAAGCTACTGCAATCCGTCGGCGGCGCGATTTCCGTAGAGAAGGCAAACTTTCGGGCGGGAGATTCGATTCCCCTGAGGGCGTTGCCCGAAGCGGAATATCGGGTCGGAGCCGTTACGCTGAAAAATATCGCCACGGGAGAGACCGTGACGGTGGACTCTCTTGAGGGGCTGGTGATGCCCGCCTACGATGCCGAGCTTTCGGTAGCATTCGTTCCCGTGCAATATACGGTGCGATTCGTCTATCACGGTGGCTCTGTGGTCAAGACGTACGCGCGAGGAGAGATGCCCGAAATCCCCACCATTGAAAAAAATTATGAGGAAGACGGATATTTTTATACCTTTCTTGGCTGGTCGTCTCCCGTGACCATGGTAACGGGGGATGCGGTCTATACCGCTACCTATCACAGCGTGCCCGTAGAGGAAAAGAGCGACGATGGCAGAGGCGGTGTTTGGAAGGGACTCTTCCTGCGCCTTGGATTGCCCGTTCTGCTGATCCTTGGCGGAATCGGAGCGGCGGTGGCGATCCCCCTCAGGGTGCGGGCGAGAAAAAAGAAAACACTCCGTGGGGTGTCGTCTGACGGAGAAGAAGGAGATAAGAGAGATGGATCGTCGGTTTGAGCGAGAAGCCCTTTTGCTGGGAGAGGATGCCGTAGAGCGGCTGAGCCGCTCCCGCGTGGCGCTGTTCGGGCTTGGGGGCGTTGGAAGCTATGCGGCAGAGGCGCTGGCGCGAAGCGGTGTGGGAGAGATCGAGCTGATCGATTCCGATACGGTGTCTCTGACCAATATCAACCGCCAGCTGTGCGCGCTGGAGGATACCGTGGGCCGCCCCAAGGTAGAGGTGGTAGCGGAGCGGCTCCGTAAGATCAACCCCGCCATTCGTCTTGTCTGTCGGCAGGAGTTTTTTCTGCCCGAGGGGGCAGATGCCTTTGATTTTTCTACCTACGATTATGTAATCGACGCCATCGACACCGTGTCGGGAAAGATTGCCATCGCGGAGAGGGCCGCCCTTGCGGGAGTGCCCATGATCAGCTGCATGGGAACGGGAAACAAGAGCGACCCGACGGCGTTTCGGGTCACCGATCTTTCACGGACCAATACCTGCCCGCTGGCAAGAGTGATGCGCAGAGAGCTGAAAAAGCGGGGGATCCTCCACTTGCCAGTGGTCTATTCCGAGGAGTCCCCCATGACACCCGTCAGAGAGATGGAGACCGAGAGGGGAAAATCTGTCCCGGGAAGTCTTGCCTTCGTCCCCCCCGTGGCGGGGCTGATTGCCGCCTCCGAGGCGGTAAAGACCTTGATCGAACGGCGTGATCAGGAAGGAGATGCCCATGAGTAAGATCGTCTGGCGCGGCGGCGCTCTCACCGCCCCCGTGCCGCCTTGCATGGTGACCTGCGGAGAGGGTGAGAATGCCAATATTATCACCATCGCTTGGACGGGAATTATTAATACTGTACCGCCCAAGACCTATATTTCGGTACGACCCACGCGGCACTCCTACGAGCTGATCCGTCAGTCGGGAGAATTCGTGGTGAATCTAACTCCCGCCTCCCTGATTCGAGCCGCCGACTATTGCGGCGTACACACGGGGAAAAAGGTGAAAAAATTCGAAAAATGCGGACTTCACCCCGCTCCCGCGTCGCAGGTTTCCTGCCCGCTGATTGAGGAAAGTCCTCTGTCCTTGGAATGTCGGGTCACCGACGTCATCGAGCTTGGCAGTCACCATATGTTCCTTGCGGACATTGTGGCGGTAGACGTGGAGGAGAGCCTGCTGGATCGGGAGGGGAAGCTCCATTTGGACCGAGCGGGGCTTGCCGCCTTTGCCCACGGAGAGTATTTTGAGTTGGGCAAGAAGATCGGAACCTTCGGCTTTGCGGTGAAGAAGAAAAATAAGAAGAGAAAATAAGAAAAACGGCGCTGGTGGATAAAAAATCCATCCGTGCCGTTTTCGGTGTTTTTTACAAATATCAATCTTCTTCGGGGTCGTTAAAATAATCTCGGTCAAAAAATTCAGACAAGGAAATTCCCGCGCCCTCGCAAAAACGTTTGACGGTGATAACCTTGGAGCATTTCGTTCTTCCCTTGACGAGATCATAAATTGCCGAAGGAGACATTCCTCCCTGCAAGGCGATATCGCAAATATTACTATTGCGTTCCTCGCAAATTTCCTCTATTCTTTTGATAATTGCCTCGTTTAACGTCATAACAATATCCTACCTATATTTTGTGGAGTTCCACAATTATTATAGGCAAATAGAAAATTATTATCTCGTGGAGTTCCACGATATTGACAAAATTTTCATATAGCTGTATAATATATTCATAAAATCGTGGAACACCACGAAAAAAGGAGGCTATATGACGATTTCCTTTGTAGGGCATGCTCTTATCCCGCAAAAAAATGGAGTTAAAGAACAGGTGAAAAACCAAATACGAAAGCATAGTATCGAGGATGGACGTATTACCTGCTATTTGGGAGGATACGGCGATTTTGATGTAATATGCGCGTATGCCTGCAAGGAATTGAAGCAGGAGCTTGTCGGTATGGAGACCGTTTACGTTGCTCCCTACATGACCTTGTCGGAGCAGGAGAAAATAAAAGAAATGAAGGAGAGGGGCTTGTGCGATGCTTCTATCTATCCTCCAATTGAAAACACGCCTCTCAAATTTGCAATATCCAAACGAAACGAATGGATGATGAGCAATTCGGATTTAATTATCGCATACGTAAGCAGAAGCTATGGGGGCGCGTACCAATCACTTCGGGTGGCACGGCGGAGAAAAAAGCAAATAATAAATATTTGTGATTTCCCCGAATAGGTAAGGCAGGGATCGGAACCTTCGGCTTTGCGGTGAAGAAGAAAAATAAGAATCGGAAATAAGAAAAAGGGGAGACCTCCGTGGAGGTCTCCCCTTTTTCTGGGTATCTGAAGGATCAATCCTTCTTGTTTTCGTCGGGAGTCAAAAGTGTCAGAAGCGTCTCATCAAAGGACAGGCGAATGGCAAGATCCTCTCCGCCCTCGTTAACAACCAGGAGAATACTCTCGGCGGGGAGGAGATCCGCGGTGTAGTCAAAGAGCTTGATTTTTTGCTTCTTCAGGTCGGCAAGAGCGGCGCTTATCTTTGCGGACTCGGTCAGATGCTCACAGCGAATCACGCTCGAAATACCGACACGGCAAACAGTGATCCTCTTTTTTCCTCTTGTGTCGGTTTCCATCACCGTCAGGTCGCCGTCCTCGATCTGATAGAAAAAGAGCTTGGTGATATAGCGGGTCACGAGAAAAATGGCGGCGGTGAGCAGACAAAGAGAAATCAGCTGAAAGACCCAGCGAAAGGGAACGGTGGGAACGAGCATGGTAATCAGCATCAGCGCCGCCGCGCCCGCGAAGAAAAGAAGGATCAGTCGGTTTGCCTTCGCGCCTGTTCGTTTGGGGGTATATTGATACATAACGGTCTCCTTTGAAATATTTGACAGCGCAACTTGCAAAATTCACTTGAAATTGGCGATAAGCTATGGTATAATAGTAAAGATGACAACGTATGCTGCGATGCCTGTCCGTAGATACTATTATTATATCCAAAAGGAGTCGAAATGTCAAGAGCTTCCAGAAGCGCTCGGATCACCTGGCGCGTGATCAAGGGCCTATTCTTTGCGGTGATCTTTTCGGTCATTGCCCTTCTGCTTTGGAGAATCTTCTCCTCGGGAGATCCCAAATCCATGCAGGCGCTGACCCCTAACGAGGCGTTGGCGGCGGCGTACGAGAGAGAGGGAGAGGATCTTTATATGTTTCGTCAGGAGCAGAGATCCATCACCAGCGGAGAAAAGAATTACGGTTATTTTTCCGTGACCGACTGCGTTTTTATTCCCGCGGCAAATCAGGTGCAGATCGTGGTGCGATACAACAACAGCACCCTGCGGTCGCTGACGGAGGATTACGGTCTTGAGGAGGTTCCCTCCCGAGAGGAGGATCTCTTTGACGTGACGTTGACCCTTGCTACCGATCGGACTCCCGAAAATAAAGAGGACAATCTGTGGAGCAAGGAAGATCTGGGAGCGGGAGAGAGCGTGGAAATGATTCGCGTTCATCCCACCTCGGTAACGAGAGAGAAAAAGCAGATGTATAATTACCGCCGTTTCGTGTTCGATCTGGGCGAGGCGGGGCTTACACTTACGGAGCTTGTAGAGAAGGAAACCGTGCTGGCGGTCTTTGCGGATATCTACTATAACGAGGATATCCGATACGGGGAGGAGCCTTACGGCACTCTCTGCCTGTATACCTATCTGGACGAGACGCTGACCGTTCCCATGGAGCGGATGGACAAAAAAGCGCTGAACGGCTATCTTGACCGTTGAGGAGGAAACATGGAGCTGGAGCAAAAGCGATTTAGCAAGAAGGACGAATCCTTCGTCTGCGCTCATTGCGGACGCGAGGTTCCCCCTCTGGGATATACCTCCCGTAACCATTGCCCCTACTGCTTGTGGTCCCTTCACGTGGATATCAATCCGGGAGACCGCGCGAACCCCTGCCGAGGACCTCTCCGCCCCATTCGAACCGAGCCTGATCCCAAAAAGGGATTCGTGATCGTGCACCGATGCGAGAAGTGCGGCGAGATCCGCAGAAACAAAGCCGCGGAGAAGGGCAACGTGCCCGATAACCGCGCCCTGCTCATCAAGCTGACGGCGGGAGACGCGGGGACGCGTTAGGATGCGTTAGGATGTGTTAGGATGCGTTAGGAAAACTTTTTTGAAAAAGTTTTCCTAAAACCTTTCAAAAACCTTCAATGAATTTTTTTTTGCAAGGGGCGATTGCCACCGTTCATGGCAGTGTGGATAACCGAATTTGTATGGTTTTCCTCTGTGGAAAAATTCCGTCGGACCCTTCGTACCGACGGAATTGGATGCGGTGGAGAATCAGTGAGATAAAAGGAAAAATGAGGACAGAAGCATGAGAAATCTGTTAGGCGAGATCGAGGCGAGAATGCCCACCTTTTCCAAGGGGCAGAAGCTGATCTCAGGTTACGTTCTGGAAAATTACGACAAGGCGGCATATATGACCGCTTCGAAGCTGGGCAAGATCGTACACGTATCCGAATCCACCGTGGTTCGGTTTGCCATCGAGCTTGGCTTTGAGGGCTATCCCGAATTTCAGCACGCCCTGCAGGAGATCGTCCGCACACGGCTGACCTCCTTCCAGCGCATGGAGGTTACCAACAGTCTGATCGGTGACGGGGATATCCTCTCCAAGGTTTTACTGGGAGATGCCGACAAGATCAAGCACACGCTGGAGGAAATTGACCGTGGGGCATTTGACGAGGCGGTGGATCACATTATCGCGGCGCGGAATATTTATGTTCTGGGCGTACGCGCGTCCTCTCCCTTGGCGAGCTTCTTGGCGCACGGTCTGCGGATGATTTTCGACAACGTCCGCTTTGTTCAGACCGCCTCGGGCAGTGAGATGTTCGAGCAGATGATGAGCATTCGGGAGGGGGACGTGATGATCGCCATCAGCTTCCCCCGCTATTCCAAGCGGATCATTCACGCGGTGGACTATGCCGCTCACGCGGGTGCTGACGTGATCACCATTACCGACAGCGTTGCGTCCCCCATTGCTCCTCAGGCGGATCAGCTTCTGATCGCTAAGAGTGATATGGCGTCCTTCGTGGACTCTCTGGTCGCGCCCTTGAGCATCATCAACGCCATCATCGTGGCGGTCTCCCGCAAGAAGCAGGAGGATCTGAAGGTCCGTTTGCGTCTGCTGGAGGAGATCTGGGACGAATACGACGTATACGACAAGAACCAGGGATAAGGCATGGAACAGATCAGAGTTGCCGTCGTAGGAGGCGGCGCCGCCGGAATGATGGCGGCAATTCACAGCGCGGATGCGGGCGCCCGTGTGACCCTGCTGGAGCGGGGAAGCGCTTGCGGAAAAAAATTGCGGATCACGGGAAAGGGTCGCTGTAACGTGACCAACGACTGCACTTTGAATGAATTTTTGCAGAACGTACCCAGAAATCCCCGATTTCTTTACAGCGCCTTGAGCTTTTTGTCCTGTGAGGACACCCGTACCTTTTTTGAGGACGGGGGTGTGCCCCTGAAGGTGGAGCGCGGGCGGAGAGTGTTTCCCGTTTCTGACCGAGCGGGAGATATCGTTCGCTGCTTGGAGGAGGCTTGTCGGAAGCGCGGTGTGACGGTGGAGAACCGTCGCGTGGAGTCGCTTTTGATGGAGAATGGAGCCGTTCACGGTGTCCGCGCGGCGGGAGAGGAGCTTTCCTTTGACCGCGTGATCGTCTGTACGGGAGGCATGTCCTATCCCAGAACCGGCTCGGACGGAGACGGATACCGTCTGGCGCGTCAGGCGGGGCACACGGTGACCGAGCTTTGCCCCTCCTTAGTTCCCATGGTGAGCAGGGATGGGCTGTGCGGGGAGCTGCAGGGACTTTCTCTGAAGAACGTGTCGCTTCAGGTGGTGAACCGAAATAGCGGCAAGGCGGTTTTTGAGGATTTTGGGGAGATGATGTTTACCCATTTCGGTCTGACGGGACCCATGATCCTGTCCGCCTCGGCGCATATTCCCGATATCAACGAAAGAAAATATGAGGCGCGGATCAATCTGAAGCCCGCGCTGGATGAGAAAACGCTGGATGGGCGGATTCTTTCGGATTTTGCCAAGTATCAGAACAAGGACTTCGTCAATGCTCTTGGCGATCTTCTTCCCCAGAAATTGATCCCCGTGGTGATCCGACTGTCGGGAATCGACCCGAGAAAAAAGGTCAATTCGGTGACACGGGAGGAGCGAAGCGCTCTGGTGAGCGTGATTCGTTCTCTGACCGTTTCCCTTGACGGCTTCCGTCCCATTGACGAGGCAATTGTCACCAAGGGGGGCGTTTCCGTCAAGGAGATCAATCCAAAAACCATGGAGTCCAAGCTCTGCGCAGGACTTTATTTCGCGGGCGAGGTGCTGGACGTGGACGCCTATACCGGCGGCTTTAACCTCCAGATCGCTTTCTCCACCGGCGCCCTTGCCGGCTACAACGCGGCGCTGTGAGGACGCGAGGATGCGAGGACGCGAGGATGCGAGGACGCGGGGATGCGAGGACGCGAGGACGCGAGGACGCGAGGATGCGTTTTTAGGGGGCTTTTTGGAAAAAGCCCCCTATAACCCCAAAAACCTTCAATGTTTTTGGGTATTGGTATAAAACATAGCGATCGGACTATTTTTTGTGGATAATCGATCGCCATGCGTTTCTTCTGTGGAAACGAACGGTCGGACCCTACGTCCCGACCGTTCGGGACGCGAAAATTTCTTATGATAATAAGCAGGAGGAATCAACGATGATTCAAGTTGCCATTGACGGACCCGGAGGAGCGGGTAAGAGCACCATTGCCAAGGCGGTTGCCGCAAAATTGGGGATCGTTTACGTGGATACGGGAGCGCTCTACCGCACCGTAGGCTATTACGTGCGGAGCAAAAATATCGATCCTCACGATGCGGCGGGTGTCGGCGCGTGTCTGGATCAGATCACCATAGAGGTCAAATACGTGGAGGGCGCTCAGAGGGTGTATCTCAACGGGGAGGATCTGGGTGACAGAATCCGTACTCCCGAGATGTCCATGTACGCTTCCGCCGTGTCGGCAATTCCCGCTGTTCGCGCCTTTCTGTTGAAAACTCAGAAGGACATTGCCGCGAAGAACAGCGTGATTATGGACGGCAGAGATATCGGTACGGTGATCCTGCCGAATGCCGACGTCAAGATCTTCCTGACCGCCTCTGCCGAGTGCCGCGCCAAGAGGCGGTACGACGAGCTGATCGCCAAGGGACAGCAGGTGCGGCTTGAGGACGTGCTTCGGGAAATGAACGAACGGGACGAAGCGGACAGTACCCGCGAGATCGCCCCCACTCAGGCGGCGACAGACGCGGTGCTTCTGGATAACACCGGCATGAGCGCGGAGGAAAGCGTGGACGCTGTGATCGATTTGATTCGCAAGAAAACGGAGGGGAAGTCGATATGAGCAAGAAAAATAAAAAAGAAAAAAAGACAGGTAGCCGATCCTATCGGATTATATATGCCATTTTTGCGGGTATCGTCGGCAAGATCTTCAATATTCGCGTGGTGGGCAGAGAGAACGAGCCCGATGAGGGCGGATTCATCGTGTGCGGAAATCACACCTCCGCCACCGATGCCATCGTGCTTTGCTATGCCTTTCGTAAGCATCAGGTTCGCTTTATGGCAAAGAAGGAGCTGTTCAAGATCCCCGTGCTGGCTCCGCTGATCAAGCTTTTGGGCGCGTTCCCCATTGACCGTGGCGGCAGTGACGTGGGCGCCATCAAGAAATCGGTGGCGATGATCAAGGAGGGAAGCTGCATGGGTATGTTTCCTCAGGGTCACCGATACGTGGGTGTAGACCCCAGAACCACGCCCACCAAGAACGGCGCGGCGCTGATCTGTACCCGCGCGGGAGCGAACGTGATCCCTACATATATCATGAGAAAAAATAACGCCTTCAAGCTGTTCCGTCGCACCTGGGTCGTCATCGGAGAGCCGATCCCCTATGAGGAGTTCGCCTATGATCCGGAGGCAAACGGAGAATACGCGCGTATTACGGGCATCATCTTTGATCGGATCTGTACCCTTGGAGAGGGCTTTACCCCCGAGATCGGTAAGCAGATGCTCAAGGAAGAAAAGCGGCGCAGAAAACAGGCGAAAAAGGAAATGCGGGCATGATCGAGATTGCAAAGAACGCGGGCTTTTGCTTTGGTGTCAAGCGCGCCACCGACCGTCTGGAGGCGGCAATCGCCAAGGGCGGCGAAGAACGGATTTACACGCTGGGTACGCTGATTCATAACGAGAGCTACAACAGAGGACTGGAGGAGGCGGGTGTTCGAATCACCTCCATAGAGGAAATTCCCACTCTTGCCCTGAGCGCTGTCGAGACCTCTCCCGTATACGTGTTCGTCCGTGCCCACGGAATTCCCCGTGAGGACGAGGAGATTTTGCGCAGATGCGCCGAGGAGAATCCGTATTTCCGTTACGAGGACTGTACCTGTCCCTTCGTCAAAAAGATCCACACCATCGCGTCGGAGCATTCCGCGCCCGATAAGCTTTTCGTGCTGTTGGGCAAGGCAACACACCCCGAGGCGGTTGGAATTATGAGCTATTTCGACTACGACAAGGTGACCTTTGAGAGCGCGCAGGCGCTGGAGGAGGCGGCAAAACTGGGATTTTTTGAAAAATACCGAGAGAAAACGCCTATTTTGGCGGCGCAAACCACCCAAAACTTAAATGAGTGGAAAAAAAGTCAAGAAATTTTCAAAAAACTATATACAAATCCTCAAATTTTTGATACAATATGTAGTGTTACGGAATTGAGGCAGACCGAAGCGGCCGAGCTTTCCCGCCGCAGCGATCTGATGATCGTCATTGGCGGAAGAGAGAGCTCAAACACCGCCAAGCTGTACGATATCTGTAAGAAAATCTGCCCCCAAAGCCTATGGATTGAACGACCGGACGAGCTGAGGGAGCTGAATTTAAATATGTCCGTCCACACAAGAGTGGGCATTGCCGCGGGGGCATCTACCCCGTCAGGTATTATTTGGGAGGTATACAAAACCATGAGCGAAATGAAAGAAAATTTCGAAGAACTGCTTGAATCATCGTTCAAAACTTTAAATACAGGAGACATCGTAACCGGTATCGTAACCAACGTGACCGACGCAGAGCTTACGCTCGATCTGGGCGCGCAGGTAACCGGATTCATCAAGGCCGAGCAGATCACCGACGATCCTTCTGTAAAGCTCACCGAGCTCTTCAAGAAGGGTGACGAGATCGAGGCGCGCGTTGGCCGTGTCAGCGATATCGAGGGAATCGCAGAGCTGTCCAAGAAGGCAGTGGATTCCGCAAAGAGCTGGAAAAAGGTTGTTGACGCCAGCGAGAGCGGCGAGATCCTTTGCGGTAAGGTTGTAGACGTAGTCAAGGGCGGCGTCAGCGTTCTTTGCGGCGCGAACAAGATCTTTGTTCCCGCGTCTCACACTGGTGTTCCGAAGGAGGGTGACCTGAACGTTCTGAAGGGAACCGATGTCAAGATCAAGGTGATCGAGATCAAGGGTAACCGCGCAATCGGCTCTATCCGTCTGGTTCTTCGCGAGGAGAGACGCGCAAAGGAGGTTGCTTTCTGGGCAGACATCGAGGAGGGCAAGGTCTACACCGGCGTGGTGAAGAGCATGACCGCCTACGGCGCATTCGTTGATCTGGGCGGAGTAGACGGAATGGTACATAAGACCGAGCTGTCCTGGACCCCCATCGCAACTCCTGCTGACGTGGTTTCCGTTGGACAGGAGCTGACCGTATTCGTTAAGAGCTTTGACGCAGAGAAGAAGAGAATCTCTCTGGGATACAAGACCGACGATACCAATCCTTGGTATCTGTTCACCGCAAAGTATGCGGTAGGCGACGTAGCGTCCGTGAAGATCGTGAACATGATGCCCTTTGGCGCGTTTGCCGAGATCATGGAGGGCGTAGACGGTCTGATCCACATTTCCCAGATCGCACAGGAGAAGATCGGCAAGCCCGCCGACGTTCTGGAGCTGGGTCAGGTAGTGGACGCCAAGATCATTGCCATCGACGAGGAGAATCAGAAGATCAGCCTGTCGATCCGCGCGTTGCTGGACGAGGCTCAGGCAGAGGCTGAGGCTATGCCCGAGGAGTACGAGGCAGAGGCTGAGGTTGAGGCTGACGCAGAGTAATCAAACAAAAATAAAGGAGAGCACCGTAGGTGCTCTCCTTTTTGTATGACATTGTTTTCGACAGGTGTCCTCGACGGTCCACAAACTTAGGAGAATTTCCATCCAGTCATGGCAAGTTGTCGGATAGTCGAATATAACGAATATTCTTTCCAAGTTTTCTCGCATATTCAATGGTATTCCAAGTTCCTCCGTGACAATCACCGTTCCAAATAGCGAGTACAATATCCGCATGATCTACCATATAAGTATTTCTTTTTTGCATACACCCTTTGAAATAAAAAGGGGATACGTGTATGACAGAATCACAAGTGCTCAATAAAAATTCACGTTTCTTTACGACAAGCGATCGAGTTGTGGTTCGAGCGGGAGTTGGATAGGGAAGCGCGGCTTCTAAACTTATAGACATACCGCTATCGCGAAAATTTAATATACATTCGGCAAAATCAAGATCCGCCCCCTCTGCCATTCCGCAGATGAAGTGTCCGTATCCTTCTTCAATCAATATTTCGATTTCTTTCTTTAATTTTACTAAATAGTTGGAATAGAAAAAATTATTCTTTTCCCTTGGAAAAGGAAAGCCTTTTGGACGGTGTCCTGTTACACAACATACCATAAAAATCACCTCTTATCTAAAATTGACCAGTATAGCGGACAATATTTTTCTCCATTATACCATAAAATAATAGTAGTTGCAACCAATACTGGTCAAAAAAGAGTACGAGGTAGTCAAATGGAGCAAAAATTGAGGAGAGATCGTCCTCTTGGCGATCGATTGCGGATCTTGCGGGACCGACACGGAATCTCTCAAGAAAAGCTGTGTGCCGAGCTTCAACGGAGAGGCTGCGACATTGGACGAAGCACCTACGCCAAATACGAGGCGGGGGAGTTGAACGTGAAGATCAGCGTGTTGGTGGAGTTGAAGCGGATCTACGGTTGCTCCTATGAGGAGTTCTTTGAGGGAATCGAGTGAACCGGAATAATCAGAAAATTAAAAGGGGAGCTTTGAGTAGCTCCTCTTTTTTTCGTTATAGAAGAATCGCAAAACAAAAATAAGAAAGGGAAAACCCCACTTGAGAGTTCGCTTGTGCGAACTCGTCACGAGCTTGCGCTCGTGCTGGTTTCCCCTCTTTTGTTTTCTTCGAAAATCAAAATTCAGAGCGCGAACCGAAGGTTCGTCACGACTTCGCATAGCGAAGTCTCCTTTCGGGCGCTTATTTGGCATTGAGAATTTCGCCGACTGCGGTCGGCGATCGGGGCGCCGCCCCTGAACCCTGCAAGCCTTCGAGAAGGCTTGACCCAAGCGTTCCATGAGCTGCGCGTTGCCGAAAGAAGTGGTTATTTTGCCTTTTTCGTTGCTCGGCTACCCGGGCGCAGAAGGAGGGAAACGCACTTGATCAGTACGCTTCGGGTTTTCGGATCGAGAGATCCCCACGCCTTTACCAGCTTCAGCTTTTCGGCGTTCAATTCGGTCAGAGTTTTCGCGCCGACGGCGGTGAGCGTTTCGTAGATATTATCCACAAAGCCCTCCCGTTCCTCCGCTGACATACTGTCCAGCCAATTCTTCAAGGCGGCGTCAATGAGGCGGCTCTCTCCCGTGACGGTATCCAGATGAATGAATTTCCCGCCCAAGACCTCCCAAGAGAAGCCGTTATGCTGGAGCAGACCCGTGGCACAGCTTTTGACCACCTCGTAGGTCTCCTCATGCTCCAGAAGCATCCCCACTACCGAGGAATCGGGTACGATGGTGCGAAGCTTGGGGCGAATGCTCTCATAGTCCGCGCCCTCGCAAAAGCCGTGGCTAAAGCCGGGTCCGTCGTAGCTGAAGGCGGTGAGAAGCCGCTCCTTCAGGTTTGGCTTACACCGAACTGCCGAGAAGATGGCAAGATTGCCCCCCTTGCTGTGTCCGCCAATGGAGAAGGGATGGGGAAGGGTGGTTGCCATTTCCTCCAGATACGACACCGCGTCCTGCTGGGCGGGAACGGTATCCATAAAGCTCATGTTAAAATTTTCCTTCCAGCCCACCAGAGTGTCGTCGGTTCCGCGGAAGGCGACAAAGGCGGTGTTGTCGGAGAGAAGAAAGGTCATCGCGCAAAATTGCTTTTGCTCTCCGTCATCTACCCGATTGACGTAGCCGCACAGTCGGGCGTCACCAAAACGGCGACTTTTGGATGCCTTGGCGGCAAGGCTGACGATATCGGGGGGAACGATCACGCCAAGATAGGCGTTCTCGCCCCTGTGTCTGCGGAGATACTGTCTCGTGGCATCTAACAGTGTCACGGACTTTTCGTAGTCAGAGGGGACAATTCCTTCAAAATCGATGTAGCTCAAAAGGGAGAGGATCAGTCCGTCCACCTCGCCGAGAGCGGTGTCGGTGAAGCGGAGATCTCCTCTCCAATCCAGATAATCAAATAATGATCCCATAGGTTCTCCTTGCTTTGGTTTCTGTTGCTTCGATGGGGTCAGATCTGTTTGTGAACAACGCTCTTGTATTCGTCATAGAAGCGGTAGTAGGGACAGCCTGAGGTGTTTCTTCCCAGAAAATCCACCATTTCGTCCTCGTCCAGCCGCTGAGCGCATACGTAGGCGTCCAGATATTCGTCGTAGTCGTAGAATTCGCAGGTTTCGCAGGTGCCAACCTTCTTTTTCGTGTTGCTCATGGTTATTCCTCCGTCAGATAACGAAGCCGATCCAGACAGTTTTGCAGAATGATCTGTGCCGAGAGAGTGTCAATCACACCCTTTCTCTTTTTTCCTCTGGTGCCCGTTTCGTTGAGATAGCGAGAGGCGGTCATGGTGGTCATGCGCTCGTCGAACATGACAACGGGAAGTCCCGTACGTTCCTCCAGCATAGAGGCGAATTTGCGGCACCGCGTCGCGCGGCTACCCTCACTGCCGTCCATGTTCACGGGAAGCCCCACCACGGCGGCGGCGACTCTCTTTTCCTTTGCCACCTCCGCTACCGCGTCAGCCGTTTTTTCAATGCCGCCGGGGCTGACGTAGCCAATACCCGATGCCAGCAGGCGGGAGGGGTCGGAGACGGCAAGACCGGTTCGGGTGTCTCCAAAATCTACCGCCAGAATCGCGCCGGCGGTTTTTTTGATGGTTAGTAAATCCTTCATTGATGTTCGTCCGTTCTTTTATGAATTGTCTTTCCCTTGATTTATTGTATGCGCCAGAGTCAGCAGAGGTTCTCTCCTGTTGAGAGTGGGATCCTCCAGCACGGCGTCGAGTAGGGCGTGGAGGGTATCTCCCACGCTTTTTCCTCTCAATCCCAGATCAGTCAGATCCTTGCCGCTGACAGCAAGCTCCGATAGAGTACAGGGAGATGGATTTTTCTCCACAAGACATATGGCGTCGGGAGGAGAGATCCCCAGAGCCACCGAGGATCGAACCGCCGCCGTTGCCCAAACACCGCAGGCGGCGATGAGACGGCGGGCGTCGGCGGGGTTCTTGACCGAATGGTGACAGCCCCTTGCCACGGCAAGGGCGCCCGTGATCTGCTTGTTTGAATATTTTAGTGCCGAAAGGCAGTTCTGCGCTACCTCCGCTGAGGCATCGGAGAAGAGGTGACCCAGCCGCGCCGCGTCAATTTTTGGGGTGGCGTACAGAGTCTTGCAAATGTGCTCGTCGGGGGTGTAGTCTCCTGTCACGAAGGGCGCAACACCGCACCCGATCATGGCGGACAGCGCGTCAGCGGGGTCGTCAGAGAGCAGGAGACGGAGAAGTTCCGAGGAGATCCGCTCCTTGGCGATCGAGGCAAGTCCTCCGCGACAAGCAGTCAGCCCCGCAAGGGTTTGCGACTCAATAGAAAAGGAGAGCTGGGCGGAGAAACGAAAGGCGCGCATGATGCGCAACGCGTCCTCGGTAAAGCGAATTTTTGGGTCTCCCACCGCTCTCAAAAGACAGGCGGCAAGATCCTTCTCTCCCCCAAAGGGGTCCACAAGTCCTATCTTCGGGTGGTACGCCATGGCATTGACGGTGAAATCCCGACGCGCCAGATCGTCCACGATCCGACGGGTAAAGGTAACGCCGTCGGGGTGACGGGAATCGGTATAGCTTCCGTCGATGCGGAAGGTGGTGATCTCCACGGGATTTCCCTTCGAGAGGACGGTGACCGTGCCGTGCTTCAGTCCCGTTTCAATCACCCGATAATCGGAAAAAAGGGAAGCGGTACGCTCGGGCAAAGCCGAGGTGGCAAGATCAAAATCGTGGGGCGTAAGACCCAAGAGAATATCTCGCAGGCTACCGCCCACAAGATAGACCTCCTCGCCCGCCGCCTCCAGACGTTCCATCAGCGCGGTGACGTAATCGGGCAGACGAATCTCTGTCATATTTTCCCCTCCTTTCCGCATTCTTACTCTTCCTTTATTATATAAAATTTTAGGAGAATTGTCAAGAGGGGGGGAAGGTGAGGAAGGAGATAAATGCGATAAAAGGGGTTGACAATGAAATCGTTTCGTGATACAATGAATGTGCCAAACTAACAGAATACGCGTGAAAGACGGGTGTAATATCTTTATTTATAGGGATAGTTAGACTCTTTTTTGAGCATACCTATATCATAGGTGAATTTGATAAAATGCAAATTCCTTTTATGATGATATGGTGTGCTTACACTCGTTTTCACGTAAAGTTAGTTTGGCGACTATCGGAGTTTGCGTTTTTGTGCGTCTGCTTCGGTAGGCGCACTTTTTATTTTATAGTTATCTTTGGAGGAAGAAAAATGAAACTTGTAAAAATTTTGTCGCTCCTTTTGGCTCTTTGTTTCATGCTGATGACGTTATTGGCATGTGATTCAGAGGATGAAGAAGAAAAGAACTCTAAATCGGAAAATGCCGATGCGGAGGTATCCGATAGCACGCCTGAATCGGAATTGGCAACAGAATCGGACACTGCACCGGAGCCGGCAAAGATTTTTTTGCCTAATTTGCCAAAAAAAGTCAACGTCTACTCAAAATTGGAACTCGGCTACGGACATTATGTACCAACTGTGACTTCAACCATGGAAATCACCAAAATCACCTATGAGGTGCGAGAAGATGATCTGTATCTCTACTTTTCCGGCACAAACGAGCTGAGCTTAAATGGCAAGTTTAAATGGATACTATACGGAGAGGAAAACAATGCGATTAAAAGTGATGTTGTTCGCGCGATAGGAAGTTCTGTTGAAAACTTGGAGGTTGTTGTGGAGGATGTGATCAGCGAGGGTAAGAAATATCGGTTGGACGTTACGGATGTGGAGTAACAGTCAAGCGGATGAAAATAAAAAAGAACCACCTTTGGGTGGTTCTTTATCTTTTCTCTTGACAAAACAAAGGTTTTGTGATAAGATAATAGAGCATGCGGGTGTGGCGGAATTGGCAGACGCGCAAGATTTAGGATCTTGTGTTTATTCGTGCAGGTTCAAGTCCTGTCACCCGTACCAAAAACAAAAAGACAGGGTTTATCCCTGTCTTTTTGTTTTTCGAGCGAGTATCCCGCCGCCGAGCCTCTCCAATCCGCAAGGATTGGATTGCTTTGCGATTTCCTTGCTATCGACCTTTTGGCA
>JAZNDP010000122.1:0-7138 GCA_045588165.1 Eubacteriales bacterium | reverse complement strand
TGCTTTTCGTATTGGTGACCCGTACGAGGAATCTCACCCGGCAATGCAAGCCGTACGGCTTGCATTGCGGGTTCGCATTCGCCGCTCGGAGATCGGAGAGCGACCCGCGTAGCGGGGCATTCTCCAGGCGTAGAGCGAGCGAATTCTCGCCGCAGGCGAGATTCCCGTGTGTCCGGTGGTGGCGTGCGCGCAGCGCACGATTGGGTTCGCATTTGCCGTGAAGCCGTCGGAAAGCGACTCGCATAGCGAGGCATTTTCCAGCGGCAAGCGCAGCGAGCCGACTTGTATAAGACAAGCACATGCTACGGTGCCAAATCGGTAAATGGGGGATTGAAGAACGCCGTACACGAGTATAAAAATTCGGGGAGTTTTGGGCTCCCCGTTGGAGTATGTGGATTGATGATTAAGCGGATCAGCCTTGCATGACGATATATCGCAGGTACTTCTTCTGAATACTCTTTCTGCGACGCCAGACAGTCGTGTTATTGACATTCTGCATCTGCGCGATCTCTACGAATCCGAGTCCGGCCATGTAGTGATTCAGCGTTTCAGTTTCGGCAATGGTTAGCCGCATTTTGGTTTGTGATTCTTACTTGGTTTTCGGTTTTCATTTTCTATACCTCCCGATTTTCTGAACAGCTTCGCTGTTCGATCGCCATTTCGGCAGGGTCGGGGGAGCATAGGTCGGGAGGGAATCGCGCTTATTCCGAGAGAGGTGTGCAGATGTCAACGAGAGGTATTGATGACTTTCAGTACACGAAAAAACATTGCGTCTGTATAAAGAAAAAGCCAAGTATTGCTACTTGACTTTCTCGTTGATTATTTCATTTTTCGGTGATATTTTTTCACGTTGACAGCTGCGAGAGCTATGCTACACTGGACACGGACGAAAGGCAAAAATCGGGATTATTTTCCTTTGGTATATTTACTTTATCGGTCAATCAAATCGGCTCTATGTTTTTTTAGCGATACTTTTTTCCTTGTAACGCTTGACGGAGTGAGCGCGTTTGGATATAATCTATATTTAAAATAGATGCTATTTTTATGATCAATAAATTCCGATAAATGAAAGTACCGGACAGACTCTGGAATCGGTGATCTTGATCCGCACCTCATCCGTACACACAGGATCGAATCTTGTAATTTTTTTGTATCCAACTGTTGTTCCGGAGGATACTTCCACATAACCGCCGTCAGGCTTTTTCACCTCGATTATAAAGGCCTCGATCCTTTGGCTCATCGGGATATGCTCCTTGATTACAACATGAGATACGCTCTTTGCATTTTCAAATTTTACCGTCAGTAAAACTTGATTTTCCCCGTCAAAGGGTTTGTAATACTCGTCATAACTGTCAGTTTTCAAAGACTCGGGCAGGTGATATCCATCGTCACAGTCAGCTGTGATCGTCGCATCCTCGGCCAGGTTCGTGGCAAAAGTCTTTTGAATGTAATCACCCATTTCGCGCAGCCTTTGTACATCGGTTTCGTGAAGGAGTCCGCGTTTGTCGGGGGGGATGTTCAAAAGCAAGGTTGAATTTCCGCCGATGGTACGGTACCAAATGTCGATCAAAGTATCCAATGAACGTACTCGATCATCCTCTTGCGCATGATAGAACCACCCCGGGCGGATAGATGTGTCTGTTTCCGCAGGATACCACCTCAATCCCGTGTGACCTTGCAGAAATTCTCTGCTTCCGAGATCGCGCTCCCGTTCACTGATCTTCTTCTCCCGAAAAGCGGAAGAATCAATTTTTTGACTGTTTTCCGCAATCTCATCCGGATCTGCAAATCCGGTAGGCAGAACCGACCATTCGCTCGGACGGGTATCACCTGCTTCGTTTCCGCACCAACGCACGTCCGGCCCGCATATCGAAATACAGGCATCCGGTTGAAGCTTACGGATCAGGGCATAGTAACGGTCCCAATCATAAATCTGACGTTTACCATTGGGACCCTCACCGCAGGCACCGTCGAACCACACGATGAAAATTTCACCGTAATTCGTTAAAAGCTCGGTCAGTTGATTACAAAAGTAATCGTTATACTCATCACTTCCGTAAAGTTGGCTATTTCTGTCCCAAGGAGAAAGATACACACCAAACTTGATACCGCCTCTTCTGCAAGCATCCGCGACCTCTTTGACTACATCGCCATTACCGTCTCGGAACGGACTGTTCTTTACACTATGCTCCGTGTATGCAGACGGCCATAGGCAAAAGCCGTCATGGTGCTTACAGGTCAAAATCAACCCTTTAACCCCTGCGAATTTAAGGGCATCCACCCATTGTTCAGCATTCAATGCCGTTGGATTAAACACGGACTCCGATTCAGTACCGTCCCCCCATTCTTTGTCGGTAAACGTGTTGACGGTAAAATGCGCGAATGCATAAAACTCCAATTTCTCCAGCGCAATTTGGCGTAGAGACGGGTGACATTTCACCAGCGTTTTGTCGTATTCGAGATTGTTATACATACTGCAACTAGCCACCTTTCTTGCAGATATTTAGAGTTTGCCACGGGACTCATATAACCCCGGGGGCTTGAACTGCTTGCAGTTCGGCAGACCGTTTTCTGTTATAGAAAATCTCAATGTAAAGGTACACATCCGTCTTTACATCTTCTATTGTAGCATTTTTTCTCCGCAAATGCAAGAGCTTCTTGCATTTGGGTCATTTCCTTTTTGAGCGTAGCAAAAAAGCTTTCCACCCATGAATTGTCATACGGGCATACCAGTCCAATTTTTCAGCGATTTTTTAACGAAACGATTGACAGCTGCGAGAGCTATGCTACACTGGACACGCCGAGAGGCGAAAAATCGGGATTATTATCTTCTTCTATTCTTTTTCCTCGCTCTGACACCTCTCATCAGCAAGGAGCTAAGTCCATCCTTCACACAAAGCGTCTAAGCTTATGATTCGGATAGCTCGCAAATGCGCAGATCATCCACGTCAAAGGACGTCCATCCGCGAGCAATCAGGTGAATCGCCTGATCCACGGTCACCAATGCATCCTCTACCTCAAGGAGCGTTGTGCCACCTGCATCCATCAGCTTGACGGATTTGGCGTACTCGTAGGATGAGCCTTGATAGGTGCCCACGTTCCCCAGCTCCAGGGAGCAAAGCAGAGCTTCACCTACATAGATCTCAATCCGGTCTCCCGTATCGGTCACGGAAAAGCGCCGGAAGGTGTTGCCAAGGGGCAACTCAAAATAGACGGATTCGCTGGTAACCTGATAGTTACTGCCATCGGGCACATACTTTTTGATGGCCACGCGGATACCGTTTTCATCGGGAATGATCATGATACCGCTGCCGCCCACCACACGGTTCTGATCCTCTTCGTGATGGTTCAGCTTCTTGTCCGCGCTTCGGAGCGCGATACCACCTAAACGCTCGGAGGGACCGCTGACGGTCTCGCCCGAAAGAAGCCGCCAATTCACCGAGAACTTGTAATCGCCTTCAATGGCACCGTCCTTGAGTCCCACGACCCAGTAGGCGGTATTTCGGACGAACCGATTACCGTCTTCTTCGGTGACCGTGGCGTAAGGACGGCCGATCTCGGTGCAAAGGGAGAAGAGAACAGACCAAACATCCCCGAAGGTACCTGTCAGATCGGTGGCACCCACCTCTAAATCCTCAAAATCGCAGTTAATTTCAAAAAGGGAGGCTGTCACCTGTACGTAGGCTTCCACGGGATAGGTCTGACCGTTCAGCGAAGCCGTACCCTTGACCGTGATCAAGCCTTCGGCTTCGGTATTGACGGAACTCTCCCAAGTGACGTCGGCGGTTCTTCTGAAGCCGTTATCCATCAGAATATCCACCTGTGCGGGCAAGGCATAGGCCTCCCCCACGGAGGTATAGCCCCACACGTTGAGTGCTTTCACGCCCTTGGCTTCTTTTGCCGCAGGCTCATAGGTCACCGCCTGCTGACCGTAGGTGGGACCCAAGATGGTTTTGCCCGTGTCGGGATCCACCGCCATCAGACCGTGGGTCTCGTCAAAGATCAGCTTGTCGATGACCAGCTCCACACCGTCCACGACACCGCCGCCCGTGACGTGTGCCGCGATCCAAAGCCCGCCGTCGGGGCCTTCGAACACGGAGTTATGTCCGCATTCACGGTATTTGTCCTGGTGCAGGTAATAGCCTTCTTCATATACGCCGCCGTAATAGTTACATCTTTCTTGGCTCATGGCGCCATACATGGGATCCTCATACATCACCCACGGGCCGTTGATATCCTCCGCCACGGCCACACCGATCTCATAGCCTCTTGCCCAGGTGGAATAGAAGCAATAGTACTTTCCTTCGTGCTTCAGAACATAAGGACCCTCAAGGCCCACGTTGGGGCGCTGGGCGTTCCAGACATCCGAATCGGGGATGGGTTCAATGATCGTCTTAGGCGTAGAAAGAAGCTGCAGGTTTTCAAGATCCAGCTTGGCCATGGAGATGCCCGAGCCAAAGAGATAGACCTGACCGTCATCATCGGCAAACAGATGGGCATCGTTGCCCAGAATAAAGGGCTCGTCGGGGTTCATGATGGTATAAGGCCCTTCCATATGATCCGCCACGGCAAAAAGGAAGCCGTGGTTACTGCCATCGAGGCGGCAGCAATTCACTGTCACGTAATATTTCCCGTTATGGCAGAACAGCTCCGCCGCCCAGAAACGCTCGCTGTACCATTTGTTTTCCGCTTCAAGGGGTGTTTCGATGATGTAATCCACAAAGTCCCACGTCAAAAGATCGTCCGACTTATAAAGCGGAACCCCTTTGGTTCTGTCTGCCTGATCGGCCTCCATACCGTAAGGCGGCAGTGTGCCCGTCATGTACCAGACATCTCCCACCTTGAGAATAAAGGGGTCGCGCAGATGCTCCACGTTTTCGCTGTCGTCATAGCTCACGGGATTGCTCCATGTAAAGGACTGCTCTGCGGGCTCGGTCTCAATGGTTTCGGGTTCTTTGGTCGTTTCCTGTGGCATCATTTCATTCGTCTCGCTTTCAGTGGGTTCTTTTGAGGTTTCATCGAAGAGCACCGTCGTGGCCTCCTCGGTTACAGCGGGATCCTTTGGCTCCGTACAAGCGCAGAGTAGCGTCGCCAGTGCAAGCAGGCTCGTCAGTACCGCAAGGCATACACGAAATCGCTTTTTTTGATTGAGATCCAAATGTTTCATAAAATCCCCTTTCCACAGCCAAAGCCGTCGGATATTTTGTGTATCTAGCTTGACCCAAAGGCCTTTTTATGCTATAATTATAGCACAAATGCGAAATCATTGGTATCTTTTTCTTGCGTCTTTGCGTCGATAAATATACGATTCTTGTTATTGGAGGTCACCATGCAATACCTGCGACACCATCCGGACGGCATTCAGGAACGCATTGTCAGCTATGTCGGGAACGTAAAACAGACCCCGTTCCCTCATTACGTGGAATCCATGGGGATCAACGCCCAAGGGGAGAGGTATTTCACCGAACGCTGTGGCTACGATACCTTTTTTCTGTGCTTGACCCAATCGGGCGAGGGATATTTGCGCTACGGCAAGCGGGAGCAGACCTTGAGCCCCGGAGATATGGTTATTTTCGATTGTATGGAGCCGCATTTCTACTGCAGCCGATCCGCGCCCTGGCAGTTTTTGTGGATCCATTTCAAGGGCTACGGATGTCGCGAATTTTTTCGCAGCATATGCGCTGACGGTCTTTTTTTCCTGCATCCCGAAAATCCAGAGCCGATCTACAGTCTCTACAAACGTTTGATCCCCCTCTTGAGCACACACACCCTTGCGAATGATCTGCATACATCAGAGCTTTTGGGAACTTTTCTTCATACGATTGCCCGCTATCAATTATGGTGCGAAGAAAAAAGGATCCCTGCCGCCATTGAGCAAACCATTGCGTTTATTCACGAAAACTACCATGGAAATCTCTCCGTCGAGCAGCTTGCCGAAAGAGAAAACTACAGCGTTTATCACTTTACTAAGCTCTTCAAAAAATATACGGGCCAATCCCCCTATCAATATATTTTGTCCACAAGGCTTCGCCACGCCCAGCAAATGCTCCTTTCAACCGACTACACCATTGAGGAAGTGAGCCGATTCAACAATTTTTCAAGCTGTAGCCGCTTCATTTCGATCTTCACCAAGGCTTTTGGTATGACCCCCCTCCGGTACCGTCAGAATTCTGCTTTCAAGAGTCATTCAAAGCGGTGATCTGTCACTCGTTACAGGACACCTGTTTTTCATTGGCAGTGAGAGCTATGCTACACCGAACACGGTCAAAGACGAAAAATCGGGATGATTTTATATTTATATTCGCGTAGCCGAACGGGAGTCGAACCAATTCGGTTCGGCTCCCGCTCGGCTACTCTCCGTGCTCCTGTTTTTTCTGCCTTTACAAAAACGATTTTTATGCTATGATAAAAAAGTCAAAATTATGATGGAGCAAGTTTTATGAAGTACATAAACAAAGATAATTTATACGATTATGCTTTTTTGAACCAAGATACTCTCGTACCCCCTCTCCGTGCTGTATGCGTTTGCTTTCACGGATACACCGATGCGACTATGTATCAAGAGAGCCCCAAAATCGCCAAGGTTTTAGGAGAAGCGGGAATTGCCTGGGTGTTTCCTTACTATAGCGTCTGGGCGTGGATGAGTAAAAGTTCGAGCGAATTTAATGAGCAGGTGATTGATGCGGTTTACGAAAGACTCGGAGCCTATGAAAACATTCCGCTTATCGTAAGCGGAGGAAGTATGGGTGGGCTTACCGCTTTGAATTATCTTGTTTACGGGAAAAGAAAAGCTGTAGGCTGCGCTGTCAACTGTGCCGTTACGGATATGAAAAGAGTATTTTCCGACATACCGGATTTCAGACGCGCGATACTTTCGGCTCATATTCAAGAGAACGAGGATCTTTTATCCGTTATGAAAAGATATTCACCGGTAGATTTTTGTGAGCTTATGCCGAAAATTCCGTATTATTTCGTTTATGGAGGAAACGATTCTTACTTCACCGAGAATCATATGCCGCCGCTGATTGAGATAATGAAAAAAGAGAAGTTTAACTATGAACTTCGTATAGAAGAAGGAATGAATCACTGCGATATCGAAGGCCATCCGGATGCGTTTACGGAATACTGCAAATTCATA
>JAZNDP010000121.1:0-18678 GCA_045588165.1 Eubacteriales bacterium | reverse complement strand
GCAATCAAGTTTGGTACCGAGTCCAACTCCGCGTTCATCAACACCACCGTAACCGGCTGTACCATTTATGACACCGGTATGGAGGGCTTGTATCTGATGACCGCCGACGGCGCTTTAGTAGAAGGATTCTCGATTTCGAATATTACCATGAGAAACGTGGCGTCTCCCTTCGTACTGATGGTAGGCGACCGCGCCCGCGGACCGGAGGGCACCAAGGTCGGCCAGATGAGAAACATTTCGGTTTCCAACGTGGTCATCACGGGTCCCTACACCGAGACGATCACCGAGACCATGGCGCAGAACGGTTGGGATCATATCAAAAACGATTTAGTGAAGACTCCTCACCGTATGCCCTTCGTCATCGGCGGACAGCCCGATAGCGTGATTCAGAACGTCAACCTCTGCAACATTCAGTGCGTCGTTCCCGGCGGTGGAACCGAGGAGGATCGGGAGATCGTCATGAAGCAGTATCGCAAGGAGTATCCCGCCGTGGTTCAGTACGGCAAGAAGGCTCCCGTTTACGGTCTGTTTGCCAGAAACGTAGATAACCTCAAGCTCTACAACGTGGAGTTTGAGCCCGAGAAGCCCGACGCGAGAGACGAGATGCTTCTGGAGAACGTAACCCGCTTCAAGAGAGTTTAAGAAATTCAAGCAATCAAAGGCGTGACCGTGAAAAATCACGGTCACGCCTTTTGTTTTCTGTCACGATCGCATGGATATTCCGAATTTCTTTGACAAGGAAAAAACAGAAAGGGAGCCCTCGCAAGGAAGGCTCCCTTTTTTGGAAGTGTTACTGTCTCTGCAGCTCGACGGTGATGGCGATGCCGTCCAGATCGATGGTACCCACGTACTCGGGACAGGTGGGAGATACGAAGGATGCCAGCAGGTCGCGGCACAGCTGATCCCGCTTTTCCTCCAGAATGCTTCCGATCAGATCGGAGTCGGTCTTGAAGGAAATGAAGATGCGGTCGCTGACGTCAAAGCCCGCGGTTTTACGGAACACCTGACACTGCCGAACGATGTCACGGAGAATACCCGCTCTCTGGAGCTCCTCGGAAATGGTGGTATCCAAAGCCACGAAGCCCTCGTTGTCCTTATAGATGGCAATGCTGTCCTTGGGACAGGAGTTGACGGTAAAGACGTCGGCGGGAATATCGGCAAGATCAAGCAGGCTGAGCGCCTCTCCGCGGCTGACACGGTCGGACAGGGTCTGCTGGGTCTCGGCGTCAAGGGTGGCAAGGTGAGCCTTTACGTCGTTGGCGCGATTCTTCAGCACCCGTCCCGCAACCTTGAAGTTGACGGTCAGGAAGTTGGATTCCAAAGAGGTGGTGTCGGCAAGCTCGCGGATCTCGCCCACGTTCAGCTCGCTGGCAATGACGGCGCCAAAGGTTTCGATGGCGCAGTGATTTGCCTCACCCTCGCTGACGAAGATGGTGGGCAGAGGCTGACGAATCTTGATCTGCTTCTCGTTGCGGAGCTTCAGACCGAGAGAGATGATGTCTCTTGCCTTCTCAACGTCAGAAAGGATCCGATCGTCGGTGATATTCATCCCGTCGGAAACGGTGGGATAGTCGGTCAGGAATACCGATACGGCGCTCTCGTCGGAGTATCTCTTAATGAATCTCTGCCACGTGGTTTCCGTGATGAAGGGTACCATGGGCGCCATGATCTGAGTGATGGACTTGATGGCGTAGAACAGGACGCTGTATGCGTTCTGCTTATCCTCCGCGCCCGCGCTTGCCCAGAATCTGGCGCGGTTGACGCGGATGTAGAAATTGGAGATATCATTGACAAACGCCTCAAAGGCGAGAACGACGTCACGAGTGGAGTAGTCGCTCATGTATTTATCCGCGTACTCAATGAACTGATTGGTGCGTATCACCAGCCAACGGTCGATGGGGCAAAGCTTGGTGACGTCCAGCGCGGCGAGATCGACCTTGACGTTGTCGATATCGGCGTAGGTGGCAAAGAAGGTCTGGAGATTCCAGAACGCCAGAAGCTTTCTCTTTGCCTCGTCGCCCAGATTGAAGCCGAAGCGCACGTCGTTGGAGGTGGCGGTGGAGGCGAAGATATAACGGGAGGCATCGGCGCCGATGATGTCGGCTGCCTCGTCAAAACGGATCATAAAGCCGGTCTTGGAGAAGCGGCTTCCGTCCTCGGAAACCACCATTCCGTGGGTGCTGACGCGCTCGTAGGGAGGCTCGTCAACCAGTACCGTGGACATAAAGAGCATGGAATAGAACCACAAACGAATCTGCTCCTTCATCTCCAGCACGTGCTCGGCGGGGAAGTACTGCTTCCAGTACTCCTTGTCGGTCAGATACTTCAACGTGGAGAAGGGAACGATACCCGCATCCAGCCATACGTCTCCCACCTGAGTGACACGCTCAACCGCTTTTCCGCACTTGGGACAACGGACTTTCACGTTGTCGATCCAGGGGCGGTGGAGATGAGGAACGGCGTCCACGGTGGAGGGATCGACGGCAAGCTCGCGAAGCTCGTCCTTGGAGCCCACGACGGTCAGCTCACCGCACTCGCAGGGATAGAAGGGGAGGGGCAGACCGTAGAAGCGCTTTCTGGAAATGTTCCAGTCGGACATGTTCTCCAGCCAGTCCAGCATTCTCTTGCCCTGATAGGGAGGCTCCCAACGAACCTTGTTTGCGTTGGCGATCAGACGCGGACGAAGCTCGTCCACAGCGATTGCCCATTCCTTGCCGAGACGGAAGATGATCTCCTTCTTACATCTCCAGCATACGGGATAGCTGTGCTTATATTTGTGGGTATAGAACAGCTTTCCGCGCTCCTTCAGCTGATCGAACACCAGCTGGCGGCACTCCTGCGCGTCAAGACCCGACAGGAAGGAAAAGCCGTCGTAGAAGATTCCGTATTCGTCTACGGGAATGATCTTGGGCAGACCGATGCTCTCACCGAGAGCAAAGTCCTCGGCGCCGCATCCGGGAGCGATATGAACCACGCCGCATCCCTCGTCGTCGGCAACCTCGTCCCAGAGAACGATCTTGTGAGCGAACTTCTGCTCCTCCATCTCGGGGAAGCAGGTCTCGTACTCCAAGCCCTCCAGATCGCGGCCGCTCATGGTAGCGAGAAGCTCCACGCCGTCCTTGCCCTCGAACTTCTGCTTGTAGTAGTTCAGAGAGGTGACGTAGTTGTGGCTCTCCCCCGCGACACGGAGACGAACGTAGGTCATCTCGGGGTTGACCGCGAGAGCAACGTTTGCGGAAAGGGTCCAGGGGGTGGTGGTCCAAACCAGAATGTAGTCGTCACTTCCCACGATAGGAAGCTGGAAGAATACCGCCTCGTGCTCGATCTCCTTATAGGAGCCGGTCATCTCGTGCTCGGAGAGAGAGGTTCCGCAACGGGAGCACCAGGGCATGGGCTTGTAGACCTGACGGATCCAGCCGCCCTCGTGACACTTCTTCAGGAAGGTCCAGATTCCTTGAATGTTCTCGTCGGTATAGGTATAGTAAGAGTTATCCCAGTCCATCCACTGCCCCAGTCTCTTGGACTGTTCGGTGATGACACCGGAGAACTTCTTTACACGCTCAATACACTTGTCGGTAAATTTGTCAAGTCCGTACGCCTCGATATCGTGCTTGGTCTCAAATCCCAGCTCCTTCTCCACCTCGACCTCGACCCAAAGACCCTGAGAGTCAAAGCCGTTGCGGTAGTGGGTGTCACAGCCCTTCATGGCGTGGTACTTGATATAGGTATCCTTCAGGGTTCTTCCCCAGGTGTGGTGAACGCCCATGGGGTTGTTAGCCGTGATAGGACCGTCGATAAAGCGGTACTTGGGTCCGCCCTCGTTCTTTGCCTTCAGCTTTTTGAAGCAGTCATTCTCCTCCCAGAAGCTGAGAATTTCCTTCTCGTTCTCAACAAAGGAATATTTTGTGTCAAATTTTTCCTGCATCGTTGAATTCCTTTCTTTTCACTAATCACGGCGCCACAGTGCCGCAATGTTTGCATACATAGACTAGTATAGCATATCGGCGGAGAAATGTCAATGAATTTTTGATATTTTATTCATTGAGAAGAAATGCGAGAAAATCATTTTTTTTCTTGCAAAAAGAAGGTTGATGTGTTATAATAATAATGGATAATGGTGTCGTGTATCCATTTTCAAAAAAGAGAGATGGGAAAAACGAAAAATATGAGCAAAATCATTCTTGCGTCGGCGTCTCCGCGTCGCCGTGAAATATTAGAAACAATCGGCGTTTCCTTTTCGGTTTTGTCTGCCGACACCGACGAGACCTGTCACCTGTCCGACCCTTGCGCCTATGCCGAGGAGCTGGCGCGACGAAAGGGACAGGCGGCGTGGGCTCAGATCAAGCTCCGCCTGAAGGAGGGAATCGACGATACCGATGCGGTCATCATTTCCGCCGATACGGTGGTGGCGACCGAAAACGAGATTCTGGGAAAGCCGAAAAGTCGGGAGGATGCCTACCGCATGATAAGCCTTCTTTCGGGGAATACCCATCAGGTGGTTACGGGAATCGGCGTGACCGTGGGCGGTGTGACCACCACGGCAAGCTCTGTGACGATGGTGGGCGTGGACCCCATTCCCGAGGAAGAGATTTTCGCATACGTGGATAGCGGAGATCCCATGGATAAAGCGGGCGCGTACGGAATACAAGGCCCCTTTTCCAGATGGATCGCGGGGATTGGCGGTTGTTATTTTAACGTGGTTGGACTTCCCGTCAACGCGTTGAACCGACTCTTTTTCGAGGTAACGGGCGATTACCTGAAATAAAAATTCGCTCAAAAAGAAAATTCGGAAAGAAAGGAGCATACGATGGCTAAGACGGTTGGCGTGGATCTGGGTACGGCAAATACGCTGATTTGCATGAAGGGCGCGGGAATCGTGGTCAAATCCCCCTCTGTGGTGGCGATCAATCGGGAAACGAGAGAGATCCTCACCCAGGGTATTGCGGCAAAGCGCATGCTGGGAAAGACCCCCACGGGCATTGAAGCGTTTCGTCCGCTGAAGGACGGCGTGATCACCGACGCCGAGGTTACGGCGGGTATGCTCCGAAACTACTTTGTACATATCGGCGCCATCTCCACCTTCAGCCGACCCGTGGTGATCGCCTGTATCCCCTACGGTGTCACCGAGGTGGAAAAGCAAGCCATGGAGGATGCCGCCTTTCGGGCAGGCGCTCGACGGGTGTCTCTGATCGAGGAGCCCCTTGCGGCGGCGCTGGGAAGCGGACTTCAGGTCAGCGGCCCCCGCGGCATGATGATCGTGGACATCGGAGGGGGTACTACCGAGGTGGCGGTGATCAGCCTTGGCGGAATCGTGGCGTCCAATTCCCTGCGAGTGGCGGGAGACGAGCTGGACGCGGCAATCGTGACCTATCTGCAGCAGACCCGCGGTATTCTGATCGGAAGCACCTCCGCGGAGGAGCTGAAGATCCGCATCGGATCCGCTCACGCGGAGATCGACCGCGGCACCTATCGGGTCAGCGGCATGAATCTTCAGAGACGAATGGGCGAGATCATTGAGGTCAGCTCCGGTGAGATCCGCGAGGCAACGGCGAACGCGGTGGAGCAGATCGTTCTTTGCATCAAGCACACGCTGGAGCAAACGCCCCCCGAGCTATCCTCCGATCTTTACGATTTCGGCATCATGCTGACGGGAGGAGGAGCGATGCTTCCCGGACTTGCCGCCCTGATCCGCGAGCGGACCGGCGTGAGAGTGCTTGTGGCAAAGCGCCCCTTGGAGAGTGTATGCAGCGGCATTTTGCGAGTGATCAACAGCGAGGATAGCATGGACGGACTGCTTCGGTACAGAGAGCGGTAAGGAATAGAAAAAAAGGGACGAGGAATATCTATGAAATTTCTCAAATCAAGGTTTTTTTTGATCACGGCGGCTGTCGTGATCGTCATCGCCGTTGCCACGGGGGTTCTTGCCATGATCGGCGGTACGGGGCTGTTGCGGAGCGCGGCGAATACCGTCGCCAAGCCCCTTCTTTGGTGTGGCTCACGGGTGGCGGATGCGGTAAACGGATTTTCCGAGGTGTTTGCCGAGCACGACCGTCTGGTGGCGGAAAATGAGGAGCTTCGGGCACAGCTGGAGTCGGCAGAGCAGAGAGATCGGGAGATCGAGCTTTTGCGAGAGGAAAACGCGTGGCTTCGTGATTATTTGAAGATTGCCGAGTCGAATCCGCGGCTGACGCTGGTGGACGCGACCGTGGTTGCCAGAGAGTCTGACGCGTATTCCACTGTATTGACGCTGAATCGGGGAACGGTTCACGGCGTCAAGGGCGGCATGGCGGTGATCACGGAAAAGGGTGTGTTCGGTTACGTCAAGGAGGCGGGACTGGACTGGTGCCGAGTGGTCAGCATCATTGAAACAGCAACCTCCGTAGGGGCTTACACCCGTCGGGGCGGCGCCACCGGTTTGGTGGAGGGCGACATGACTCTGCGAGAGAGCGGCCGCTGCCGTATGACCTATATTGAGGACACCGCCGACATTCGCGTGGGAGACGCGGTGTATACCGGCGGAGGAGCGGGGAGCCAGTATCCCGGCGACCTGCTGATTGGCACGGTAGCCTCCATTGAAGCGGATGCCAACAGCCGTACTCTGACGGCGCTGATTCAGCCGGCCGTGGACTTTTTGGCGGTGGATCAGCTGACGGGCGTGATGGTGATCAGCGGCTATGCGGAGGGGAACTGACATGGGCAGACGGTATCGACGGGAGGGGATCTCTCCCGATCTGATCAAACGGATCCTCCTATACGGATTTTTGCTTCTGCTGCTGTGCGCGGCGGAGAGCTCCTTTTTGGGTCGGCTGCGGTATCTGCCTGCCGTGCCCGATCTGATTCTCGGCGCGACGGTTGCCGTTACCCTTCTGGATTCCCAAAGAGCGGGCGCCGTTTTTGGCGCGGCGGGCGGATTTTTGTCCGACGCGTTGGGTAGCGTTGGGATTTCGTTGAGTCCGATTCTTTATCTTCTCGTGGCTCTGACCGTAGGGTCGTTGGCAGCGAAAATGATGGCAAGACTGCCCTCCTTTTTCTTGCTGATGCTACCCGCCTTGCTTCTTCGCGGGGGGTTCAGTCTGGGACAGGCGACGCTTCTCTGGGGACATTCTCCCCTTGTGGGTGTGCTTCGCGATACCGTTCTGCCCGAGCTGATCTGGACGGCGGTCTTTTGTCTGCCCGCGTATGGTGCTGTCAAGCTGTGTACGCTGGCATTTCGTACCCATAGGGATCACTCCCTTCGGTAAGATGGTTTTTTGAAAGGATTTCTATGAGCAAACTGAAGTTTTCTCTGCTCCCCGATACCGGCACGCTGTCGGAGCGGGACGCAAAACGGTATTTTTCCGTAGTGGGATTTGCCACCTGCGCGATGATGGTGGTGTTTACGGTGGGAAGCGTGGCGCTGTCTTTGCTTCTTTCCGCCTATGCCCCCGATTGGTTGAGCAACCCCTGGGTCTATAATCTGCTTTCCGTCGTTCCGCTGTACGGCTTGGCGTTTCCCGTCTTTTGGATGATCCTTCGCGGACTCCCCAGAGACGGCGTACAGCCCGACAAAATGGGAGGGAAATATTGGCTCGGCGGACTGTGCGTGAGCTTTGCCCTCATGTCGGTAGGAAACTATATCGGAAACTTTTTCATTCTTGCCTTTGAGAACGCGCTGGGACGGTCTCTGACCAATCCCGTGGAGTCGGCGACGGTGGGACAGTCGGTCTGGATCAATCTGATCTTCGTTGCCGTTCTGGCTCCCGTGCTGGAGGAGCTGGTCTTCCGCAAGCTGCTTTGTGACCGTCTGTTGCCCATCGGGGAGGGATACGCGGTGGTGCTGTCGGGCGCCATCTTCGGACTGGTTCACGGAAATTTTTTCCAATTTTTTTACGCCTTTTTGATCGGCGCCTTCTTTGCGCTGGTCTATATCAAGACGGGACGGATCCGATACTCGATCCTGTATCACGTGATCATCAATCTTCTCGGCGGCGTACTGGCGCCCTGGATCCTGGAACGGCTGGAGCCTCTTCTGGAGGAGGACGCGCTGAACCGCCTGCTGGAGCTCTACGAGAAGGGAGATACGGCGGGTGCCACAGCGGCTCTTTCGGGCTTTGAGCTTCCCCTCCTGCTTTTGGCGGCATACGAGGTGCTGATGCTGGTGGGCTCCGTTGTGGGAATCGTGTTGATTGTAAAACACGCGAAAAAGCTTCGTCTGCAATCGGGATTGCTGCCTCCCCCAAGAGAGGGACGGGTGGCAAACGTCTTTTTGAACGGAGGAGTCGCCGCCGCTCTTGCGGTGTTTTCCCTGACCTTCGTGCTGTCCTTGCTGTAAGGAATAGCGAAATTCATTGATTTTTTAACGCATGGGGGAAGGAGGAGAGCTGATTCCATGAGTACTAAGAGCAGACCCCATCTGTCTGCGAGATATTTGGCGCTTGGTTTGTTTTTTGCCGTAGTTTGTCTCGGCTTTCTGGTGGCGCTTGCGGCGGCTCAGCTCCGAGGTCCCCAATACACGGATGAGGAGGAAGGCGTCATCCGAACCTATACGGTTCCCGGCGTGAGAGGAGAGATCTACGACCGAAGCGGAACGCTGATCGTAGGAAATGCTACCAGCTACGATCTGGTCTACGAATACGGCGCCATGCCCGACACCCGTCGGGAGGTCAATCTCGCTCTCCTTGCCGTTCTGCGGGCGCTGGATGAAACGGGAAACGGGGACAAGCTGTCGGAGGATCGTTTTCCCCTGCAGGGAACCTACCCCGATATGAAATTTTCCGCGGAGCTGAAGGATAAAACCTCCCCTCACACCTCCGCTTATAGGAGCTTTCTTTCCGATCACGAGATGAAGGAGTCCGAGACCGATGCCGCCGACGTGGCGGAATACTTCGTCGATCGGTACGGCTTGATTGACTCTCTTTATACCGAGGAGGAGATCACAGGGCTGATCCGACTGTATTACGAGATGGAGCGCGTGGATTTCGGTCTGTATGCCTCCTATACCATTGCCGAGAACGTGAATATGAATCTCATCACCTCCATCGAGGAATCCAATATTGAGGGAGTCAATTTTCGGCTGAACACCGAACGGGTGTACCACTATCCCGGAATTGCTTCCCACATACTGGGACAGATGGGAAAGATCACGGCGGAGAATGCCGAGAAATATATTGCCAAGGGATATCCGCTGGATGCTAAGATCGGCGTGTCGGGCTGTGAGGCTGCGTTTGAGGACTGGCTTCACGGACAAGACGGTAAGATGGTGATCCGTTACGACGACAACGGAAACCAGATCGAAAAATATTACGAGACCGAGCCTGTCAGCGGCAACGACATTTACCTGACCATCGACATTGATCTTCAGATAGCCGCCGAGGAAGGACTTGCCGAGAACGTGGAGGCGGTGGATACCGCCGATGCGGGCGCCATTACCGTCCTTGACCCCGATACGGGCGAGGTTCTTGCCATCGCCTCCTATCCTACCTACGATCTGACGAGGATTCGGGAGGTGGAGTACTATCAGTCTCTGTTGACAAACGGCAATCTCCCCCTTTATAACCGAGCTCTTCAAGGTGTTTATGCCCCCGGTTCCACCTACAAGGTTGGAGCGGCGGTGGCGGCGCTGGAGCTTGGGGAGATCAACGCCAACGATACAAAGCAGTGTACGGGAACCTATCCCCATCTGCATCACCCCACCTGTCTCGGAATCCACCAAACCACCAACGTGGTGGACGCCATTCGTCAGTCCTGTAACGTATTCTTCTACTATCTGGGCGACTCCATGGGGATCGACGCTCTGACCGACTATACCAAGAAAATGGGGCTTGGGGTCGAGACGGGTATTGAGCTGTATGAAAAGACCGGTATTGTTGCGGGACCTACGTACCGACGGCAAAACGGTCTGACCGCTTGGGTAGAGGGTGACGACCTCTCCGCCGCCATCGGTCAGTCGGATCACGGATATACTCCCCTGCAGCTGAGCAATTATATTTCCACCGTGGTCAACGGAGGAACCCGATACAATGTCCATCTGCTGGAATCGATCCGAGCGTTTTATTCGGGAGAGGTTCTTGAGAAAACCGAGATCACCGTGGCGGATCAGGTAGAGATCTCTGACAAGACCTATGACCTTTTGATCGAATCCATGCGACAGGTGGTCGCCGATAACGATACCCTGAGACGGTATTTTGCCGGTGTGCCCGTGACGGTGGGCGGAAAGACGGGTACGGCGGAGGTTTCGGGAAAGAGGGACTACGCCGTGTTCTGCGGATTTGCTCCGCTGGAGCGTCCCGAGCTTGTGATCTCCTGCATCATCGAGGAGGGTGTTTACGGTCAACGGGCAGCCCTTGCCGTCAGCCGAGTGATGGAGGTCTATTTTGCCAAGCAGGCGGCAGAAATTGATAAAAATACTTGACAACACGATATCTTTGTTATATAATGATAAAATCTTAACAACGAGAGGTAAACAAACATGGACAAAAGAGTTTCCGAAATCTTCGGCAGTATGGTCTTTAATGATGACGTCATGCGGGAGAGACTGCCCCGCGAGGTCTATAAGTCGTTGAGTAAGACCATCGCTACGGGCAAGACCATTGACAAAACGGTGGCTGACGTGGTGGCAAACGCCATGAAGGACTGGGCGATCGAGAAGGGCGCGACCCACTATACGCACTGGTTCCAGCCCCTGACGGGAGTTACGGCGGAAAAGCACGATTCCTTTATCGCACCCGTTGGAAACTGTAAGGTCGTCATGGAGTTCTCGGGCAAGGAGCTGATCAAGGGAGAATCCGATGCTTCTTCTTTCCCCTCGGGAGGCTTGCGCGCTACCTTTGAGGCAAGAGGATATACCGCCTGGGATCCCGCGTCCTATGCCTTCGTTAAGGACGGAACCCTTTACATCCCCACCGCCTTCTGCTCCTATACGGGTGAGGCGCTGGACACCAAGACCCCTCTGCTTCGTTCCATGGACGCCATCAGCAATCAGGGTCTGCGTCTGCTTCGCATTCTGGGAGACACCTCCTCCAAGAGACTGACTACCACGGTTGGTGCCGAGCAGGAATATTTTATTATTGATAAAGAGATGTACGATCTCCGCAAGGATATCCAGTTCACGGGCAGAACGCTGTTCGGTGCTCCCGCCCCCAAGGGACAGGAGATGGAGGATCACTACTTTGGTCCTCTGAAGCCTCGGATCGGTGCCTACATGGCGGATCTGGACGAGGTGCTCTGGACTCTGGGTATCCGCTCCAAGACCAAGCACAACGAGGCGGCTCCCGCGCAGCACGAGCTGGCTCCCATCTATGCCACCACCAACATGGCGGTGGATCACAATCTGCTGATCATGGAGTACATGAAGAGAATCGCCGAGAAGCACGGACTTGTTTGTCTGTTGCACGAGAAGCCCTACGAGGGTGTGAACGGATCGGGTAAACATAACAACTGGTCGATCTCCACCGACGAGGGCAAAAATCTTCTGGATGCGGGCAAGACCCCCGCGGAGAACGTCAAGTTTTTGCTGATACTTGCCGCCATTATCAAGGCGGTGGACGATTATCAGGATCTGATGCGGATCTCGGTCGCCTACGCGGGGAACGATCACCGTCTGGGCGGAGGCGAGGCGCCTCCCGCTATCGTATCCATTTTCCTTGGCGAGGAGCTGGAGCAGATCATTCGGGCGATCGTGGACGGAACCGCTTACGAGGGTGTTCGCGCTGGTATCATGGATTTGGGTATTCCCGCCGTTCCTACCTTCCGCAAGGATACCACCGACCGCAACCGTACCTCTCCCTTTGCCTTTACGGGCAATAAGTTTGAGTTCCGTATGCTGGGATCCTCCCAGAATATTGCTCTGCCAAACGTGGTGCTGAACACCACCGTTGCTGAAAGCTTCCGTCAGTTTGCCGACGAGCTGGAGGGGGTCGAGGATTTGGACACCGCCATTCGCGAGCTGCTCCGCAAGACCTTCGCGGCGCATATGCGGATCATCTTCGACGGAAACGGTTACTCCGAGGAGTGGGAAAAGGAAGCCGAGAAGAGAGGACTTCTGCACCTGCGTACCTCCGTGGAGGCGTATAAATGCTTTAATGCCGAGAAGAACGTGGAGCTGTTCGCCCGTCACGGCGTCATGAGCAAGATCGAGATCGACTCCCGTGAGGAGATCCTGTTTGAGAACTATGCTAAGACGCTGAACATCGAGGCGCTGACTATGATCGAGATGGCAAGCAGAGATATTATCCCTGCGGTGAACGCATATCTGGGCGACGTAGCCAACACCGCCGCCTCCAAGATGGCGGTTCTGCCCGATGTTTCCTGCGAGGTGGAAAAAGATATCCTTCGGAAGCTTTCGGCTCTCAATGCCAAGGCGTACGCCGAGCTGGAGGCGCTGAAGCGGGCAGAGGAGAGAGCGGCTGCCGTGAGCGGCATGTGCGAGCGGGCAGAAGCGTATCGGGATCTGGTGATCCCTGCCATGAATACCCTGCGCAAGACCGTGGATGAGATGGAGACCATGACCTCCTCCGAATACTGGCCTCTGCCTACCTATGGCGACATGATGTTTAAGGTGTGATTTGAATTTTGAGGAGCTTCCCCAAGGGAGCTCCTCTTTTTTGAAATAAAAATAGCGAAAGCCGTCAATTATAGGAGGATATGGCGGAAAGTTATGAACTAAATGTAAATAATATGAAATTTCAGATTGAAGCACTTGCAAATTTTGCCAAAAGATGATATAATGACGGAAATATACCCCGGGAGGTGCCTGAAAATGGAACAATATAAAAGAATGATAGATGACGGCGAGATGAAGGAAACCTTCAAAGAGCTGCTTGCAAAGGCCGAGAGCGCCAATCGCGTTCCTGCCGAGGCGTTTGAGAACTTCCGCGTCAAGCGGGGCTTGCGCGAGTCGGACGGAACGGGAGTGATGGCGGGTGTCACCCACATCGGTAACGCTCACGGATATATGCTGTACGAGGGCGAGCGAATCGCCGATGAGGGAAAGCTGGAGTACCGCGGCTTCAATATGTCCGCCATGGTAGACGGTGTCAGCGCCGAGAATCGCTACGGCTATGAGGAATGCGCCTACGTGTTGCTGTTTGGCGAGCTCCCCACCAGGGCGGAGCTGGAGAGATTTACCGCTCTGCTCGCCAGCTGTCGACATCTTCCCCTTGGCTTTACCGAGGATATTCTTTTGAAGGCTCCCTCTCCCTCTATCATGAATAAGATGGGAATGGGTGTGCTGGCGCTGTACGGCTATGACGAGAACCCCGATGATACCAGCCTTGAGAATATGCTTCGCCAGAGCATCGAGGTCATTGCCCGTTTGCCTCTCATCACGGCGCATGCGTACGCGGTTTACCGCAGCAAGTTCTTGGGCAAGGGACTGAATCTTCATACCCCCAAGGACGATTTGAGCACGGCGCAGAATTTTCTAAGAGTGTTACGTCCCGATAAGAAATATACCGAAGAAGAGGCACGCCTGCTGGATCTGTGCATGATCATTCACGCGGAGCACGGAGGCGGAAATAACTCCACCTTCTCCTGCAGAGTGCTGTCCTCGTCGGGTACCGATACCTACTCCGCGATCAGCGCCGCCATCGGCTCGCTCAAGGGTCCCCTCCACGGAGGTGCCAACATCAAGGTACAGCAGATGTTTGACTGTATGAAGGAAAACATCCGCGACATCCGTGACGAGGAGGAGGTTCGCGCCTATATCGGGAAGATTCTCGCCAAGGAAGCCTATGATCGCTCCGGACTGGTTTACGGTATGGGACACGCCATTTACACCAAGTCCGACCCCCGCGCGGTGATGCTGAAGAAGTACGCTGAGGATCTGGCAATCAAGAAGGGCTACGGAGACGATTTCCATCTGCTGGAGACCATCGAGCGGGTCACCCCCGATCTGTTTAATGCTCGCAGAGGAACCAACAAGGTGATGTGCGCCAACGTAGACCTGTATTCGGGTCTGGTTTACCGTATGCTGGATATTCCCGTAGAGCTATATACTCCTCTGTTTGCCATTGCCCGCGTTTCGGGCTGGTGCGCCCACCGCATCGAGGAATTCCATACGGCGAAAAAGATCATCCGCCCCGCGTACAAGAGTATCGCCAAGAGAAGCGACTATACCCCTCTGGACGAGCGGTAAAACATACGCAAAATCCCTCGGAGAGATATATGCACCCCAAAAGTGTTTAACTTTTGGGGTGCATATCATGTTACGGGGTTTTTTTGAACGATGAGGGGGTGCGCTTCTGCGGAAGCACCCGCGGGTTCCGCAAAGATATTTTTTCTCCCCCGCCTTGAAAAAAGGCGGGGGATATGTTATACTATGAATATAAAAAGGAAAGGAGTGCGGGGTATGAAGGATGACAAGCTGAATATAGAAGAAATCAAAGCCTATCTTGGGGATCTTCCCCTATCTCTTCGCATCTATCCCGTAATTGATTCCACCAACACCGAAGCCAAGCGATATGCCACAGATGGCGGCCCCTCCCCCTGCGCGTTCCTTTCGGAGACCCAGACCGCGGGGCGGGGAAGAATGGGGAGAAGCTTTTATTCTCCCGACGGCGCAGGGGTCTATCTTTCCTTGCTTTTTGCGGAGGAGAGCGGGTTTGATGCCGTCGGCGTGACCACGGCGGCGGCGGTGGCTGTACGCCGAGCCATTGAGGAAATTTGTGAAATTTCTCCGAAAATCAAATGGGTCAACGACCTGTATTATCAAGAAAAAAAGGTGTGCGGAATCTTGGCGGAATCCTTTTTCGCAGGAGATGCGCGGTACCTCGTGGTGGGGGTAGGGGTCAATCTCTATACGGAGGATTTTCCCGCCGAGCTTCAGGATATTGCGGGTGGATTGCTTCCCGAGCGGAGGGGCGTTCGCTCCCGTCTCGCGGCAGAGGTGATCCGCAATCTTTGCGAGTTGATACGGCAGAGTGACCGAACCGACATGATGAAGGACTACCGAGCCCATTCTTTGGTGTTGGGACGGCAGATTACATATACCGAAAACGGGAGATCCTACGAGGGCGTGGCAGAATCCATCGACGACGGCGGACGGCTGACGGTACGCAGGAGTGACGGATCCTTGGCGATCCTTGCCAGCGGAGAGATCTCGCTGCGATTGACAAAATCAAGAGAAACGAAGGAGAGGGCAGAGTGATGAAACGAGGACGCTTTATCGTACTGGAGGGCATTGACGGAGCGGGGAAGACCACCCAGGCGGCGATGTTAGAGAGGTACTTGACTGAAAGTGGGCGACGGGTCGTACGGACGGCAGAGCCTACCCCATATCCCAGCGGCGTGGCGCTGAGGCGCGCCCTGAGCGGGGCCGAAAAAAAGAGCGAGTGCGAGATGGCGGTGATGTTCGTGGAGGATCGCATCGTCCACAACACCCATCCGGACGAGGGAATCGAGGCGATTCTTCGGACGGGGGCGGACGTGCTGTGCGACCGCTATTATTATTCCACTCTTGCCTATCAGGGGCACTCCACCGACTACGAGTGGGTGAAGGGAATGAATCTGCGCTGTCCTGAGATCCGCAAGCCTGATCTCTGTATCTATCTGGATCTGACACCTGCCCAGAGTCTGGAGCGGATCCGCGCGGGACGGGATTCGGTGGAGATCTATGAGAACGAGGAGACCTTGAGTCGCGTCCGCGCCGCCTTTCTGCGGGTCTTTGAGGATCTGAAGGACACCGATCGGATCGCCGTGGTGGACGCCTATCGGACTCCCGAGGAGATCGCGGCGGAGCTTCGGACGCTTGTTGACGCACTGTAAAGCAAAATAAGCAATATTTGTCCGATAAAACAATTGATTTGACTTGAAAATCGCAAAAAAGAACCCTATAATAGAAGTATCAAATCTTATTGATACGGAGGTATTGAATCATGGCGCTGCCGGTGGCGGTTCAAGTGTATTCGGTTCGCGAGGACGCGAAAGAGGATCTTTTCGGAACACTGAAAAAAATTAAGGAAATGGGATATGACGGCGTAGAGTTCGCGGGACTTTACGGCTACACTCCCGCAGACGTGAAGAAGATGTGCGAAGAGATTGGTTTGATCCCGATTTCCGCTCACGTTCCTTACATGGATATGGTGGCAGATCCCAAGGGCGTTCTTGGACAGTATAAGGAAATTGGCTGCAAGTTCGTGGCAGTCCCCTATCTCAGTCCCGAGCACCGTCCCGACGGAGGACAGTTTGACGAAGTCATCAAGAATATTGAGATGATCGGTAAGGCGGCAAAGGAGCTGGGCATCCAGCTGCTCTATCACAACCACGATTTTGAGTTTGTGACCATTAGCGGTAAGTATGCGCTGGATATTCTCTACGATTCGGTTGCCTCCGAGTATCTGCAGACCGAGCTTGACGTATGTTGGGTCAACGTTGGTGGCGAGAATCCCGCAGACTACATCAGAAAATACAGCGGACGCTCTCCCGTGGTTCATCTGAAGGACTTTAAGGGCGAGAAATCCGAGGATATGTACGAGTTGATCGGCATTGAGGATAAGAAGCCCAAGAGACCGATAGGCTTTGAGTTCCGCCCCGTGGGAAGCGGGGTACAGGATTTTCCCGCCATTCTGGCGGCGGCAGAGGACGCAGGCGCTACCTGGGTGGTAGTCGAGCAGGATAAGGCGTCTATGGGACTGACTCCCATGGAGAGCATTGCCAAGAGCAGAGAATATCTCAAGACTTTGGGATATTGAGTCGATCATATTGAAATATGGAGGAAACAACAATGGCAGATAAGTCTATGGATGGTCTGAACACCTTTACAGACCAGAGCGCGGCTCCCGCCGTGGATGCGGGCAAGAAAATGAGAATCGGTATCATCGGATGCGGATGGATCGCGGATTCCCACATTCGTTCCTATCTGAAGCAGCCCGACGTGGAGATCGTGGCAGGCGCCGATCTGATCCCCGGTAAGGCGGCAGCCTTTATGGCAAAGCACGGTGTGGAGGGCGCCAAGACCGAGTACGCATCCCACAAGGAGATGCTGGAGGACAAGAGCCTGAAGCTGGATGCGGTTTCGGTTTGTACCTATAACCGTCAGCATGCTATTCCCACCATCGACGCCCTGAACGCGGGCGTTCACGTGCTGCTGGAGAAGCCCTTTACCGTAACCCTTGAGGAGGCGGTTGAGGTGATGCGCGCCGAGAAAAAGAGCGGCAAGGTTCTTTCCATCGGCTTCCAACCCAGAATGGACGAGAACATGAAGATGATCAAGAAGATCGTTCAGTCGGGCGAGCTTGGTCAGATCTACTACATCCAGACCGGTGGCGGACGCCGCCGCGGTATCCCCACCCCCTTCGGAACCACCTTTATCGAGGATAAGACCGCGGGTCTGGGCGCTCTGGGTGACATCGGATGCTATTCTCTGGATCTGGTGCTTAACGCCATCGGTAACCCCAAGCCTCTGACGGTTTCGGGATATACCTCTGCGTTCTTTGGAAAGGATCCCAAGTACAGCGGATATAAGGCAGACAAGGCAGAGGAGTACGCAAAGCTCTTTTCCGTAGACGATTTCGCCGCAGCCTTCGTGCGTCTGGAGGGCGGAATTATTCTGGACTTCCGTATTGCTTGGGCGATGAATCTGGATACCCCCGGTGACACCATTATCATGGGTACCAAGGGAAGCCTGAGAGTTCCTTCCACCGAGTGCTGGAACGGCACGTTCCACACCCCCATGACCGTTTACCACGAGGTAGCGGGTGCGCAGGTAACGACTGAGATTCCGCTGGTCAAGACCAAGGAGGGGCTGTTTGATTTGAAGATCCGTACCTTCCTTGACGCTTGTAAGAACGGAACGGCAGCTCCCGTTCCTTCCTCGGAGATCCTCTATAATCAGGCGATCATCGACGGTATCGCGAAATCCGCTGAGCTCGGCAGAGAGATCGAGATCGAGATCCCCGAGATCTGAGGAGGATGCGAGGACGCGAGGACGCGAGGACGCGAGGACGCGTTAGGGGGAACTTTTGAGAAAGTTCCCCCTATAACCCCCTCAAAACCTTCAACGTTTTTGGTATTGAGAATAACTGAAGACGACCTTTCTATCTCTTGTGTGATTAGGGTCGTCTTTATTTTCTTCTGATGAAAAAACTGCTCGGACCCTACGTCCCGAGCAGTTTTGTTTTGTGGTTATAGTTTGAAATCGTGAGGGTTCTTACTTCGTTCCCGTGCTGCCAAAGCCGCCCGCGCCGCGTACCGTGTCGGACAACTCGTCCACTACGGTAAACTCTGCCGCGTAGTAGGGAGCGAAAACGATCTGGGCGATCCGCTCGCCCATGGCAACGGTCTGAGAAACGGCGCTGTGGTTGTGGAGAGCAACCATAACCTCTCCGCGGTAGTCGCTGTCGATCACGCCTACCTTATTGGCGGGAGCAAGACCCCGCTTGGAGGCAAGTCCGCTTCTGGCGTAGATGAGTCCTACCAGTCCCTCGGGGATCTCCATGGCGATGCCCGTGTGGATCAGCTTGGTCTCACCGGGAGCTATGGTGACCTCTCCCTCCTCGCAGGCGTAAAGATCGGCGCCTGCGGCAAAGACGGAGCCGTAGGTGGGAACGGTTGCGTTTGCGTTCAGTTTTTTGATGTTCATCGGAAAGCTCATGTGGTAGCTCCTTTCGTTGGTTGATTCATAAATTCGTCGGCAAGGATGACCTCACCTTTTTCAAGAGACGCGGGAACACGGATGATTCGCTGATTGGCGGAGCCGCGGAA
>JAZNDP010000120.1:0-2052 GCA_045588165.1 Eubacteriales bacterium | reverse complement strand
AGCGCTTACTTTCGATGCTATTTTATCTCCGCTTACCGAAAAGGTGGTTGGGGATCAATATGGCAGAAACGAACAATATTCCTATATTCTCCAGGCAAACGGTTGGCAGATGGTGGTTGATACAAATCGGGTGACGTTTGCCTCCGATAGCGATGACCTTTACACCAAATACGTTGCAGATGTGAGCAATACGGAAAGCAACTATACTTTCGAGCTTCGAAACTATAGATTCTACGGTGAGGATACCGAAAATCTTGACGAGCTTGGAAAATTGCTCGCCCAAGCTGATTACAGCACCTCCATTGAGATTTTTGACGGCACAAAGGAATTGGTTGATATTCGATACGAGCGCAACGGTAAAGAACATTCCTTTGAATTTGAAGCAAATTACGGTGACTTTATCGGTGGTACCTATTACAGTTACGTTATCAACACCGAGACAAAGACCATTGTGTATCGTTACTACAGCAATGAAGAATCCAAATGGATAGATGAAACGCCCGAAAATAGCGAGGCGATGTATAACAAGCTTGCTACGTTAATCCCCGAAACCTACCTCAGAAATGTTATGGATCTGAGCAAGGCTGATAAGGACGGAGCATTGGGAGTTACCGCCTATACGATGAAGAACTCCGATGGCGAAACAACTGCTATCTTGTCCTTGGCGTTCGGAAAAATCAATAAGCTGATTCATTATATGGATGATGGCAACCGCATAGAAATGTCTTGGTAAAAGGATTATGATAAAAAAAGGAGAAACATCAATGGATATTATTCATGGGATAAGAGAACTTTGCCGTGGGGAGCACGGCTTTGAGAATATGTTTGACAAAGCGAAAAGTCAGGGGAAGCTCTCGCAGCTTACAGGCGGCGACCGTGAAGCGGAACTGTTTGAGACGCTGTTATACGGCAGCGCAAGAGAGACGCTTATCGAAATGATAAACGATGCCTACAATTTCAAGCAGTACGCAGTTGAGGCTCACGGACTTCTTATGTCGGATGGGCTCAGCGCAATGGATGCCAGGAGAGCACTTGAGATATTCTTCATCACCTTCGGCTTCCCGGGCTACAGAAACATCGAGACCTCGGAAACCTTAATTGACGAGCAACCTTCATATAAGACCGTATACGAGGGCGAAGTAAAGGACGGCAAGCCCCACGGTGTAGGAGTTCGCAATTTCTACTACCAAGGTAAATGGTCGGGTCTTGACGAGTGCGTTTGGATCGACGGCGTTATGTATGGCTACGACTATGCAAAGGAACTTGAGTTCGGTGCATTTGAAGATCAGAAGATCGGCTTTGTAGTAGGTGATAACTTTGTCGGAAAAATGAAAGTAATCACCAGTGACGGCGAGGAATTCGATGACCCCGTTACAAAGTTTAGTGTTAAATAATCGACGCGATTAAGGAGAAAGATATGTTTGATGCTGTAAAAATTAAAAACGATTGTGTAAATTGGATCAGAGAGTTCTTCGCGGAGAACGGCCCGGATTGCAACGCGGTCTTGGGTATTTCCGGTGGCAAGGACAGCTCTATTGCCGCAGCACTTTGTGTAGAAGCTCTGGGCCGTGACCGAGTGATCGGTGTGCTGATGCCCAACGGAGAGCAAGCGGATATTGATATGTCCTATAAGCTGGTAAACCACCTCGGCATCAAGCATTACGTTGTAAACATCCACGATGCAGTAGAGGGGCTTAAAGGTGCAATTCCTATGGAGCTGTCCGATCAGAGCCGTATCAATATGCCGCCGAGAATCAGAATGACGGCTTTGTATGCGGTCTCGCAGTGCTGCAACGGACGTGTGGTAAACACCTGCAATCTCAGTGAGGATTGGGTGGGTTACTCTACACGCTACGGCGATGCCGCAGGTGATTTCAGTCCCATGTCCCGCCTTACGGTAGCGGAGGTTCTGGCAATCGGCCGAATCCTTGATCTGCCCTCTGAGTTGGTTGAGAAGGTGCCTTCCGACGGTCTTTGCGGCAAGACCGATGAAGACAATCTCGGCTTTACCTATGCGGAGCTTGACCGATATATCCGCACAGGCGAGATCGA
>JAZNDP010000119.1:0-17765 GCA_045588165.1 Eubacteriales bacterium | reverse complement strand
ATTACAGAACAATTCACATCATCACCCCCGAAACCGACGAAGAATATGAAATGATCCAAGAGCTTCTCAGTGAGAGCCGAAAGCGACTTCCAATGCTTGAAGCGATGACTAAGGAAGAACGCATTGAGTATTTCCGCAAGGGATTGTTCCCACGAAAGCTCGATTTCGATTTGGATTTCGGCAGCACGGTCATTCACGTTAATACCCGCTTTGCTGAAAACTCCAAGGAAAATGTCATTGACCGTGTTCGCAGGGTGTCGGACAAAATTAATTAACAAAGTTATGCAGACTTTAGTGTTGTAAAGTGTTGAAATATTTTCTCGGATGTGGTATAATATAGATGAACCTACAATTCATATCGCATCCGACCGAGGAAAGGAGAACAATGAATATTAAGTCGGATAAGATAACAGCCCTCTATTGCAGACTGTCACGTGACGATGAACTGCAAGGAGAGAGCAACTCAATAACAAACCAAAAATCTATACTTGAAAAATACGCAAAAGAAAACGGTTTCAGAAATACGAGAGTATTTGTAGACGATGGTTGGTCGGGAACGAATTTCGCAAGACCTGCCTTTACGGAGATTATGGAGCTTGCGGAGGCGGGACAGATTGGAACGCTTATCGTAAAAGACCATTCCCGTCTTGGACGTAATCGTTTGGTCGTCGGACAACTCTTGGAAGAAGAATTTGACCGCCTCGGTGTGCGCTATATTGCCATTCTTGACAATATCGACACTTCAAAAGGATTAAGTGATTTTCTTCCCGTGCAGGATTGGTTCAATGAGATGCACGCCAAGAACACCTCTCAAAAGGTGCGCGAGGTATTCAAGCACAAAGGCGAATCGGGTATTCCTCTGACTACGGTATTGCCTTACGGCTATATGAAGAATCCCGAAAATCCGAAGGAGTGGCTGATTGACGAGCCTGCCGCTGATGTAGTACGAAAGATCTTCGCGCTTTGCGTGGAAGGATTCGGACCGACGCAAATCGCAAAGAAGCTGACCGAAGAAAAGATACCGACACCGACAGAGCATTGGATAAGCGTTGGGCGTAAATGTTCCGCCCCACCTGCGGTTCCCGGAAGGTGGGTGGCAAGAACGGTTGCAGACCTCTTGGAGAAGCAGGAGTATATGGGAGATACGGTCAATTTCCGTTACACAACCAAGTCTTTCAAGAACAAAACGAGGGTACACGTTCCCGAAGAAAATTGGAAGATATTTGAGAATACTCACCCTGCCATCATTGACCGAGAAACCTTTGCTATCGTAAAGGAGCTTCGCCAACACAAGCGCAGACCTTCGCGTGGCGGAAACGTCAGTATGTTCTCGGGAATTGTATTCTGTAACGATTGCGGCGGAAAGCTCTATTATTGCACGGCAAAAAATCTTACGCACGAGCAAAATTCTTTCACCTGCTCAACCGCAAGACTGAACAAGGATAATTGCACCGCTCATTTTGTCAGAGAGGTGCACCTTGAACAAGCTGTCCTGCAAAGTATGCAACGCGTCTTTTGGTACGTGCAATGCTTTGAGAGGAAGTTTGCCGAGCAGATGCAAAGTCGTTCTATCGAGGAAAGCCGCAAGGAATTATCCAAGAAAAGACGGGAACTTGAAAAGACCGAAAAGCGAATAGCAGAGCTTGACACACGTTTTATGCGTATTTACGAGGACAACCTATCGGGGAAATTGTCCGATGACCGCTTTGCTCAGATGTCACAAATGTATGAGGACGAGCAGGCGGAAAAGAAAAAGCTTGCCGAAACACTTCGTATAGAGATCGAAGCAGGCAAGCAGCAAACGGACGATATTGAAAAGTTTATTGCCAAGGTCAAAAAGATAACTGAGGTTAAGGAGCTTACTCCCGAACTTGTCCACGAGTTCGTTTCCAAAATCGTAGTCCACGCCCCGTACCGCAAGGATAAACGCAGACATCAGCAGATCGACGTGTATTATCATGGTGTCGGCATCGTCTATATCCCCACAGCCGAGGAGATAGAGGAAATGTTCGAGGAGCATTTGGAAGAAGTAAAATGGGAACGAGAACAAGAAGTTAATATAAAAGAGAAAACGGCATAACCGAAATCTCGGTTACACCGTATCTCATTCTTAGAAAGGGCGCTCTTGGGCTATCCTACCTGCTTTATGGTAGGTAGCCCAACGGTGTCCTTTGTTTTTTTGCTACGGTGTGACTTGTCCCTTCCACGACCGACGGAGGAGGGAGTGGGCTTGGAGCGCGACCGCTCGCGGTGCGGGTGGGATTTGAGCCTCGCTGCCTTCGGAAGGTCGTGAGAAAAACCGCATTTTTTATGATATCAGGTTGAAAAATAATCGGTTTTATGTTATACTAATCATATAAAATCAGAGACATGCGAGGTGTAAACATACGAATGGGAAAATCAGCGGAAATGGACATTAAGGTAAAATTCGGGTTAAAAAGTCTGATCACGGTCGTAGGGATCCTACTAGCCGTGTTGATTTTTGTCGGCGTGCTGACGTTCGTCATTCCCGCGGGGCGCTACTCCGTTTATACGACCGATGAATCCAAGGCGGGTCAGCCCTTTTACGAGTATACGACGGACGAGTCGCAGGATGGGCAAATCGTAATCGACTCCTACCGAGAGCTTGACGATGCGGAAAACTCCTCCCGCCTTCCCGTTTGGCGTTGGCTGACGTCCCCCATCGAGGCGCTGCTTTTCGGCAGCAACAGCTCCAATATGATTATGATCATCGCGCTTTTGTTGGTGCTTGGCGGTACCTTTAAGGTGCTGGAGGAAAGCGGCGGTCTGATCTCTCTTGTAAGAATCATTATGGTAAGGCTTCACTCGAAACGCTTTATCGCGGTTTGGGTGATTACCGCGCTGATCATGGTTTTGTCCGCATTCTTCGGGCTTCAGGAGCAATTGCTCATTTTGTATCCCATTTTCGCCATGCTTTGCGTGGCGCTGAAGTGGTCTCGGTTTACCGCTATTTCCCTTGTGCTGATCGCATCGGGGGTAGGATTCACTACGGCGATCACAAACCCCTTTACGATTGGAGCGGCCTCCATCGCGGCGGGGACCAGCATTACGGACGGCTTATGGTACCGATGCATCATCTTTGCTGTGATGTACGTTGTTACCTCTCTTTTCCTGACCTATTTGGCAAAGCGTGATGAAAGACAGGGAACCGAAGCATTTGATATAACGGAATTCGTCACCATTACCGACGAGGAGCATTCCAGGGACGTAGGGAAAGCCAAAATGATTGTGACCATGTTCTCGATCGCCCTTTTGTCCGTGATCGTTACGACGGCAATTGCCTCGCTCAGATCTCTCGCCATGGTATTTATGGCGATTGCCTTCATCGTCGGTACGGTGATTATAGGAAGGATTCTGCTCGGCTCTTATGGCCGTCTCGGAAAAAGCTTTGTGGTTGGGGTGAAGGACGTTCTTCCGTCCATTATCATCATCATGGTTGCCTTTGGCATTACGTATATTGCCCAGCAGGGAAATATTTTACATACGATATTCCGATATTTTTATAATTCGGTAACGAATATCTCGCCCTATCTTGCGGTGATTCTTTTGTACGTATTCGTGCTTGTGATCGAATTCTTCATCCCCAGTGCATCCGCAAAGGCTGTTTTGATCATTCCCATGCTGACTCTTGCTCCGATCGAGGGGATCAGCAAGACGGTAATTATTCTCACGTATTTGTTTGCCGACGGATACACCAACGTTTTGTATCCTACCTGCGGTACGCTGCTGGTGGGATTGGGTCTTGCCGACATCAGTCTGGCAACGTGGTTTAAGAAAACCATTGTCTTCCAGCTGATCCTGTTCGTGATTTCTATTGCGTTTTTGATGCTTGCGGTGTTGATCGGACTTTGAGATAAAGAAAACATAAAATAACAAATTATAACGGAGGGATATAGTCATGCTTCATCAGCTTACGCAGAAAAAAGACATTCGAACCTTTTCCGTCTGTCCGGAAAATCTGACTGGAGGTAAGGGAGAGGGAGGAAAAGCAACCCTTGAGGAGGGAAGTGCCGCGTATGCCGCCCGTGAGCTCGGTCAGGGCTGGAAGGTGAACCCTTACATCGTTCTGGCGCCCGGCGAGACGGCAATTCTTGCCGATGTTGCGGGGGAGGGAGCCATCAAGCACTTTTGGATCACCGACAACGCAAAGCTTCTTGCAAGACAGCTTTGGCTTCGGATCTTTTTCGACGGACAAAAGACTCCTGCTGTTGACGCGCCTCTGTCGGATTTCTTTGCCAATGCGGATAACCTCGAATATCGACAGCTCAGCAGTCTTGCCATCTGCTTCAATCCGAGAAAGGGAATGAACTGTTATTTTGAAATGCCTTATTTCAAGGGATTCCGCGTAGAGGTGGAGAATCTTGGTACCGTAGATACCAAGATCTATTATCAGATCGACTGTGAGGAGCGAAAAAACTCTCCCGACAGTCTCTATTTCCACGCCCAGTTCCGTCGGGTCAACCCGCTGCCTTATATGACGGATTATACGATTCTGGACGGCATCAAGGGCAACGGACTTTACGTGGGAACCTATCTGCACTGGGGGGTAAAATCCAACGGATGGTGGGGAGAGGGAGAGATCAAATTTTTCATTGACGGCGACACCGATTACCCAAGCATCTGCGGAACGGGTACGGAGGATTATTTCTGCGGCGCTTACAACTTTGACGTAGATGGGGAGTACGTGGAGTATTCCACGCCGTACGCGGGTCTTTCCAAGGTAGGACGAACCGACCGGCTCTATCGTCCGCAACTGTATTTTGATATGTACCGTTGGCACGTTACCGATCCGATCTATTTTAAGAAGGATCTCCGTGTTACGATTCAGGCGCTGGGCTGGAGAAGCGAGGGACGGTATCTGCCGCTTCAGGACGACATTTCTTCCGTTGCTTACTGGTATTCGGACAATCTGGAGGACGAATATCCGCCTATGCCGTCCGCCAACGACCTTGAGCTTACGTAAATCTTTTGTAGAAGAGAAATTGTTATGTCGAACTCATTACTTGTCAATTTTCATACACACACTACCTTTTGCGACGGAGCAAGCACCCCCGAGGAGGTGGTTCTTTCGGCAATGGAGCGCGGCTTTTCCGCCATTGGCTTTTCAGGGCACGTGCTCACCCCCTTTGACCTGAGCTACTGCATGCGGGATATGGAGGGCTATATTGCCGAGATCAATCGCCTGAAGGAGAAATATCGGGGCAGGATCCGCATTTATCTGGGGATCGAGGAGGACGCCCTGTCCTTGGCGGATCGAAGCCGCTATGAGTATTTGATCGGGTCTTGTCACTACTGTTACGTAAACGGTACCTATTATTCCGTGGACTCGGGACCGGATTACCGTGACCGTTTGTTACAGGCGTGTGGGGGGGATCCCCTTCGGATGGCAGAGGAGTATTACCGCACCTTTTGCGACTATATCCGCGCGCGTAAACCCGATATTGTGGGGCATTTTGATCTCATCACGAAATACGAGGAGCAGGGAGGATCGCTGCTGTTCAGCAATCCCGAATACAATCGGATGGCTGAGCGCTATCTTGCCGAGGCGATGCGAAAGGATCTGATCTTTGAGATCAACACGGGAGCCATGCTTCGTGGAATCCGAACAACACCCTATCCCGCGGAAAATCTTTTGAGAGTGCTTCGAAAGGGAGACGCGAACATCATTTTGTCCTCCGACAGTCACGACGCCGCCACCTTGGACGGCTACCTTGAGGAGATGCGGCGATATCTTTTGGATTTGGGATTCCGCCGCGCCTACATGCTGACCGACGAGGGATTTGTGCCGTATTCGCTGCGCTGACCCGTCCGTATGAGCAATGATACCCCCGCCCCCGGATCCTACGGATCTCAAGGGCGGGGGCTTTTTCTGTTTTATTCGGGAAGATACCAGACCTCTACCGTATAATTTTGTGAGATGGGATAGGAGCCATCGCGAACGTATTGCTCCTCCTTGATAAACTCTATCAAGAAATCTTGCATCTGGTGAAGTCCGCTGATATCTCCTTGGCGGAAGGAGGCTTCGTGCGCCTGGATGACATAATCGTCAATCATGCAAGAGACGATGACTCGCGGCTTTCTTTCGCGAATCCGTTCGATGTCAGCCAACACACCCGCGTCGGTGGTGACGTCAAACCAGACGTTTGCCATGGCTGTTGCCTGCGGACGGTCGCAAAGCAAATAAAAGACGGGCATGTGGGGAAAGACGAAAATCCCTTCCCCCTCTTGACTCCTCTCCCGCACGGAGCGGTAAACTCCCTCGTACAGCTCGGCGTAAGGCGCGGACATTTTGATATGGGAAAGATAGGGAACGTCTGCCTCTTCGGTTTGCGCCCAAAGAGGACCCACCTCCAGCCCCCACCATCCGTACATGGCGCGGATTTTTCTCTCAAAGCCAAGCCCCGTATTGAATAGCATAAGCACCGAAAGACCAAGGGCGACCCAACGGGCTTTTTTGAATTTCAGCAAAGGAAGAAGCAGCATGGCGAAGAGTCCGTAGCCGAGAGCAATCTGGCTTTCCGCCAAGCCGCCCGAGGTACAGACCGCATATGCGACAATGAAAACACAGCCCGAGAAGAAGCAAAGAGCTTCCGCCCCCTCCACAGGCTTTTTTCCTCGGATTCGCCAACCGATGGCGGCGACGGAAATCGAGGCAAAGCAGACGGTCGCGGTGACGAAGGCGGCGAATTTTTTTTGATCGCCAAACCAAAGAACACCCAAGGGCTCATAAAAGATCGTAGCGAAGGTAAGGAGAGATACAAAGGCGAGAGATCCGATGAGGATCTGTTTTTTCAAAGAAGGATTCGGATCGGCGGGGGTGGAGGGATGGCGTTGCTTCAGGCGGTATAATCCGAAGAACATACTACCCAGCAGGAGAAGAGCCACAATGCCCAGAAGGACCGTACCCACCGACCGATCGGCTCGAATCAACCAGCCGAACAGAACCGCCGCAAGGCTTCCTCCCTTGGCGGAAATCGCTGCGTTGAAGTTGTAGAAAAGGTATTGATTCAGCGCTCCCCGAGACCAAAGACCCAGCGCCATGATCCCGTAGCAAAGGGTAATAACGGTCACCGAGGCGCCCATCATTTTCAGATACTGTTTTCCCCTTGGAAAGACCAAAGCGGCAAAGAGCAAAAATATAAGACAATAAAGCAGAAAGATCAGACCGCTGCTTTGCTTGAACATGGAGGCAAGAACGGCAAAGAAGGCGCCAAGCAGGACCGAGGGATCCCAAAGACGCAGCTCTCTCCCTCCTGTGACCTTGGTGATTGCTACGAGCCAGAAATAGATGGAGGCGTAGATTGCCAGATCCATGAACCGAATATAGTCGTAGAAGATCTGAACGACCTCGCTTTGCAGAACCGACACGGTGAGAGCGCCGGCAAGAGCCGAAAAGATCGGCTTGCGGGTCAGCTTTTCAAAGATCAGATACGCCAAAAGTCCCGTCAGCGCGTAAACGACAACTCCGAGGATGCGAAGGGCAAGGATTTCGTATCCGAAGATACGGCAGAACAAGGCGATCAGATAGGTATAGAGCGGAGGAAAGAGCAATTCGAAATCACGGTAAGGAACAGCGCCCCTTACGTTGATCAAATAGGCGTAATGGGAATACCACCCCTCCGTGGGCGGCATGCCTTTGGTTGACAGGATCCCCGCGTAGGCGGCGCAGACCGCAACTACGATCAAGGCGGGGATCCATTGCTTTTTCTTTCGTTGCCCGTCCGACCATTCTGTCAGAAGCATAGGGAACTCCTTTCTGAAAAAGGTATTACATGATTTATAGTATGACATATTGTATTTGGAAATTCAATAAAATACAATGGGAATTTTTTACAGTGTCGCGCATGGATTCTATCGGTTAGAGTTTTTGTTTACAAAGCGAGCTTATGTAATATAATATATAGGGAAAATCGAACCCATAAACAGCGGAAAGGAATTTGGGGCGCGAAGGTTACGATGATTGCGAAACGAAAAAGCGTATTTACGGGCGAGCACCGTAAAAAAATGTTGAATCTGCTCTACAGCATCGGGGGGACGGGTATTTTCAATGTTGTGTTACAATTGGTGATTTATCCCGACTTTGAGAGAAGGATGGGAGCGGATGCCTACGGCGTGGCGCTCTCGGTGATCTCCCTTGTCGCCATCACCGCCGGAACCTGTGGCTATGCCGCGAGCTGTGCCCGTCTTTTGGGCGTAAAAAAGGGATGGACGAACAGCGGTGACTATAATCGGATCCTTTGGTGTATGGGACTTCTGGGCAGCATGATCGGTATTGCCTATCTCTTCTATCTGGGAATTGCTACCCCTCTGTCTGTGGGACTCTTTACCCTTTTGAATTTTAGTACCATGCTTCGCTATTATTCCGAGGTGGAATTCCGAATCAGTACCGATTTTCTTCGGTACATGATCTACCATATTCTCATTTCGGCGGGATACGTTGCGGGACTGTTCCTCTTTCATCTGTCCGATCAGTGGATGATCGCGCTGATCTTGGGGGAGACTCTGGCAATTTTGTACGTGGTGTTCCGCGGCACGATCTACCGCCCTCCCTTTTTGGGGAGGAGCGCGCATCTTATTCCCATCCTTTCCAGCACCGCCTTTCTCTTTCTCTCGGTGCTCATTGACAATATTACTCTTCACGCCGACCGCATCCTGCTCTTGGCGATGACGGGGGACGGCTCTGCCGTGTCCACCTACTATATCGCGTCTCTTGTCGGTAAGATCGTCGCCATGCTGACCTCTCCCATCAATGCCCTCGTCCTGAGCTATCTGGTTCGGTACGACGGAGGGCTGAGCCGAAAAATCTGGCTTTTAGTGATCGGCGCTTCCTTGATCTTCGGCGGGGCTGCTTTTGGGGGATGTATGCTGATCTCCCCTTGGATGATCGGGCTTCTTTATCCCGACAGCGTCGATACGGTGAAGCCCTATCTCGCGCCTGCCGTTCTGGGGCAGATCCTCTACTTTATTTCGGGATTTTTGATGATTATTTTGCTCCGCTTCAAGGGAGAAAAAAGGCAGTTGATCTTCAATGCCGCCTATGCCGTAGAATTCTTTGTGTGCGTTGCCATAGGAACGGCGCTTTGGGGGCTGTGGGGGTTTGCCCTGTCGGTGGTTTTTGCCAACGCGATTCGTTTTCTCACCGCCATTCTGTGGGGCTTTTTCGGAAAGAAGCGTCCGACGTGAGATCAATTTTATTGACATGAAGCCGCAAAAAGGGAGTCATAACCACTGGCTTAAGGCGGCGGTTATGACTCTTTTTTATCATTTCAATCTCTATCGCCTGTACGCCAAGTATTACGGACAAAGACATGCGAAAAAATGACGGTTGACAGAAAATATTTTTGTATGCTATAATAAAATATACAGTAAAATAAAATTAAGCAGAAAATATAGAAAACGGAGGATTGTAAAACATGAAGGTACTCAACGTAACGAAGGAAAATTTTGAGGAGATTCGAGCGAGCGACAAACCCGTGCTTCTGGATTTTTACGCGGATTGGTGCGGCCCTTGCCGCATGGTATCTCCCTTGGTGGATCAGATCGCGGAGGAGAGAGAGGATATTCTGGTGGGAAAGATCAACGTGGACGAGCAGCAGGAGCTTGCCGTGAAATTTGGCGTGGTGTCTATTCCCACACTGGCGGTGATGAAAAACGGAGAGGTGGTCAGCCAATCGGCGGGCGCCCGACCCAAGGCGCAGATCCTTGCCATGCTGGATGCCTGATCTGTGTTCGCGTTGTAAGGAAGGTAGGTGACGAGGATGGAGCGGATCTGGGATGTGATCATTCTGGGTGGCGGCCCGGCGGGCTATACGGCGGCGCTGTATGCGGCGCGGGCAGGTCTTGGGACTCTTGTGTTGGAGCGAATGTCGGCGGGTGGACAGATGGCGCTGACCGATGTGATCGACAACTACCCCGGCTTTGAGGAGGGAATCGACGGCTTTACCCTCGGCATGAAAATGCAGGCGGGGGCGGAGCGCTTTGGCGCGGTGACCGAATACGCCGAGGTGACCGAAGCGAGCCTTGCGGGGAAGATCAAGGTGATCAAAACCACGGCGGGGGAATACCGCACCCGTACGGTGGTGATTGCCACGGGTGCGAACCCCCGACCGCTTGGAATATCGGGAGAAGAGAGCCTTATTGGCAGAGGACTTCACTATTGCGCCCATTGTGACGGGCGGTTTTATAAGGATAAGACCGTTGCCGTGGTAGGCGGGGGAAATTCGGCGGCATCGGATGCGCTATACCTTTCCCACCTTGCAAAGAGAGTGTACGTGATTCATCGCAGAGACACCTTGCGTGCCACAAAGCTGTATCACGAGCCCCTGATGAGGGCGGAGAACGTGGAATTTCTTTGGAACACCGTGGTAACTGATTTCTTGGTTGACGGTCGCCTGACGGGGGCAAGGCTGTGTCACTTTGGAAAGGGCGAGGAGCGGGAGCTGATGGTGGACGGCTTGTTTGTCAGCATCGGTCGGATCCCCGCTACCGAGTGGATCGGAGAGGGGCTTGACCGAGATGAAACCGGATATATCATAGCCGATGAAACCACCAAAACCAATCTGGAGGGTGTGTTTGCCATCGGTGACGTTCGCACTAAGGCGTTGCGGCAGGTGGTAACGGCGGTATCCGACGGTGCTGTAGCCGTGCATTTTGCCGAGGAATATCTGGCGAAGCAGTAAAAAGGGGCATTGCCCCTTTTTTATTTTTGAAAAGAGAGATCTGATTTTGAAAAAAGTCTTGAAAATGTGAAATCCGTGTGATACAATAAAATCAGAAAGGTTATCAAAAAATATGCGGGTTCCCGATTTGCCCGCGATACTACAGGAGGAAACGATGTTTTACGTCATATTTACCCTATTCTTTTTGGGAATTGCTGCGCTGTTCGTGTGGCGCGGGATCGCCTTTGGAAAACGTCATACCTGGATTTATTCTGCCGTGAGAACCGGCGCCGCCCTTCTGGCGATCGTTCTGGGTGTTTTGCTTTCGGCAATCCTGTCCAAGCTGATCGTTGGTGCGGTGTTCGGAAGCATGGAAAAGTCCGGTGCTTTCGGATCCTTCCAAGTGCTGACGGAGGAAATTCCCACCCTTCCCGACGCGATTGTGGCGCTCCTTGCCATGATTTTGGCGCCCTTGCTTTTCTACGTTCTGTTCTTTGTGCTGAAGGCGATTTTGGGTGTGGTCAGTACCACTGTTTCCTATAACGTCCTTTGCAAAGAGAAAGAGAAGGGGATCGTTGTGGCTGAGTCTGTGGTAGCGGAGGAGAGTTCCGAGCCCGTTGCGGAGGAATCCGAGGAATCTGCTCCCGAGGAGAGCGGGGAGGAGATTGCCGAGGCTACGGCAGAGCCCATCGAGGAATCAATATCCGAATCTGTAGAGCCCGCCGAGGAATCGGAAAAGGAGACTCGGGAGACGGTAGAGGAGATCCCTGCCGAGGAGCCCGAGGTCAAATTGAAAAAGAAGGATGCTCTTCGGTTCGACGGAAAGAGGAATCCATGGGGAATGGTTCTTGGCGGTGTTTGCGGTCTGCTTCTGTATTTTGCCGTCATGAGCCCCGTGATCGGAATACTTGGCGTTGCCGATGATGCAATCGCCACCGTAGCAGTCATGACAGACAGTAAGCCCATTGATCTGGCGGCAGGCGTTACCGACGGAATCACCAACAATCCCATCGCCAAGGCGACGGACACATGCGGCGGAAACCTGATTTATTCGGGTCTTACCACCTATTCGGTGGGAGATCACAGGGTTACTCTGAACAGAGAAACCGCATTTGTACGATCGGTAGGAAAGGCGATCGGTGATTACCGAAATGATTCTTTGGATCGGGCTGCGGTAGCAAACTCCTTGCGGCAGGCGGGAGATGCCTTTGAGAAGACCTCCTTGATCCCAACTCTGGTTCCCGAATTCCTATCCGCTGCCAATACCCAATGGTCGGAGGGACGAACCTTCCATGGCATAAAAAAAATAGGTCTTGGCGACAATCTGAAGGGAATTACCGATCCTTTGCTGGATCTGCTGGTGACAGCCGATTATGAAACCATCAAGGGCGATGCCGCCACGAGCTTTGAAATTCTCGCGCTGACCGTAGAGCGGGGTGGACTCCGCGGAGGGCTTAGCGGAAAGAATCTTTTGAAGGAGCAGTCGATTGCCGAGGGCGCGATGTGCGAGCTGTTGATCAACCCCCATCTCTCTCCCCTTGTCGGTGACGTGCTGGCGTATAGCTTTGACGAGATAGGACACACCGTCGGCGCTCACTTTGACGGTGATCCCATCAAGGATCCGTCGGTGGTTTATGCAAGCATGGATCAGATCAAGGTGGATTCCTCTCAGGTTCAAAATCCCGAGCAGGAGGCAGCCGTTCTTGCCGAAATTATCGTTCGTACGCTGGTTTTGGCGGAGGATATGGACAATAACATGAGCGCGTCGGGCTGTTTGCGGGGCATGGGTCCCGTGTTGGATCTGTTTGCTCGCAGTGAAACCGTGGGCGAGGAAAGCACCGCGATCTTCCTGACCTGTATTTTGCAAGCAGAGAAGATCTATGACGAGATCGGCTTTACGTTGCAGGAGGCAACCGATCTTGCCGCAACCATGAACGGTGACTATGGCAGCGTGAGCGCAAACGGAGCGGTGAACACCTACGCGCTGATGATGCGATCGGTTGCCAACGGCGTTCAGATGGTGGAGTCCTCTTCCAATCAGGAAGATTATAAGGAACCTATGAATACGCTGATGGCGGATCTGAACCGCACCTCCGCAAAGATCCTGTCTCAAATGATGTCCTCGAGCGTCATGACCAAACGGGGCGTTTCGGGCGAGAGCGCCGCTCCCACCTCCTCTCTGATCTCCTCCATCTTTACCGATCTGGCGGCGGAGAAGGAAGCGGGAATGCCCGAGGACGAGTACATGCAAGAATCCGCGGCGGTGATGAACCTGACCGACCTTGCCATGAATTCGGGTAAAGCGGGATCCAACCGTACCTTTGGCGAGAATAGTGCTACCGGTGTCAGTGCAGAGGAGTTCGTCGCGAATATTCGGGATTCCAAGGTGGTATCGGGTTCGATGAAGAAGCAGGTATTTGAGGAGGAGTCCTCGGAGCCGAACATCGACCCCTTGAAGAAGAACTCCAAGCTTGGCGCAGAGGATACCGCCGAGCTGACCGAGGCAATGAATGCCCGTTGGGCGCAGGAAGAAAACAAGAGCGATGCGGAAACGGTTAAGACCTATCAGGCAATCGGCGCTATGATGGGTATGACAGTGGAATTTACATCCTCCGGTACCATTACCCTCATGTAATTCAACAAAAGAAACAGAGACCGCCCCCGGGGGCGGTCTCTGTTTCTTGATACGCGTTTGTGTGGCAGGATTCGACAAGAGCCGCGTTTGGTCAAATGATGAAGAGGAATATTTGCTGAAAAATACTTGACAAACCGGGGTAAAAGGCGTAAAATATAGAATAGAGATGCGGGTATAGTCTAGTGGTAAAACCTCAGCTTCCCAAGCTGATGCTGCGGGTTCGATTCCCGTTACTCGCTCCAAAGAAAAGAGAGAGGGCACATGCCCTCTCTCTTTTCTTTCAAGCAAATATCCCGAATCAGAACCCCACCAATCCGCGAGGATTGGTTGCTTTTGCGCCAAGGAGAAGAAACGAGAACCGAGAACTGACGCGCAAAACGGGGTTCGATTCCCGTCTCTCTCTTTTCTTTCAAGCAAATATCCCGAATCAGAACCCCACCAATCCGTACGGATTGGTTGCTTTTGCGCCAGTCGGCAGTGCCGACAGCCAATGTCGCTATTTGTACTGCCGAATTTCTTTGTTTAGCACCCGATGGCGAGGTTTGCTATGAACACTCGTATCAAAGAGAAGAATGGAAACCGAGAACGGTCGCGCAAAACGGGGTTCGATTGCCGTTGCCCTTTCTCTCTTTTTTATTTTTTCGATGAAACGAAGGAAATGATTACAGCTCGATCATTCTCTGTACCAGCCAGAGCACACAGGGCATGGTGGCGATGGACAGCAGAGAGGTACTTCCCACCCCTTGCGCCGAGTAGCCGGGGGCAATGTCGTGGATCTCCGCCAGCATGGTAACGGTGGTGGCACAAGGCATAGCCAGTACGGTTGCCGCAAAGAGGATCCACTGATCACTACAGCCCAGAAGCCACATGACACCGCAGATGGCAAGGGGAAAGACGATCAGCTTCAGCAGGGAGAGATAGTAGATCTTTCCCGACAGAAAAATCTGCTTGGCGCTTCGCTCCGCCAAAAGCGCACCGATGATCAGCATGGAAACGGGGGTACACAGCGACGCCATGTAGGACAGGCAGGACATGACGGGGATCGATGCGGTGGCAAACAGATTCATGACGGCGTCAGGAAGAACCGAGGGCAGGACGCCCTTCAGCACGTAGATGCCAAGACCGATCATACTGGGTACTGTGCCAAAGTTCAACAGCTTTTTGGGGGTCAGGCGAATATCGGGGCGCTTTCTGGACAGAATGACGATTCCCCACGTCCAGAGGAAGACGTTGAAGCTGACTACGAAGAAGGCTCCCATAAAGGCGCCTCTGGTGCCGAACAGCGTTTCGAGAATCGGGATCCCGATAAAGCCCACGTTGCCGAAGATGGCGGCAAATTCGGTGATTTTTCGTTCGTTCAAATCGCCAAAGCGACAGCAAGCGCCAAAGGACAGCAGGGCAAGAATGGCATGAAGCAAAAGCCCAAAGCCCAGCGTTTGAAAGCCCAGTATCAGGTTTTGTGTCGAATACTCCATACGGATCACCGAATAGATGATCAGGGCGGGCTGTCCGATGGCAATGATCAGACGGGAAAGGTTTTTGGACGCCGTGTTGCTGACCACGCCTGTCTTTCCCGCGACGAAGCCAACGATCAGCATAAAGAACAGGGTAATGACCGTGTATAAAAAGGGAACGAAATTCATGTACTTACTCTCTCCTCAGCGCGTCCAGCTTTTCCTTGATCCGCTTCATATCGGTCAGCATCTCCTCCTTGCGGCGAGGATCCCGCAAAAGCAGGGCGGGATGATAGACGGCGGTGATCTGAAAGCTTCCGCGGTCAAACCATTCTCCGTGCTCTTTGGTGATCTTGAAGTCGGGCTTGATCAGCCGCATGGCGGAAATTCTGCCAAGACAGACGATGATCTTGGGACGGAGCAGACGAACTTGACGGCGAAGAAACTCCATGCAAGCGTCCTCCTCCGCAGGGAGGGGATCCCGATTTTTCGGGGGGCGGCACTTGAGAATATTGGCAATATAGACGTCCTCGCGGGGAATGTCCACCGCGTAGAGGAATTTATCCAGCAGCTGTCCTGCCCGTCCCACGAAGGGGGTACCGGTCTTGTCCTCGTTCTCGCCGGGGGCTTCCCCAACGAAAAGAATATCAGCGCTCGTATTTCCCACACCGAACACGCAGTTGGTGCGGGTCTTATGCAGCTCGCAGGCACAGCAGCTTTGGCAGTCTGCCAGCAGCTGACTCCAGGAATCGGTTTGGCTCATAGGAGAAAATTCCTTTCTTCATTGGTTTGGATTATTGGGTAATTTTTCTGCACTCCAGATAGTACCGCTTGTCCTCGGCGTGACCCATGGAAAAGGTCTTTCTGGGCAGAGCGCCGTCAAACATCACGGTGGGGAAGAGCTCATCCTTCTCCATACCGGAGAACAGGAAGCCGATAGCGCCGTCACGGGAGGACAGGTTCTTGACCGATTCCTCTCCGTGGATGTAGTCTACCTCGGCTTCGGGGTGGGATTTCAGATACTCGTCGATAAAGTCCTGAAGGGTTCCTACCGTCAACTGGCGGGAGGGGGAAGCAAAGGTCAGCGCGCCCTTTTCCGCGCCGTATACGTATTCCACGGTCTGGGGAGCGGCGTCGCCCTGCAGCGCGTCGGCGTATGTTTGAAGCTTTGCGAGAACGTCAGCCCGATCCACGTTGAAAAGAACGCGGTAGATGGGCTCGAATTTCAGAGAATCGTCGTGGATATTGACTACCTCGGCAAGGGCAAAGCGCGCGGGATGGGTGGCGGCGGCGTCGGCACCGATCTTTTCCTTGATCTCCTCATAAGCCGCTTTGGCGGATGCCAAGGAGTGGTTTCCGTCTCCTACGGCAAAGAGCAGGGGAGAGAGACCTTCTTTTCCGTAGCGTACCTCCATCGCGTTGGGGGTGATGAGGGATTCCAGATTCTCGGAAACCGAGGTCTGCTCCTCCTTCGTCAGGAATCTGCCCGTGATGTGTCCGCCACGAAGCATCAGATCGGTATCGTAAGCCACATCTCCCACACCAATTGCCAAGGGCTCAATCACGCCCTTTGCCGCATCGTCAATGAGAAGCATCACGTGAGGAAGCTCGATTGCCGCTCCCCGACGGATCGCCACTCTTGGGGGGATTCTCTCCACCACGGTTGCCTCGGTGGCGCGAATGAGGGAGGAGGCTCCCTTTCTGTAATCGTAATCCTCCAGATCGATCGCCATCACGATACCGCGGCGTACGCTTCCGTCGGATTGCTGACGCTCCACGTAGATCATGGAATCGGGATGAGAGACCAGAACCTCCTTCATGTATTGTTTCATGGTTTCGTTGATGACGGGGATTCGCTCCTCGGTTCGTGCAAGATAGACCTCGGGAAGGATCAGACGCAGGGTGGAGGGAGTATCTCCCACCAGAGCCTCCGCGGCTTCCCAGTATTCGGGCTCGCTGGTGAACTGGTCACAGGCAACCACCGCCCATTTGGCGGCATCTACCTTCTCAAAGTCGGGCAACAGAATGTTTGCGGGAGCGTAGCATGTCTTTTTCATGGTTTTCTTCCTTTTTGATGTATGTATTTTGGTGGAACGGATTCAAAGATGGGAAAATATCCCCGTGCTTTGCAATCCTTGTATTCGTTTTCGGTTCTGACCGTCCACAAAAAGCAACGGGCGCGTAGGGGACCTGTCAGAAGGCGCACCGAGATTCGGCGGCGCAGCGCCACGTTTACCGATAGAAAATCGGGGCGGGAAAGAAAATTGAGCAGAAGGTGAGACAAAAGGAATCCTACGAAACGGCTTCCTTTCCGATTGGATTTTTTGGATTTCGTTACCAGCTGCCCTCGGGCGTAGGAGGGGCGGTAGTGCTTGAACCAACGCAAAATCAGGGGGCTGAAGGAAACAATGCAGAAGGCGCCCCGATAGGTGTCCAGCATACGGACCAGCCGTCTGCAGAGAAGCGGGTCGGGAAGCTCTCCCTTCAACTCGATCATCAGCGGCACTCTGCCTCGAATCAGATGGAGCACCTCTCCAAGGGTGGGTATGGTCTCCGCGCTGTTTTTCAAGCGAAGTGTCTTCAGCTGGGCGCAGGTCAGGTCGGAAATCTTCCTGTTGACCCCGCACATACGGCGAAGATCATCGTCGTGAAAGACCATGATCTGTCCGTCGCGTGACAGCCGCAGATCCAACTCAATGCCAAAGCCCGCCTGTACCGCCGCCGCAAAGGCGGAAAGGGAATTTTCTGGGATCTTACCGCTCCAAAGTCCCCGATGGGCATAATCGGTCTCAAGAGGCTCTACATCCGCTCCCGCGGAGACCCGCGGCAGGATCAGAAAGGCGTACAGCAAAAGGAGGGATATAAGTATCAGGAGGGAAAGACCGAGAAAAAAGGTCATTCTGCCTTCCGCTTCTCCAGCACCGCGGCGGCGCGGAGAACGGCAAGCTGAGTTTTTGCGTCGGGAATCTCTCCGTTCAGCACCATGCTCTTCAGCTC
>JAZNDP010000118.1:0-1520 GCA_045588165.1 Eubacteriales bacterium | reverse complement strand
CTTGGCTCACAGAACGACATGGCTACGATCCGACTTTAAAAGCCATCTGGGCGGGATTTTTGCGCCTTGACGTAACGGCGCGGGAGGAAAGCGACATGGTGCTGGGCTTTACCGAGCTTTGCTCTCCCGACGAATTTGCCTTTACCAATATTAACATGCAGGCGGTGATTGAATATTTTCTGCCCGCGGATCGGCATGTGGAATTTCAAAGCTTCGAGCCCTATACCTGCCGCTTGGCGGTGCTGATGGTCAAAAAGGGAAGCGTGACGGTTTCCTCTTTCGGTGTGCGTACTTATGAATACCGTCGGGATCTGATGCTGACGCGCGAGGTGCGTGACCCCGAGCTGAAAAAGATTGATGCGGCGGCGGAGCGCTCCTTTGCCCACAACGCGGTGGATCTGTTTACCGACTGCCCCTCCCGTGAGCGGGCGGGCTGGCTCTGCGACAGCTATTTTACGGGACGGGCGGAGTATTTCCTTACAGGAAAGACCCTTGTGGAGGATGCCTTTCTTGAAAATTTCCGTCTCTACCGCAACGAGGGAGATACCGTTGACGGTGTGCTTCCTATGTGTTATCCCGCCGATTTTCAAGCCGACAAAAAGTTCATTCCCCAGTGGAATATGTGGTACGTGCTGGAGGTCAAGGAATACCTGACCGAGAGAAACACCTCTGTCGATCGGGAGATCTTCCGCGACAGCGTATACGGGATCATGGGATATCTTGCCGATTGTGAAAACGACGACGGACTTCTGGAGAACCTGCCCAGCTGGAATTTCGTGGAGTGGTCGGCGGCAAACGACTGGGTTCAGGACGTCAATTACCCCTCCAATTTCCTCTATTCCGAGGTGCTGTACGCCGTGGGCGAGCTGTACGGAGACGAGACAATGACCGCCAAGGCGGCGAGCGTCCGCAAAAGAACGCGGGAGCTTGCCTTTGACGGAGAGGTGTTTGTGGACAATGCCATTTGGGGCGTGGACGGTGTTCTGCGGAACACCCGCAACGCATCGGAGGCGGGACAGTATTACGCCATTCTGTACGGCGATGTGGATCTTGACGACGCAAAGTACGTAAAACTCAAGGAATACGTGGGCAACAGCTTTGCCACCTTTGAGAAGGGGGATCGGGAGACGGTTCCCGTTAACGCCTTTATCGGTCTGTATTTGCGGATCTGTGCTCTGATGAAGCTGGGGATGAAGGAGACGCTGAAGGAGGATCTGAAATCCTTCTTTGGCGGTATGGTGGAATCCACGGGAACGCTGTGGGAGTATAAGCAGTTCAAGGGAAGCTTTGACCACGGATTCACTTCTCTTTCGGCGCTTGCCATTGACTTTGTGGAAAATTAAATCAAAAACTTGCAAAAAGGTATTGACAAGGCAGGGGAAATCGTGTATAATATTATTCGATTTCAATTGTCTCTGGCAATATGCGGAGGGAGGGAAAACAGAAAATGGCAGAAATTAGAGTGAAAGAAGGCGAGTCTCTGGACAGCGCACTTCGCCGCTTTAAGAGAGCAATGGCTC
>JAZNDP010000117.1:0-3824 GCA_045588165.1 Eubacteriales bacterium | reverse complement strand
CAACTGCGTCTGTACCACGGGCTCTTATTCCATGAACACCTGTCTGATGCGGGAGGGCGTAGCGCCGATCTGGGCGGAAATGATTCCCTACGAGTTCCACGGGCAGAGCGTTCTTGCCTACAATCTCAATCCCGAGCGGGGAAACACGGAGGTTCTCAACGACGGCGGCGAGCTGACGGTTCTTGGGCTGAAATGCGAGGGACCCGGCACCGCTCTGCGCACCGAAAACGGCGGAAAATCCGTGGTGCTGATCACCAGCTTCGGGATCGGCAACCCTCAATCCACCTTCCCTCTCTTTGGCTGTGACGAAACGGCAAAGGTCGTTGTCCTCGGCGCCAAGGCATTCGGCGCCATGGCGACCCCCGAGGAGGAATATCCCATTCTTTTTGAACGCAAAGGCGGTGAAACGATCCTGCGACCGAAGGAACCGCTTACCTATTTTGAGATTTTGAATCCGTAAAAATTGATTTTATGAATAAAAGGCTCTCTTTCGGGGAATGATGATTCCGTGTGATACACCCTTTGATCATCTCATTCTGAAAGGAGCCTTTTTTATGCAAAAGCTATCTGTTTTGATCCTTGTATTCTGTATTGTTTTTTTGGTAATCGGACTTCTGCCCGTTCACGGAGAGGGCGAGATTTACTCGGACGTGCTCCGTCTCCACGTGCTTGCCAACTCGGACTCCGAGGAGGATCAGGCGCTGAAGCTGAAGGTGCGGGACGCCCTCCTGTCCGCAAGTGAGCCCCTTCTTGCCGATTGCCGCACCCGCGACGAAGCGGAACATGCCCTTCGCGAAAATATTCCTCTGTTAGAGCAGACCGCAAAAGAGACTCTCGCCGCTCACGGCTGTGACGATTCCGTGGCGATCACCCTGAACGAAGAGGTCTACCCCACAAGAAATTACGAGTCCTTCTGCTTTCCCTCGGGTCGCTACCTCTCCCTGCGGGTAATGATCGGGGAGGCGGAGGGACAAAACTGGTGGTGCGTTCTCTTCCCTCCCATGTGCCTCGGCGCCGCCTCCAAACAGGAAACCGAGGATGCCTATATCTCCGTGGGCTTTACGGGGGAGCAGTACCGTGTCATCACCCAAACGGAACGCCCCGCCTATCAGGTCCGCTTCCGCCTGCTGGAGGTCATCGAGGAGGCGACGAGGAAATAGGACGCGTTGAGGAAAACTTTTGCAAAAAGTTTTCCTCAAACTCCTTTCAAAAACTTTCAATGTTTTGGGTTTTAGGTATAAAACAAGGCGATCGGGCTATTCTTTGTGGATAACCGATCGTCATTATTTTCTTTTTATGAAAAAACAGGTCTGGACACGTAGGTGTAAACACCTCGCAAATTTGCTTCGCAAATATTGCCGTACCGACCTGTTTTGGATGCGGGGTTGTTTATTCCTTGGATTGAGTTTCGGTCTCGGAGCCTTCCTTTTTCTTCTTCTCCTTTTTCTCTTCCTTTTCCTTCTTTGCCTTTTCCTTTTTCTCTTCCTTTTCCCGCTCCTTTTTCTCTTCCTTTTCCTCTTTTTCTTTTTCCTTCTTTTCATCGGGATCGGGCAGCGGCGGGTAGTGCTCGTCAATCAGCGCCTGCGCCATGTTCCGCAAAAACGCGCTCAGGGACAGCAGACAGCCGATGGTCAGCATCGTGTCATTCTCCTCTTCCGCGTCCAGCTCATACCGACGCATCAGCTCCTCCAGAATCTCTAAGGAATATCCGCGGTTCTCCCGCTTCAGGGCAATATAGCGGTCGTAGAGCTTCGCCAGATCCTCGCCGTCAAAGCCCTCGGTGGCATAGGCGCCCCGCAGCATTCGCTTGATCTCCCCGATGGACAGCGTATTCTTCAAGGTATAGACCGTCAGAATCTGCACGATCTGCTCTTTGTTGTATTTCTTTCCCTTGATGGGCGTGATCAGACCGTCCTTGGAATAGTTATTGATCATGGTTTTGGTCAGCTGTCTGTCCTGATACCGCTCCGAACCGCCCTTCAGCTTATCTCCCACCAGATTGATGATCTGATCCACGTACAGGTCAATGGCGGGAATCTCCCCCACCGACAGCTCCTCGTCTCTGACGGCATCCTCCGCAATGCGGTATAGCATCTCACGATCCATCTCTTTTTCTCTCCTTGATTTCGTTTTCAATACTATGATACACTATATTGAAAAACATGTCAAGAATTTTTTAGGAAATTTTCCCGCAAATCTTGTCAGATTCTTCAAATTATGTTATACTGTTCTTGAAATTACCCCACAGGAGGTTTCCATGGATCACACGAGCAGCTACGAGCGGGTTCTCCCCCTCCCCAAAAAGGGCGCCCATCTGCGCAACTGTATTATCCTTTACTGTCTTTACGCGGCGCTTGCCGCACTCGGCGCTATCTGGTTTTTGCTGACCCTTTCCCCCGTTGCGGCGGCACTGACCGTTCTTCTGGAGGCGGCGCTGATCCTCCTGACGCGCAAATATCTGACGATGGAATACGAATACGCCTTTCTGGGCGGTACGCTGACCGTGGCGAAGATTCTTGGCAAGAGCACCCGCCGTGTGTTGTGTGAGCTGGATCTGGACGAGTTGATTCTTGCCGACTACCTTACCGATGACTCCGCCAAATCCGCCGCCCGACTGAATCCCGAGGAAACAGCCGACGTCCGCGCGACGCCCGACTCCCCCGCGCTGGTTCTGGTGTGGGAGGACAAGAGCAAGAAGCGGTATGCCTGCATGATGGAGAGCGACGAGCGAAGCGAGCTGATTCTGCGGCGGACGCGCCCCGAGGTATGCTCCCTGTCGCTGAAGCGTTCCGCCCGTCCCGCCAAGTAGTAAAAAAGAGGAAGGAGTTCTCCTATGCTTGACTATGAAAATTATCCCATTATCGCCGCCGTGCGCACGGACGAGGATTTTGAAGCCGCGCTCCGCTCGGAGGTTCAGACCGTCTTTCTCCTCAGCTCCAATATTCTGGAGATGGAGCGTCTGGTGGAACGCGCCCACGCGGCGGGAAAGCTCTTATTCATTCACATGGATTTTACCGACGGACTGAGCAAGGACGCCTCGGGTGTGAGGTACCTCTCCACCAAGGGAGTGGACGGGATCATCAGCACCAGAACCAATATCGTCTGCGCCGCCAAGGATGTAGGTATCCCCTGCGTTCAGCGCTTCTTTATGGTGGACTCCCGCTCGGTGGACACCGCCGCCGAGGCTCTGCGCCAGTCCCGCGCCGATCTCGTGGAGATCATGCCCGGCGTGGCATATAAGGCAATCGCGCGGATCAAAAAGAAAACCTCCGTGCCCATTATCGCGGGAGGTCTCATCGAGTTCAAGGACGAGGTCTTTCAAGCCCTCTCCGCAGGCGCGGCTATGATCTCTACCGGCAAACCCGAGCTGTGGGATGAGTGATCCTCACGGAGGCGCGCAGCTCATGAAAAGTTTTGATCAAACTTTTTCAAAAGTTTGCGGGGTTCAGGGGCTGTGCCCCGATCGCCGACCGCAGTCGGCGAAACACTCAATGCCACATAAGCGCCCGAAAGGGTGAATTTGTCTGCAAGGCAGACAAAGAGGGGAAACCACAAGTGGGGTTTCCCCTTTCTTTTCTTTATCGTACTACTTTTTCAACAAATCAACGTGAGAATTACAAACAACTTTTCCCTCTATTTTACTGGTCTTAGGGTGTACTAAAAAAGGGAAAACCCCACTTGTGGTTTTCCCTCTTTTGGTCGTTTACGACCAAAATTCACCCTTTCGGGCGCTTTATGACGATTGGGTGTTTCGCGCGTTGCGACGCGCGACCGCCGATCGCGGCGGCTCCGACGAGCCTTTGAAAAGGCTCGAGCGAAACTTT
>JAZNDP010000116.1:0-24206 GCA_045588165.1 Eubacteriales bacterium | reverse complement strand
GAGGTACCCCTCCTTCCAAACGGAGAGCTGCCGGGCGCGGAATAAGACAGAATAAACGATATAAAAAACCGCCAGACGGAGCTCCGTCTGGCGGTTTTCAATCTAAGCCCTATTTTTTTCAAATACCAGCGTTGCCTGAATTCGGTCGCCACCGAACCACCCCTTGCTGCCCGAGGCGGCGGTAGAAATGGTATGAAGCCGATAGCCAAACTCGGCTTGGGTATTGATGACCTTTTCCAGTTCGGTCAGATTCCCCGATCCCGTTCCGACCCATTTCTCCTTCAGAATGACTTGCAATACAACGTATTCCACAGTCGTTCTCCTTTCCTTTTTTATCAGTATTGCCGATTTTGGAGCAAATCTTGCGGCGGGAGTACGATCTGTTCATTTCGGTTGACAAAGCCACATCTTTTTGTTATAATAAAGGGGATAGAATGTAGAAACGGAGGCGGAGAATAATGATGAGAAATCGGCATGCTTTAAAAACGCTTGGTTGCTCTTTTTTGATTGCTCTGCTTTTGATCTGCTCCGTTCCCGTATCGGCGAGTTCCCACCGCCCCCAAGGGATGGAGGTTGTAGAGACTGATTCGCTATTGGGAGATTCCCAAGAGCCGACTTATAGTCAACGATCTCCTTCCTCCCGCGTTGCTCGTGAGAGACTTGGCAGCGTAGGAAAATCGCTGTACGATGCTCTTCTTCCCGCCTTTTGGCAGATTGCCGTGGGGGAGCGGGCAAGCACGGTCATATCCTTTGACGAAAACGAACTGACCGCTATGGGTCTGGAGAATCGCTATACCTCGCAAGAGGCGATCATGAATGGGCTTCACGAGGATCTGGAGCTGGATGGCGTGTTGACTGCCGTATTGCACGATTGTCCCTACGAGCTGTACTGGTTTGACAAAACGGGGGGATCTTCATATCAGTTCAGTTCCTACGAGGAGGACGGGATATGGAGGGTTCGTGCGTTTTATATGATCTACGCGGTGTCGGAGGACTATCGGGGCGCATCCTATCCGTCCGATGAGGAAGAGGGAGATCTCTCGCTTTACACGGTGGATACCGCTAAAACGGCGGCAAGAGCCAATCTGCCCGATATTGCCATGGAGATCGTAGCCGAGGCGGAGGGAAAATCCGACTATTTGCGTCTGCTCCATTACGCCGAGACGATTTGTAAGATGACCTCCTACAACTCTGCCGTAGCGGAGTCTGCGGATTCCGCCCAATACGGCGATGCCTTTCAGCTGATCTACGTTTTTGACGGAAATCCCGAAACCCGGACGGTCTGTGAGGGGTATGCCAAGGCGTTTCAATATTTGTGCGATCTCACCGACTTTGCCGATCCAACCCTTCGATGCTATACGGCAACGGGAAGCATGGACGGAGGACCTCATATGTGGAATCTGGTGACCATGGGAAATGGGGAGACCTATCTCGTGGACGTGACCAACAGTGACGTGGGAAGCGTTGGAGAGGACGGCGGGCTCTTTTTGGCAGGGGCGAGCGGATCGATCACTGGGGGATACCGTGTCTCTCTCGGATGGAATCGGTCGGTTTCCTATCAATACGGTGAGGAACGCGCCATCGGTTTTTGGGGTGTTGCGGCGGACAGTCCGCTGCGGCTGGCATCCCGCGCCTATTCCCCCGCCGATCTCTTTATTTATATTCCCACGCTGACTTATGACGGTGAGTCCTTGAGCGTAGGATTTCCCGATAGCGGAGCCGATCTGATCTGCTCCTTGGAAGCGGGGAACGACGGAATCCATTCGTATCGGTGGAGCTACGGTTGGTACAACGATGAGAACGGAACGGCGGGAAGCACGTTTATCGACGCTCCCAAGGAGGCAGGAGTCTATTGGCTACGAGTCCGCGCCGATGGCTTGGATATCAAGGATAAGACCGTGAAGGTGGAGATTCATCCCGCGAAACTGACGGTACAGAGAGTTACCGCGTTGGAAAAAACTTATGACGGAACGTATAAGATCGATCTGACCGATCCTGTTTTGAGTGGAATTCTGGCGGATGACGAGGTTTTTGTCAAGAGGATGGAAGGGTTTCTGTCTGCACCTGATGCAGGTATGTACGACGGAGTGATGTTGTCCGTGGCAGAGCTGGATGGGGCGGATGCCCATAATTATTTCGTGGATCTTTCCGCAAAAATTCCAAGCGAGGTGCGAGTTCTTCCTAAAAAGGGAGTAAAGGCGACCTTGGTTTTGACCGATACCGAATACGCGTATACGGGAGAGGCGATCCTGCCCGAGGTACGGCTGTTGGACGGGGAGAGGATCATTGATCCATCCGAATATACCGTTACGTTAGAAAACAACGTGGAGATCGGACAGGCAAAGGTGAGAATATTTGACTGCGAGGGCGGCAATTACGAGCTGGAGTCGCTGACGGGAACCTTTACGATCGTCAGCGAAACAATTGCCACGGAGACACCCGATCCCGACGCTCCCAACAAACAGGACGGAGGGGATGGGGGACTTCTTCTCTTTGGGATCATTACGGGAGGATTTGTTATAGTCATCATAGTTGTGACGGGGTTGATACTTCACTCTGTAAAACGACGCGCCCGTTTCGAAATCTCCGTACCCTATGAGGATCAGAATACGATGGAATAAAGAAACAAAAGAGCAGACTGCCACAGGCAGTCTGCTCTTTGCTTTGAAAAATAAAAAACAGCTTCACAAGGAAGCTGTTTTTTATGCTTGGAGAGCCAAGCGATACAGGCTCTTGAACTTACGCTCTGTTCACTTTGCCGTCGCGCAGGCAACGAGAGCAAACGGCAACGGTCTTAGGAGTACCGTTAACGATCGCCTTTACCTTGCGGATATTGGGCTTCCAGGTTCTGTTGGTTTTACGGTTCGAGTGGGAAACTGCCTGTCCGAAAACAACGCCCTTTCCGCAAATGCTACATTTTGCCATAATGACACCTCCTTGTAAGCACGGAGCCCGTGCATCGATCTTTATGAAAATTTTTTGATAAACAAGTGATAAGAATGTAGAATTTCTTCGAAACAAACCGAGAAATCCACGATCAAAACGACCTGTTACTACCGACCGCCGACAGCGTATCGGCATTCGCGCCATCTATTATAGCATAATTCGAATCAAAATGCAAGGGTTTTTTTGAATTTTTTTAAAAATCTTTTTTCTCTCATTTTTCTTCGTCCACAAGCTCACCGTAAAGGAGCTTTCCGTCGGTGTGTGTCAACCGAACGGAACGGATCTCTCCGTGGAGGGAGTGGGGATGGGGTACGGCAACCTCCAAGAAGGATGCGGTATGTCCCCGCAGGAATCCTTTTTCCATGGTTTCAAACAACACCTCGGTCACAGGCTGTGTGGCAACCGCCGCCTCGCAAATGGCGCGGCGGCTCTCCTCGGCTGCCGCCATCAGCTCATTCATACGGCGGCGCTTGACCTCGGTGGGAATCTGACAGGGCATGGAGGCGGCGGGAGTTCCCGCGCGCTTGGAATAGGGGAAGGCGTGAATTGTGAGGAATCTGGCTTCCTTGACAAAACGGAGCGTTTCTCTAAACTCTTCCTCGGTCTCCCCGGGGAAGCCCACGATGACGTCGGTGGTAAAGCAGACACCCTCTATGGCGCCGCGGAGCATTTGGATGGCTCTCATTGCCTGATCGGCGTTATATTTCCGTTTCATGCGGGCAAGAACGGAACTGCTTCCGCTTTGCAGGGATAGGTGAAAATGAGGGGCAAGGGAGGAAAGACGGGCGATCCGTTCGACGAAGGCGGGACGAATCAGGGAAGGATCAAGAGATCCAAGACGGACTCTTCGAATCCCCTCAATGGCATCGATCTGCTCCAGTAGAGTGGCAAGATCGCCTTCTGCCAGATCCTTGCCCCAGGAGGCAGTTTCAATACCTGTCAGTACCACCTCGCGGCAACCTCCCGCCGTCAGGGCGGTCACCTCCGCGATTACGTCGTGCAAAGGCTTGGATCGAATTTTCCCTCGCGCGGAGGGAATGATGCAATAGGTACAGCGGCTTTCACAGCCGTCCTCGATCTTCACATACGCGCGGGTACGGTCAAAGTGGGTAATGGTCATAGGCTCAAAGGGCGCGTTCTCGATCTCTGACACCATAAGAGAAGGCACCTCCGCCTTTCTTTTCTCGGCCAGTAATCGAAGCACCTCCCGTGCCGCTGCCATTTTTTCGGTGTTGCCCACCACGGAGTCCACACCCTTCATAGAGCAAAGTCCGTCGGGGGCGGTCTGCGCTACGCAACCCGTTACCACCACGAAGGCATTCGGATTTTCTCTTATGGCGCGACGAATGAACTGCCGAGCCTTGCGGTCAGATTCCGCTGTTACAGTGCAGGTATTGATGATATAGGCATCGCAGATCTCCGTGGGGGGAAGGATACGAACACCCGCTCTTTCCAGCTCCTCCGCAATTGCCTCGGATTCATATTGATTCACCTTGCAGCCCAAGGTGTAGATCCCCACACGGGGCATAGAATCTGACATAACCGTCTCCTTTTTATAAAGTACCTCCATTTTATCACGGATTCCCTTATTTGTAAATACCGCCTTTGTAAATTTTCTTTATTTCTCTTGCAAACAGCGGAAAAATGCTTTATAATAGAAGTAGATTTTTTAAGAAGGACGGAAGAATGAGAAGTATTACGGTAGGTCGTAACGATGCAGGGCAAAGACTGGATAAGTTTTTGACCAAAGCGGTCAAGGGACTGCCTGCGTCAATGATGTATAAGCTGATCCGAACCAAGAAAATCAAGGTGAACCGAAAGCGCACCGATCAGAAATACATGCTCCTGGAGGGAGACGAGATTCAGCTTTTTATCCGCGAGGAGTTTTTTGATTCTCCCGAGCGGGATATGGGGGCGCTTGGACGGATTCGCCCCAAGATCGATATTTTATATGAGGATGAAAACATCCTGCTTTTGAATAAGCGACCGGGTGTTCTGGTTCACGAGGACGACGCGGCGGCGGAGAATACTCTGATCATGCATGTCAAGGCGTACCTCTATCAAAAGGGAGAGTACGATCCCGACGTGGAGCAATCCTTCTCTCCCGCGCTTTGTAATCGGATTGACAGAAACACGGGAGGGATCGTCATTGCCGCCAAGAACGCGGAAGCGCTTCGGGTGATGAATGAAAAGATCCGCGAGAATCAAATTTCTAAATTTTATCTTTGTCTGGTACACGGAATCCCAAAGAAAAGGCAGGACACGCTCTATGCCTATTTGAGGAAGAATAGCGCCACCAATCTGGTGGAGGTGAGGGAGATGCCCTTTGCGGGAGCGAAAAAGATCATCACGGGCTACCGTGTTCTGGAGACGAGAGGGGAAAACGCTCTCCTTGAGGTGGAACTGGTCACAGGGCGAACGCATCAGATCCGCGCTCAGATGGCTGCCATCGGGCATCCTCTGTTGGGAGACGGCAAATACGGTGTCAACCGCGACGAGAAGCGACAGGGCTATAAATATCAAGCGCTGTACGCCTACCGTCTTAGCTTCGAGCGGACCGAGGAAGAAAATGCTCTGTCCTATCTGGAGGGAAGAAGCTTTTCTCTGGACCCTGAGCAGATTTGGTTTGTAAAGAAGGAAAATTGAGCATCAAAAAAAGAAAGGAGACACCGTCATGGTGATAACAAATAAACGGCTCTCGCGCTATTTGCTTTTGTCAGCGGCGGCACTCCTGACAGGTCTTACTTTGACCATTCCCGTTCTGGGGCCGTTGGAGTGGGTCAGCATGATCCCCGTAGGGCTGTTTCTTCTGGAGATGGCAACCGATCGCGGCGTTCGCTTGCGCCGACTCTACGCGTGGGGATTGTTCTTCTTTTTCTGTTATTATCTGGTTACGTTCCATTGGTTTGCCAATCTTTATCCTCTGGATTTTATTGATGGCATGACCGAAGGAGGCGCGTTGGCGGTGGTGGGGGCGTCCTTGATCGGTCTGTCCCTGTTTCAGGCGGCATTTGGAGGAGCGGTTTTTTTGCTCTGTGGCATTCTGTTCCGCAGTCGCGCGGCGGCGCGAATTCCTTTTTTGAACCCCTTTATGGGAGCGGCACTATGGGCGATCTACGAATGGACCCAGACTCTCGGCTGGTGGGGCGTTCCTTGGGGACGGCTTCCCTTGGGACAGTCAAATTACCTGATCGGTCTGCAAACCGCTTCTTGGTTTGGCTCGTACTTTATCACTTTTTTGCTGATCTCGGTAAATTTCACGCTGGCATACGCTCTTCTGGCATTTCTTCGCAGAAGGGAAATCCCCTGCCTGGGATCGATTCGCGTATCCTGTTTGTCCGCGGCGATTCTTTTGGTCTTTACTTACGGCGCGGGGACGATTTTATGGTTTGTCAATCCCACGGGCAAGAGCGAAGAAACCGTGACCGTGGCGGGAGTTCAAGGAAATATCTCCTCAAACGAAAAATGGGGAGCGGCGAGCATCTCGCGTACAAAGGCGGTCTATCGGGAGAATACCTTATTGGCGGCACAACAAGGGGCGGAAATTGTGGTTTGGCCCGAAACGGCGCTTCCGTATACCATCTCCCCGGGAAGCATGTATTATCGCTATGCGTCGGAGCTTGCGGGGGAAGCTGACGTGACGATTCTCGTGGGGGCATTTACCAAGGAGAAGGATGAGGATGGAAAAACGCTGTCCTATAATTCCTTGATCTGTTTTCTGCCCGACGGCACGATGCACGACACGGTTTACTCCAAGCGGCATTTGGTGCCCTTTGGGGAATTTGTACCCATGCGCGGACTCTTTGAATTTCTGATTCCTCCTCTTGCGGATCTGGTGATGAGTGGAGAGGATCTGGCACAGGGAGAGAACGCCGCGGTTCTGGAGCTGGAGGAGGGGAGGATCGGTTCTCTGATCTGCTTCGACTCGATCTACGAGAGGCTGACTCTGGACAGTGTTCGAGAGGGGGCGCAGATGATCTGTCTTTCTACCAACGATTCTTGGTTTACCGATTCGGTGGCGTTGGACATGCACAATGCGCAAGCACAACTTCGCGCCATTGAGAGTGGACGTTATGTGCTTCGTGCGGCAAATACGGGAATTTCCTCTGTCATCTCTCATCGGGGAGAAATTGTGGAAGACATCACTCCTTTGGAGGAAGGGGTTGTGGTCGGAGAGGTAGAGATGCGAGAGAATATGACCCTTTACGTTTGCGTGGGAAACACCTTCATTTATTTGCTGATTCTTTTTCTGGTCACCGTTATCGCCTGCGATGTAGGATTGGAGGTCAGGAAATTCTTGAAAAATAGAAATTGCATTCTTGACAAAAAATCGAATTCATGATATGATGATACTGTAGATCAAAACAATTCAAAGGAGGAACGAACATGAAAAGATCTATTCGTATTCTGGCTGTAGCTATGGTAGCCATTATGCTTTGCCTTTGCCTTGCGTCCTGCGGAAAGAAGCTTTCCGGTGAATACAGCGCGACGGTAGAGGCGTTTGGTTATGAGACCGGTAAGAAGATGGAGTTCAGCGGCGAGAACGTAACCGTGTCTTATTTGGTGGCAAATAAGGAGGTCGCGTCTATTGACGGAACTTACTCCATTGATGATGACAAGATTACCTTTGATTTTGTTGATGAGAGCGAGGTAGAGGACAAGGACGCCAAGGCATTTTTGGCAAGTCTGAACGGAAGCCTGAGCTTTGAGGAAGGCGACGGTTATATCAAGATCGGTGGCGTAAAGTACACCAAGGGTTGATTGGTACTTCGCTTCTTGGAGGTCTGCGATAGGCAGACCTCCTTATTTTATAACGAAGGGTCCCCGCATTGATGCGGGGACCCTTTGAATTTTTTTATTGAAAATCTCTGTTGTATTGCTCTATACATTCCATGATGATCTTCTTTGCCTCATTGGGACCAAACAGCTCCTTCACGGCAGTCTGCTTGTTTTCCAGCTGCTTATATACCGAAAAGAAATGCATAATTTCGTCGAAGATGTGAGCGGGAAGCTCGTCAACGGAGCGTAAATGATTGTAGTTGGGATCGGAGAGGGGAACGGCAATGATCTTATCGTCCAGAGCGCCACCGTCGATCATACGCATCACACCGATGGGGAATACCTGAATCAGCGTCATGGGATAGATCGGCTGCTCACACAGAACCAGAACGTCCAGAGGGTCGCCGTCATCCGCAAAGGTACGGGGAATAAATCCGTAATTGGCGGGATAGTGAGTGGATGTATAGAGGACACGGTCCAGGCGAAGCAGACCGGTATATTTATCCATCTCGTATTTACAGCTGGATCCCTTGGGAATCTCAATGACTGCTGTGAAGTTTTCGGGGGAGATCACGGAAGGATCGATATCGTGCCAGATATTCATATTCTACACTCCTTATTTTACGTAGTCAAACTCAAAATCGTAGATGGACACCGTTTTTCCATCTGTACAGCCGTGTTCCTCCAGCATGGTGAAAACACCGCTATTTTTCAGCACTCGCTGGAAGAAATTCAGGGATTCGTAATCATCAAAATTGATCTGTCCCATCAGATTATACAGCCACTCGCCCTCCACATAGAAGGTGTCGTTTTCACGGCGAATGGTGGTTTGGCGTCCTTCGGGAACGCAGATCTCCTCGGAGGTATATTCGCTCTCATAAACCAGCAGAGGAGGAAGCTCGCGGAGCTTCTCCGCCGCGAGACGGATCATCTCGGGTAACCCCTCGCCGGTAGCGGCGGAAACGTACAGAAGATCCCAACCGTTCTCCTTGACGTAGGCTTCAAAGGCAGGAATATCTACCAAGTCCTCATCCAGCGCGTCGGACTTATTTGCCACGATGATCTGGGGGCGAGAAGCAAGGGCTTGGCTGTAACGCTCCAGCTCGCGGTTGATCATCGTAATATCCTCCACGGGGTTTCTGCCCTCCATGCAGGAGATATCTACCACGTGAAGAAGAAGACGACAGCGGTCTACGTGGCGCAAAAAGGCGTGTCCGAGACCCGCTCCGTCCGCGGCACCTTCAATCAGTCCCGGAATATCGGCTGCAACGAAGCCGCCCTCGCCACCCGTGGAAACCACGCCGAGATTCGGGGAAAGAGTGGTAAAGTGGTAGTCGGCAATCTTGGGCTTTGCGGCGCTAATCCGAGCTAGAATCGAGGATTTCCCCACGCTGGGGTATCCGACAAGTCCCACGTCAGCAAGCATCTTCAACTCCAGGGTCAGCTCCCGCTCCTCACCCTTGGTTCCATTTTTTGCAAACATGGGAACCTGTCGGGTTGGAGTGGCAAAATGGCGGTTGCCAAAGCCGCCTCTGCCACCGTGACAGCAGATGAAATCCGCGCCGTCGTTCTCGGTCATATCGTGAATGATCTTGCCCGTGGCGGCATCACGGATCAGAGTTCCCGGGGGAACCATGACGTAAAGATCGGGGGCGGTAGCGCCATGGAACTTTCCGCCCTTGCCGTTTCCGCCGTTTTCGGCAATGAATTTATGACGGTAGCGGAAGGCAAGAAGGGTATTGGTGCCCTTGTCTACGCGGAATACGATATTTCCGCCCTTTCCGCCGTCGCCGCCGTCGGGTCCGCCGTGGGAAACGTATTTTTCCCGACGGAAGGAAACCGCGCCGTTTCCACCGTCTCCGGCTTTTACATAAATCTGAACGTTATCTACAAACATAAATTACCTCAAAATGGTTTGTAATCCTTTTATTTTTCCTCGCCCTTCTCCCGAATGATCAGGCGGATAGGAGTGCCCTGAAAGCCAAAGGTCTGGCGCAGACAGTTCTCCAGATAGCGCTGATAGGAGAAATGGAAGAGCTCCGCATTGTTGCAGAAGATGACAAAGGTGGGGGGAGCGACCGAGATCTGGGTCATATAGTAGATCTTCAGACGCTTTCCCTTGTCGGAGGGAGGCTGAACCTTCATGGTCGCCTCGGCAAGCACGTCGTTGAGCATACCTGTAGAGATACGGGTTGTTGCCTGATTATGGACGTACTTGATATGATCAAATAGGGTGTGGATCCGCTGACCCGTGAGAGCGGAAACGTAGGTGATGGGGGCGTAGGGCATGTACGCCAGCGCCGTACGGATTTTCTCGTTGAAGTGGTTGACGGTGTTATTGTCCTTCTCCACCGCATCCCATTTGTTGACTACAATAATGGACGCCTTGCCCGCCTCGTGGGCAATACCGGCAATTTTTTCGTCCTGCTCGGTAATGCCTGTGTTTCCGTCGATCATGATCAGACAAACGTCGGCGCGCTCCACCGCCATGTGAGCGCGGAGAACGCTGTATTTCTCGATCTTATCGTTGATCTTGGAGGAACGGCGAATCCCCGCCGTATCAATGAAGGTAAAGACACCTGCCTCATTCTCCAGCCTCGTGTCTACCGCGTCGCGAGTCGTTCCCGCAATATCGGATACAATGAGACGGTTCTGTCCTACGATCTTATTGATGATAGAGGATTTTCCCGCGTTGGGTTTGCCAATGACGGCAACCTTGATGCTGTCGTCCTCCTCCTCGTCCTCCGCCTGCTCGGGAAGAGCGGCAAGAACGGCATCTAAAAGATCTCCCGTTCCGCTTCCGTGAACCGAGGAAACGGCAATGGGCTCGGTGTCAAAGCCAAGCTCGTAAAATTCATAAAATTCAAAGGGTAAGCCACCTACGCTGTCGCACTTGTTGATACAGGGAGTGATGGGCTTTCCGCTCTTTTGCAGCATAACGGCAATGTCTCGGTCGTCGGCAACAAGACCCGTGCGGACGTCACACATGAAAATAATGACATCGGCGCTCTCAATCGCTACCTCCGCCTGAAACCGCATTTGCTTCAGAATGATATCATCGGTTTTGGGCTCAATACCGCCCGTATCGATGACACTCAGCTTCCTTCCGCACCATTCGGTCTCACCGTAAATGCGGTCACGGGTCACACCGGGGGTGTCCTCTACAATGGAGCGGCGCTCGCCGATCAATTTATTAAACAGAGTGCTCTTGCCGACGTTTGGTCTGCCGACAATGGCAATCACAGGTTTTCCCATATTATTTACCTTCCTTCTCGTTGTTCATTATTCCCATGACGGCTCGGATAAATTCGGTGGGATCGCTTCCTACGGGGCGGCAGGGTACACCGAGTGTCTCGGAAAGCCCCTCGGGAGAGAGATCGTCAAGAAATACGTCGCCCTCCGCGCGAAGCGCCACGGCGGGGAAGAGAAGCTCCTCTCCCAATACCTGATCCTTCAACTGCTCCCTCAGATCGGCACCCGTCAAGAGTCCCGCTACGGTGATCCGATCGCCAAAGAAATTGTTTTTGATGGGATAGACGTGAATCGTCAATCCATCCACCCGCTCCATAAGGGCACGACTGAGGCTATGGATATGATCGTAAGCGGCAACGCCCGTCGCCACCGATACGGTTCGGGGGGCAGCGTACGCCGCAAGATAGTCGTCGATATGCTCCAATTCCCATTCAAAGCCGGTTTTCATATCGGTCAGCATTCCCACGCCGTTTTCAATCTGGGCGTAATCCTCGTAAAAGTCGTCGGTGGGCAGAGGCAGTCCCGCTTTGACGTAAAGCTCGTCGGCGGGAAAAAACAGCCGAGATCCGTATGTCTTAAGACATGCGTCGCCAAAGAAGTTTACCTGTTCAATGACCGCGGCACATTCCTCGGTCGTAAACGCCTCCAGCGGATAGAGCCCGTCGCGGAATTTCGTCAGACCCGCGGGTACGATAGACGTGCTCTCCATGGCGGGATAGAGACTTGCCAGATCGTGCATGGTGCGGGTCAGCTCCTCACCGTCGTTGAGTCCACGACACAGGACGATCTGACAGCAAAGGGTAATTCCCGCGTCGGCAAGCATCTTCATGTAAGACAAAACCTCTCCGGCGCGCTTGTTTTTCATCATTTTGACTCGCAGCTCGGGGTTGGTGGTGTGGACCGAGATATTGACGGGGGAGATGTGCATGTCAATGATCCGCTGAATATCCTTCTCCTTCAAATTTGTTAGAGTAATGTAATTTCCGTGGAGGAAGGAGAGACGGGAATCGTCATCTTTGAAATAAAGAGAGGAGCGCATCCCCTTGGGAAGCTGATCGATAAAACAGAATACACACTTGTTCTCGCAGGAGTGCTTTTTGTCCATCAAAGGGGTTTCAAAATCCAGACCGATATCGTCGTATTCTTTTTTTCGAATTTTGAACTGCAAAGGCTTTCCGTCACGGAGAACGTCAAGCAACACCAGCTCCTCCGCCAGATAAAACCGATAATCCAGCACATCGTTGATCTCCTTTCCGTTGATGGAAAGCAGACAGTCGCCGACACGGACTCCCGCCTTTGCGGCGCGGCTTTTTGGCAGTACATCGGTAATCGGAACCATCTCTGACGGTCACCTCCTTTGAGCAAACAGACTTTATCACTATATTATAACATAAAAATACCAAAATGTCAAAGGCTTTTGCTTTTTTGTTTGCAAAGAGAATAAAAAGTATAAGGCACAAGAGAAAAAGGGGGCATAAGCCGAGGGATGGCGTCATAGAATTTTACCGTAACGGTTATTTCTGTAAAGGAGAGATGGTAATGATTGAGATGGATGGAATGGGAATGAGTTCGCGGATGTATCTTACCGTACCGCTATGCGATCGAACGGTGACAAGTGAGGTCAGCGGAGACTATACGTTGCCCGATTATCAGCCGGAGATCCGTCGGATGCTGTGGGTAAGACCTACGGTTCTTCCTCCCGCCAAATACGTGGGCGGAGGTCAGGTTGAGTTGAACGGAACGGTAGATTATGAGCTTTTGTACGTGGGAGGAGACGGGGGCCTATATACGGTGCCTCTATCCGCGGAATACGGTGTCAGTACCCCCTTGGAGCAACTAAATCAGGTAGATCCCTCGGAGGGCGTGACTGTATTTGCAACTACCGTATGTGAAGGGATAACTCCTCGCGTTACCGCACCCAGAAAAATCAGTCTCCGATCTCGCATGCGCACGCATCTGCGCGCCTTCGGTAAGATGCCTATGGAGGAACGGATCGGAGACGGTGCCGATCCCGCATCCATTCGCCGATTGGGGGGAGAGGCATCTTGTCTTGTTGCAATGAGCGGTGTGTCGAATATGATTCCGATCGGAGAGGAGATTGCCGGCATCGGTGAGGATGTTCGAGTAATTTCTGCGAGTGGAACGGTTCTTCTGAATGAAATTGGTCCCGCTGACGGAGTAGTGAGCGGGCGAGGTGAGCTTTTCTTGAAGCTGATGCTATGCGGGGAGGATGGAAAAGAGGAGTGTATGCTCCGCAAGATCCCCGTGGAAGGGCAGGTAGATCTGGATGGAATCACCTCCGAGGGTCAGTGTTGCATGACGGGATGTGTCAGTGAACTGAGCGTGAGCGTGGAAGAGGGGCGGATCCTCTGTGAGATTGGCGTGTTGTTAACGGCAAGAGGGATGGATAATCGAACCGTACGCTATACGGAGGATCTTTATTCTACCGAGGTGGAGAGTGAATGTGACTATGCGGACTACACGCTTCCCGTTTTGTTAGGGTGTGCAAACGGGAATCTGTCTCAAAGCGAGAGAATTCCGATGCAGGAGCTGAATTTACCCGAATCCGCGGAAATTGTGGACGTTCAGGGAAGTATTCTCTGGGATGGATGCGAGCAGATGGGGGATAAGTATGTGTTGACGGGACACAGTCGGTATCAACTGCTGTGTCGAAAGGAATCAGAGTATTTGGTCGCAGAGATCACGCTGCCTCTGCGGTATGAGACAAAGGGCAGAGGAACCCCACCCGCGGGTTACGACGCACAAGGTGAGATGCTGTTCTGCCGTGCCAAGGTGGATGGCGGTATGTTGAATCTGGATGCGGAGATTTCCATCGCCTCGGACTTTTTGGGCAAGGAGGAAATCCGCGCCGTGAGCGAGGCTCGGTTTGGAGAGGCTTTGGATTGCCGAGGAAACCGCATGGTGGTATATTATCCAACAGCGGATGACACGCCATGGACAGTGGCGAAGCGGTATCATATCTCTCCCGAAAAGCTGTCGGAAGGGGCGTCCTATTATCTTATTTAAATAAAAAAGACCGTTGTGTCCACGGACACAACGGTCTTCTCGTTTCTGGAACGGTTATTTCTTTGGGGTGGGAATATCCACCAGCGTTTTCACATCCACGGGCATACCGGTGGCAATGGAGCGATTGGCGGCAATTCCGGTAAGAATACTCATCGCGCCATCGATGTGAGATGCGGCACGGTGGAAGGGATCGTACTCGGGCTTGCCGAAGATATCTCGCATCAGCACGGCGTCTCCGCCTCCGTGACCGCCCTTTCCGTCCTCGATCGGAACGGTATAGGACTCGTCAAACATGGGATATACGGTAATTTTCTTGGATTCGATGTCTCCCTCCAAGGAAGAGGGACCCTTTCCGTTGACGTAAACAGCTTCTACTACATTCATTTCGATTCGTCCCTTGGTTCCCGTGATACCGACGCGGAAACCCTCGTAGGGGGAGTAAGCGTTGAGAGAATAGGACAGCTGGGCGCCGTTCTTGTATTGAACCAGAACGTTCATCGTGTCCTCAATGCTGATATTATCGCCAAATACCGATTGGTCACGGATGTAGCCATCGTCCTTTTCGGCGTTGAGGTACATGCCCGTCAGAGATTTGCTGGCGGTCATATCCAGAGCAAAGGGATCGCCCTTTGCGTTTTTCTGTCCGTAAACACGGGAGTAGAACTTGGTGATGCCGCGCTCCTCGGCATTCTCTCTGCCGTAGAATTTCAGATCTCCCAGAGCAAAGACACGGGTGGGATAGGTACCAAGCCAGAAATTGACCAAGTCGAAATGGTGGGTGGATTTGTGAACCAGAAGTCCGCCGCTGTTTCTCTTATCCCTGTGCCAACGGCGGAAATAATCGGCACCGTGAGAGGTGTTGAGCAACCACTCAAAGTGAACCTGTGTCACCTTACCGATGGTGTCGTTCATGATCAGCTCGCGGAGCTTGGTGTTGTGAGGGGCGTAACGGTAGTTAAAGGTCACGCGCAGAGTTTTGCCGGTCCGTTCAATGCAGTCAAGGATCGCCTGACATTTTTCGGCATCCATTGTCATGGGCTTCTCGGATATGACGTCACAGCCCATTTCCATTGCCTTGATGATGTATCTATGGTGGGTGCGGTCGATAGAGGTCACGATCACAATATCAGGCTTGGTCTCAAGAATCATTTTCTCAAAGTCCTCCGCGCCGTAGGTGGGAACGGGCGCGTGATCGTACTTTTCCTGAAGTGTCTTGTTTGCGTAGTCCATTCTTGTTTGATTAATGTCGCAAAATCCAACCAGCTCAGAGGTTTCCTGATAGGTCTCTGCTACGGCGGAATAAAAATATCTGGCTCTGCCTCCAAGACCGACTTGCGCGTAGCGTGTTTTTTTCATTTGTTTCGTTCCTTTCCTCGCAAAGAAATTTTTTAATAACTGACGAGATTTCCGTCACCCTCATTATATCGAGGGAATATGATATGTCAAGCGTATATCAATTTTTTCCTCTTTGTGATAACAAAATGGTCAAAATATTCAAGGCAGAGGAGATTGGGGTTAGGTACTTATTTTTATTGTGGGATAATCTCTGCGGCGGATACGCACGAGCGTTAGCTCGTGGCGACTTGCGAAGTCGGTCCGGATTCGAACCCCGATTTGCGCAGCCAGTTTCCGGTAATTCCTTGTTTTCAATGGCGCAAATGTATCGAATGCATTGCATTTGAGGGGTTCTTCATCGCGAAGTACCACTAACAAAATAATAAGGACGCATTCTGACGAATGCGTCCTTATTACTTTGGCAGGGGCAGGAGGATTCGAACCCGCGACCCACGGTTTTGGAGACCGGTACTCTACCAGCTGAGCTATACCCCTGTGTCAATGACCTAACCATTATATCACATCTTTTTTTATTTTGCAATAGGATTTTTAAAAAAAAGAAAAAATTTTTCTATCCAAAAATCCCCGTGTGCGGAGCACACGGGGGATCTCTATTCAATATAGGACAGTAACTCTTGGGACGCATTCATCAGATATTGAGCATACGTATCTCTCAAGGCGGCGGGAATACGAGCGGCGGAAACCTCATAATTAAAGAGACCGTCAAATTCCGCAAGAGCCAGACCATGCATGGCATCCTTCCAATCAATGGTTCCCATAAAGGGGGCAAGATGCTCGTCGTCTACACCAAAATTGTCGTTAACGTGAAGGACCTTCAGTCGTTTCCCTACATAGGAAAGCGCCTCCGATTGCTTCAGTCCGCTGATATGGGCATGACCGAAATCCCAGCACACGCCAATGCCGAGGGCATCAGCAATCTCGCAAAGCTCCTCGGGTGTCTGGCAATAGCGATGGGACAGGGTGGGACCCGAAACCAATCGCATATTCTCAATGACCACGTTGACGCCTACTTTCTCGGCATGCTCAACGAAGGAAGCCAGATGCGACATGACCAGATCATATTGCTCCTTTTGGCAAAAGGAGCGCATGGGTATGGTTGTCGTATTAGGATGAAGCACAGCATACCGCACGCCAATCTGTGATGCGGCATCAATTGCCCGATGCACACGCGCGCTAAAAAGTGCCTGCTGATCCTCCTTTGTGGTATTTCCACCGGAAAAGGGAAGATGGCAAAGCTCAAATTTTATGCCGATCTGCTCGGCATCAGCCAGCGCTTGCTCCATATAAGGCGTCAAATCTCCCTCATGGTATCGGAGCAACCTCATATCCATATCCAGATCCGCTGCATCAAACCCCGTCTCTTTATGAAAGAGAAGTCCGGATCGGATGTAATCGGAAATGGAGTCCTTGGGATGAGGATGAAGGCTCAACGAGGAGCAAATTCGCAATTGTTTCATAATAATCGGTTCCTTTTCTATCCGAATAAACAATTCTTACGGGCGAAAGGGATGAAGCTCAGCCTGTTGATTCATGGCTTCGATTACCGCCTTGGGATCCTCTGACTTAAAAATTGCAGAGCCTGCAACGACCACGGTGGCTCCCGCTTCAGTAACCAGGGGAAGATTCTCGGCGGTAATTCCGCCGTCCACCTGAATATCAACCGAGAGTCCGTTGTCGTTGGCGAACTTGCGAAGGGTACGAACCTTCTCCACCGTTTCGGGGATCAGCTTCTGCCCGCCAAAGCCGGGCTCTACCGTCATGACCAGAGCCATATCCAGATCCTTCAGCATTGGGAAAAGTACCTCGGCAGGGGTTGCCGGCTTGATTGCCACCGCTGCCTTGATCCCACGGGATTTTATGTAGCGAACTACCTCTGCGGGATTCTCACAGCTTTCGTAGTGGATCGTGATCAGATCCGCTCCCGCTTGAATAAAATCGTCTACGTAGCGCGCGGGATCGGTAATCATCAAGTGTACGTCAAAAACCGCCTCCGATTGTTTTCTCAAGGAAGCGATCAACGGCATTCCAAAGGACATATTGGGAACGAAGTGCCCGTCCATTACATCTAGATGAAGATAGGGAACACCTGCATTTTCTACTTTTTTTACTTCTTCGCCAAGTCTGGTGAAATCAGCGGCGAGAATCGATGGAGAAATGATCAACATAGAAGAATGATTGCCTTTCTTGCTTTTTTGTTTTTTTCACGTGACATAACGAGGACCGTGAAAGCCGCATAAAATGAAAGGGAAGTACCGTGCGCGAGAGACGGAAGGGACAGCGAAGGGAGAGGACGTAACGACGAATCTCCGTTTTCTTGTGTACTGTATATAAATGGGGGAAGATCAGTCTGCCTTCTCAATCAGGCAAATCGCATGGGCGGCAATGCCCAGCCGCTCACCCGAAAAGCCAAGTCCCTCCTCGGTGGTTGCCTTGACGCTGATCGCCGAGATCTCCACGCCAAGGGCTCTGGCAATATTGGACCGCATCCTCTGGATGTGTGGCGCCATTTTCGGCGCTTGCGCGATGATGGTGGCATCTACGTTGCCTACCCGATAGCCCTCGGTTGCCAGATGGGTCTTGACGCGACGGAGCAAGATCAGACTGTCTGCCCCCTTATATTGGGGATCGGAGTCGGGAAAGAGCTTTCCGATGTCGCCCAGCGCCGCGGCGCCCAGTAGAGCGTCGGAAATGGCGTGAAGCAACACGTCGGCATCCGAGTGACCCAAAAGTCCCGTTTCATGGGGAATGGTAACTCCTCCGATAATCAAGGGGCGTCCCTCCACCAACCGGTGGACGTCGTATCCGTGACCGATGCGCATCATAGCTCCTCTACCCGCTTTCGGTCTGCAAGGATCGCCTCTGCTACGCAAAGATCCTCGCGTGTGGTGATCTTAAGATTTTGAGAACCGCATTCCACAAGGCGCACAGGGTGCTTGATGTATTCTACCAAGGAGTTGTCGTCCGTTCCCTCAAAGCCTTTTTTAAAGGCGGTATAGGCGGCGGAACGGTAGAGATTGGTCTTGAACACCTGTGGCGTTTGCGCAAGCCACACGGTGTTTCTATCGGCGGTAGAGTCAATAAACCCCTTGCTATCCGCGATCTTTACTGTATCCGTCGAACGGTGCGCCGCCGTCGCCGCCTTGTATTTGTAGGCGGTTCGGCAAACGACCTCCACCTGATCGGGAGTGGTCAGACAGCGGGCGCCGTCGGCGATAGCGACAAATTTGGACTTTTCATGTACCGCATCCAGACCGTTCATCACCGAGGCCTGACGGGTATGTCCGCCGGGAACGATTTTAGAGATTTTGCTGATACCGTACTGAAGACAGAGCTTCTCCCAGGTAGGGATCTCGTTTCGCTTGGCAACGATAATGATCTCGTGAATGCATTCGCACTCCTGATAAGCCCGTAGGGTATGAAGCAAAACGGGTTCACCGCACAGCAGGGTCATCTGCTTGGTGGTCTCACCCCCAAACCGTTCGGAAAGTCCTGCGGCGGCGATGATCGCCGAGGTAAAATTCTTGGGATGAGGAGATCCGGAGATGGCGCGAAGTACTCCGGCAATTTTTTTAATACACACGATCAGAGTCCTCCTCTTTATCGAAAATAAATTTGTGTTGCAAAGAAATCAGCCGTTTTTCTCCAGCTCCGCGAGCATTGCTACGCGGGTCACGTGATTTCCGTTGTTCAGATACTCGGCATCAAGGAACGCGTCTACCAGATCCAGTGCCAGTCCCGCGCCTACCACACGCTCACCGAAGCAGAGAACGTTGGCGTCGTTATGCTCACGTGTCAGACGGGCAGAGAAGGTATCGGAGCAGCAAGCGGCGCGAATGCCCTTGTGCTTGTTTGCCGCCATGGACATGCCAATACCGGTGCCGCAGATGAGGATACCCAACGCGCACTCGCCCGAGAGGATCTTCTCGCAAACGGCGTGGGCGTATACGGGATAGTGACAGCTGTCGGCAGAGTAGGTCCCTACGTCTACTACCTCGTATCCCTTGGATTCAATGTGCGCCGCAACGACACCCTTTCGCGCAAATCCTGCGTGATCGCAACCAATAACAATTTTCATGATTGTCTTTCCTTTTCAGTATTTCCTAAATTTTGTTTTTCCATGCGCTCTCTTTCCGCTTGCGAGGGGCGCAGATAGGTAACGGTGAGTCCCGCGTCGTCGGTGTAGTTGCCCACCTCATACGCGCGTCGCGCTACCTGTGCGACAGAGTAGGCGGATTGATGCCGTAACCGATGGGGAATGGGCGTGGCAACGGTTTTCTCCAGCGCTGCCATCGTTACGTCATAGCCGTCGCCACAGAAGCAGACCGGCTCTCCGTATTCCGCCAGAAGCTCGTCCAATTCCGCAATTGAGAGGGCGGAATCAGGCATCAGACGGGTCAGGCTCTGACCGTCGGAGCGGAACAGGGCGGTGTAGACCTGCGCTCTGCGCGCGTTCATCACGGGGCAGATCAAGGCGGGAAGAACCGTCAGATTCGTAGCGATCGCTTCCAGGGTGGAGACACCTACACAAGGCTTTCCGGAGCCAAAAGCAAGCCCCTTCAGGGTTGCCGCTCCGATCCGAACGCCGGTAAAGGAGCCGGGTCCCGCGGACACGGCAAAGAGGTCGATCTCCTTTGCCGTAATGCCAAAGCGGCGGAATATGGATTCCACCATGGGCAGAAGCGTTTCGCTATGAGTATTTCCGTTATTTAAGGTATATTCCGCCAGAAGCTTGTCGTCCTCGCACAGGGCGACAGAGGCGACAACGGCGGAGCTGTCAAGTGCTAAAATTTTCATATGGTCTCCATCATGCAGAGATTAAAATCCGATGGCGGACAGAGAGATCTGTCTGCTGTCGGGATCGGTAGGGGAATCCTTGCGGATCTCCACTCTGAGGTATTCGTCGGGCAGGGCGTAACCGATCTTTTCACTCCATTCAATCAGGCAGATTCCCGATCGGTTCCAGTAGTCGTAGAAGCCGATGGAATCCAGCTCGTCCTCGCTCTCAATGCGGTACATGTCAAAATGAAAGACGGTCAGCCGCTCTCCCTTGTATTCGTGAACCAGGGAGAAGGTAGGGGATTTGACACGGGAAAGGGGAGCGATGACCGAGGTAAATCCCCGAACAAATGCGGTCTTTCCCACCCCAAGGTCACCGTAAAGCGCCACGAAAGGGGGAAGGGTGGCGCGCAAGAGATATTCCTGCGCCAGCTCCCGACCGATCTGTTCGGTTTGCTCCGGAGAATAAGACGAAAGATACTGGGGGAACGTCATCAGAACAACCCCGTAATATTACCTTCGTCATCAATGTCAATGGAGTACGCCGCGGGCTTCTTGGGAAGTCCCGGCATGGTCATAATGGCACCGGTCAGAATAACGATAAAGCCTGCTCCCGCGGAAAGCTTGACCTCGCGAACAGTCAGCGTAAAGCCGGTGGGTCTGCCAAGCTTCGCGGCATCGTCAGAGAGGGAATACTGGGTCTTTGCCATACAAACAGGAAGCTTGGAATAAGCGGGATCCAGCGCCTCGATCTCGGCGAGCGCCTTGGCGGCGGCAACGTCGAATTTAACTCCGTCCGCGCCGTAGATCTTCGTTGCGATGGCTTCTACCTTTTCCTTGATGGACATATCATCATCGTACATGAATTGGAAGTTCTTCGGCTTTTCGCAAGCGGCGATGACCTTTTCGGCAAGCTCAATTCCTCCCTCGCCGCCCTTGGCAAATACTTCGGACAGAGCAAAATCGGCGCCCTTATCTCTGCAAACCTCGCGGATATAATCCAGCTCCGCCTCGGTATCGGTGCCAAAGCGGTTAATGGCAACCACAACGGGCAGACCGAACTTGCGAAGGTTGTCGATGTGTGCCTCCAGATTGACGGAGCCCTTCTTCAGTGCCTCCAGATTTTCACAGGCAAGATCTGCCTTGGCTACTCCGCCGTTGTATTTCAGAGCGCGAACCGTGGCGACCAGAACCACCGCATCGGGAGTCAGACCCGCCTTGCGGCACTTGATATCAAGGAACTTCTCGGCACCCAGATCGGCGCCGAATCCCGCTTCGGTAATGGCGTAATCGGCAAGCTTGAGCGCCAGCTTGGTGGCGCGAACCGAGTTGCAGCCGTGAGCAATATTGGCAAAGGGACCGCCGTGAATGAGAGCGGGGGTGTTTTCTAAGGTCTGAACCAGATTGGGCTTGATGGCATCCTTCAGCAGAACCGCCATAGAGCCTGCCACCTGCAGATCGCGGCAGTAAACGGGCTTTCCGTCGTAGGTGTAAGCCACCAGAATATCACCCAGTCTCTTTTTCAGATCGGAGAGAGACTCGGCAAGACAGAGAATTGCCATGATCTCACTGGCTACCGTGATCATAAAGTGATCCTGACGGGGAATACCGTCCACCTTGCTGCCAAGGCCCACGGTTACGTTGCGCAGTGCGCGGTCGTTGGTGTCGGTGACACGGGCAAAGAGAATTCGTCTTTGGTCGATGCCAAGCTCGTTGCCCTGTTGGAGATGGTTGTCAATCACCGCGGATAGCAAATTGTTCGCGGCGGTGATGGCGTGGAAATCACCGGTAAAATGGAGATTGATGTCGTCCATGGGAACGACCTGAGCGTATCCGCCTCCGGCGGCTCCACCCTTCACACCGAATACAGGTCCGAGAGAGGGCTCGCGGAGAGCAATGACAGCATTCTTACCCATTTTATTCATTGCCATACCCAAGCCGACGGTAGTGGTGGTTTTACCTTCTCCCGCGGGAATGGGGTTGATGGCGGTAACGAGAATCAGTTTTCCGTTTTTGCGGGAAGCGGTTCTCTTGAGAAATTCGTCGTTGATCTTTGCCTTGTACTTGCCGTACAGCTCCAGCTCATCGTCCTCTACGCCGAGGGTACGCGCCACGTCGGCAATGGGGAGCATTTTGGCTTCTTTTGCGATTTGAATATCGGTTTTCATAACTGAACTCCTTTATTACATATAAATATAATTTTACATAATAAGTATAACACAAAAAAATCCATCTGTAAAGGTCTGTTGGGAGAAAAACGATAATATTTGGGATAGATTTTTTCTATTGCGTGAGATAAAAATAGGAAAATAAAGAAAGAGGAACCCGTTTGGGTTCCCTTTGATTGGTTTTTGCTTTGAGATCAGACCTTGATCTCGGGAAGTTCCATTCCCTCGTCTTTGTTGGATCCGGTGATCACTCCGGGTACGGGTTCCGGCTCTGGCTCGGGAGCGGGTACGTAATCGGGCGCGGGCTCGGATACGATGTCCATATCGGTCTGTGCAAAGACTCGATCCTGCGGGAATGCGAATTCAATACCGAAGTCCTTGGCAAACTTTGCCGCCTGCTCCATAGACACCTTAACGCCGTCGGAGCTGTTCTGAATTCTGTTCTCGTGAGAGAAGATGATCATGGAGGATGCGGTATCGGTGCAGTTCGCGCTGGTGTGACGGTAGATCAGCTCGTCGTACATGTTGCCCTTGGTAAACTTAGAGGGCGACGTTGCGAAATATTCTGCGCGGATATCGGTGGTAACAAAATGTACGTTCTTACCGGTATCGTTCAGATAGTCGGCTGCATAAAGTAGCTTGGAAATGTTGCTGTCCAGGTAGTAGGAAACTCTTCCGTCATCCGAAGCAAGGAAGCCGACAGGGCAGTAATCTGCGGCGGTATCGGTCTCATCGGGAGTATTCTCGGCGAAATTTCTACCTGCGGCGATCATACCGTTGATGGCGATCTCGGTTCCTGCGAAGTTGTGAAGTCTGGGGAAGAGATCGATGCAGTCCTTATCACCCGTGATGGTCATGACACTGGTCAACATCTTGTTCCACTGCTCATAGCCTGCCTCAACGGTGCTATAGGTGGTACCCTTATCGGTTCCGAAATTTGCATTCTGATCGTTCAGAGGAGAATGCAAACCGATCTTCAGCCAATCCTTGGCTGACTGGAATTCTGCCTGATATTTGGTGGCATTCTCGCTTGCGGCAAAGTCGGCAAGATTCTTGTTGAATGCGTAAACGCTGAAAATCGCGCCGTACGTGTCGTGCATTCTCTTCATCCAACCCAGAAATTTCTCCTGAAAAATACTGGTGTAATTGTTGTTTTGCAAATTTTGAAAGCACTTGTAGGTGTCGTCAAAGGAAAAGTGCATGTATTCCATGATGGATTCGATGTCCTTTCCGTGTATTCCGTCCTTGCTGTCTTTTCCATCGGCGCCGTTGATTCCGAGATCTCCCTTTTCGCCGGCTTCTCCCTTTTCTCCTTGAGGTCCCTCCGTGCTCTCACAGCCCGTTGCCGTAAGGCAAACGCCAAGCAGCATCGTAAGAGAAAGGAGCAGAGAAAGGATGCATGTCAGCTTTTTTATGGTGTCCTCCCAATGATACTTTGATTACATAAAATCATTTTACCATAAAAGGAATGGTTCGTCAAGAAGCAGTTGAAAAAATGAAAAACGGGAGTGAACCCCGTCGACTTGACAGGCGGGAGAAAAAGGGATATAATAGAGAAGCGAAAAAGAGGTGATATATGTGAAATTATCGGGCTTGAAAAAAATAAACGTCTCCCGTGAAACCGCATCGAGCGTCTCAAGACTGATTCTGAAGGGAGACCCGCTGACACGGAGAGAGATTGCCGAGCGTGTGGGAGTCAGTGTTATGACGGTAGGAAAGATCGCGGACGCATTGGCAGAGGCGGGACTTGCGGAGGACTGTGTTCGCGCGGCGGAGCGGGGAAGATCGCCCCGTGTGATCAAGCTGCCTCACCAAGGGATCGCGTGGGGAATCCTTCGCGTAGAGGAGAGCGGGAGCTCTCTCGTTGTTGTGGGAGGAGACGGAAAGGCGCTGGAGAAACAG
>JAZNDP010000115.1:0-6177 GCA_045588165.1 Eubacteriales bacterium | reverse complement strand
TGTACAGCTCGTTAATGATCTTGCCGACCAGCTTTTCGTTGCCGGGAATGCAGGACGCGGAGATCACGACCAGATCGGTCGCCGAAAGGCTCACCAGCGTATGCGCGCCGAACGCCATGCGATACAACGCGCTCATCGGCTCGCCCTGACTTCCCGTCGTAATGATCGCCAGCTGCTCCGGCGGAAAATACTTGCAATCCGCGATGTCGATGACCAGCCCCTCGGGGATCTCAATATACCCCAACTGCCGGGCGGCGCGAACCACGTTCTGCAGGCTTCTGCCGGTAAGGGCCACCTTGCGGTTTGCCTTGGCGCAGGCGTCCAAGATCTGCTGAACCCTGTGCACGTTGGAGGAGAAGGTAGCGATGACGATCCGCTTGTCGGTGTTGGCGGTAAAGATATTCTCCAGAGATTTTCCCACCTTCTTTTCCGAGGGGGTGTGTCCCGGACGCTCGGCGTTGGTGGATTCGCACATCAGCAGAAGGACGCCCTTTCTGCCGATCTCCCCAAGACGGGTGATGTTCATCATGTCACCGTCAATGGGGGTGATATCCAGTTTGAAATCCCCCGAATGAACGACGATACCCACCGGTGTGGTGATGGAAAGACAGCAAGCGTCAGCGATGGAGTGATTGACGTGGATAAACTCCACCTGAAAGCATCCAAGGCGAATCGACTGCCCCGCCCGAACGCACTGCAGAGAGGGCTCGTAGGGCAGACGGTGCTCCTCCAGCTTGTTTTTAATAATTCCCAGCGTCAGCTTGGTGCCGAAGATGGGAGGATTGATCTGTCGCAGAACATAGGGAATCGCGCCGATGTGGTCCTCGTGTCCGTGGGTGAGCACGATGCCGCGGATCTTTTCCCGATTCGCCTCCAGATAAGAGATATCGGGAATGACCAGATCGATTCCCAGCATATCCTCATCGGGAAATCCAAGACCGCAGTCAATGATCAAAATATCTTCTCCGTATTCCAGAACGGTCAAATTTTTTCCGATCTCATTCAAACCGCCCAGAGAAATCACGCGAAGCTTTTCGTTTTCTTTTTTAGGCATAAAAACTCCTGTTTTACATATTTTTTTGTAAAGAAACAATAGGAAACGAACCCTCCTCCTCGGTACGGTCCCGCTCCCCGTATCGGCTTGGAAGGTGAAATATTATTTTTTACTTGGGTATAGTATATCACATAGACAAGGTTTTGTCAAGGGATTTATGCGAACAGCAGCACGGCAAGCCAGATCAAAGCCACCGCCGCCCCACCGACGAGAATACCGCCAAGAAAGAAAACGATACGGCTGTTTCCCTCGCGTCTCCCCTGCCGAGTTCGTTTTCGGAGCATCTCACTTTCATTCAGGATGCGATTGGCCTCCTTCGTCATTTCGGTGTGAGTGTCCGCCACGCCACGCATATCGGGACGCAGAATGAAATACGCCGATTCAAAATAGCGGTTGTTTGGAATTTGTACCTGGACGATTTGCTTTTGAACTCCCTTGAGCATCCTTGATTTCCTTTCTTTTCTTGAAAAACGCTTTGAAAATAGTATAGACGGAGAGAGAGGACTTTAATCGAGGGGAGGAAAAATAAAGCAAACGATCCACAAAAATTGATAAAAAGTTCCATCAATTTCCATTTTTAGGGGTTGACAAAGGAAAAAAAGTATTGTATAATAGTCGTGCTTCTTCGACTAAAACCGCAAAATTTTGGAGTCGGATTGTCGAGAAGAATAGAAAAAGGAAAGAGGATAGGATATGAAATCTACGGGAGTGGTCCGCAGAGTTGACGAGCTGGGCAGAATCGTTTTGCCGATTGAAATTCGGAAAACGCTGGATATTCAGCAGAAGGACGCCATTGAGATTTTTACCGATGAGGATCGGATCATCTTACAAAAATACCAGCCCGCATGTCTGTTTTGCGGCAATATGGAGGACGTGGTTTACTTTAACGGAAAGCGCATCTGCTCCGCTTGTATCGCAAAGATGAAGGAGCAATTCTGAGCCCCCTTCATTCTATGACGGCTCGTCCCGAGTTATGCGGACGAAAAAAGGAACGGAAACCCGTGAGGGTTCCGTTCCTTTTTTTATCGGATCAAGATGTCAGCGCCATGCCGACGTGGGGAACCCCCTCCTCCAAAAAATCGGGAGAGGTTACGGCAAAGCCGAAGCCTTCGTAAAATCCTTGAGCGTGTTTCTGGGCGTGGATGATGATCCTTTCACAGGAAAAGGCGCCCTGAATGGCGGGGATCGCTTGCTTCATCAGCAGAGTGCCGTGTCCGATGCCGTGAGTAAGGGACAGAACCCTGCCCATTTTCACGTCTCCGTTCTCGGTGCGGTATGCCCGCAGATAGGCAAGAAGCTCGCCGTCCTCCTCCAGAAAGCAATGGAGGGCATCGTAGTCAACCCGATCCAGATCCTGACAGACAATTTGCTGCTCCAACAGAAATACGGATTCTCTTGCCCGAAGGATCTCATAAAGCTGACGGGTGGTCAGCTCGTGGAAAAATTTGTATTGAAATCGCATAAGTCTCCTTTCCCCGCGGCTTACAGATCGACCACCTCGTCACTGACCGAGCCGTTGGGATACGCCATATCACGGACGATCTTGCCGAATTGTGTCTCCAGAGTCCGGCGATCCTTGACCATTTCATAGGTGGCAAGGGATGCGGGCATTTCCGCCAGAGAGGGATGCGTATAGGAGTGACAGGCAACCTCGTGGGGACCTCCCGCGAACAGTTCGGCAACCTGCTTCTCGGTCATGCGGCGGTTCTTGCTATCTCCTCCCTCCGGTTTGTACAAACCGCTGTTCAAGTTAAAGGTTCCCTTCATGCCGTGCTTGTTCAGAATGTCCACCATGCGGATATCCTGGATCACACCGTCGTCATAGCTAAAGGTCAGCGCTTTGTCGCGTCCCTGCGGAAATCTCATTTTGGGATGATATGACATAACGATTTTCTCCTTTGGATTGTAGATTAGAAGAGGCGGACTGATGTCCGCCTCCAATTATTCCTCGCTGTCGCCCAGAGTTCCTTCCATCACGCGGCGGGAATACTCCTCGGCGGTGAGAAGCACACGGCGGGGCTTGTTGCCGTCGGGCTTGGAAACATAGCCCATCTGCTCCATGGTGTCAATGATCTTCGCGGCTCGTCCGTAGCCCACGCCCAGACGGCGCTGCATCAGAGAGGTGGAGATTTTTCCTTCCTCTACCGCCAGCTTGACGGCGTCGTGGAACTTGGAGTCTCCGCCCTCGGCATCGGGAAGCGCCTCGGCTCCGCCTCCGCCGGATCCCTTCTTGGTGCCGCACTTGGCAGCCTCCTCCTCGATGCGGTTGACAAACTCGGCATTGTATTTTGCCTTGGCGTTGTTCTCCTTAATAAAGGTAACGATGCTCTCTACCTCTCCCTCGGTGACAAAGGCGCCCTGCACACGCAGAGGCTTCGCGGCGCCTACGGGAGCAAAGAGCATGTCTCCGCGACCGATCAGCTTTTCCGCGCCCGCGATATCGATGATGGTACGGGAATCCACCTGTGATGCTACCGTACACGCGATACGGGAGGGAATATTCGCTTTGATCAGACCGGTAATAACGTCTACCGACGGACGCTGGGTACCGATAATGATGTGGATACCCGCCGCGCGCGCCTTTTGCGCCAGACGGCAGATAGAGGATTCCACCTCATCGGGAGCGGTCATCATCAGGTCGGCAAGCTCGTCGATGATGATCACCATGTGGGGCATATGTTCCTTATAAGGATCGTTCTCGGTTGCCGCGTTGTAGGAAGCGATATCCCGGACGCCAACCTCCTCGATCATCTCGAAACGGCGTTCCATCTCGGCAACGGCGGACGCCAGAGCGCCTGCCGCCTTTTTGGGCTCGCTGACGATGGGCGCGTAGAGGTGGGGAATATCACGGTACAGGGCAAATTCCACCTTTTTGGGGTCGATGAGGATCAGCTTGACGTCCTCGGGCTTTGCCTTGTAGAGAATACTCATAATGATACAGTTGATACAAACCGATTTACCCATACCGGTGGCGCCCGCGATGATCATATGGGGCATTTTCGTAATATCAAAGTAAATGGGATTTCCGCCAACGTCCATACCCAGAGAAGCGGTCAGCTTACTCTTTGCATCGGTAAACTGGGGATTGTCGATCAATTCCCGCAGGTATACGGTGGCTCGGTCGCGGTTGGGGACCTCAATACCCACGGCGGGCTTGCCGGGGATGGGCGCCTCAATACGAACACCGGAGGTAGCAAGGCTCAGGGCAATATCGTCCACCAGATTCGCGATGGAGCGTACGCGCACGCCGGCTTCGGGCTTCAGCTCGTAGCGGGTAATCGTAGGACCTCTGGAGTAGTTGATCTCCTTGATGTTGATCTTAAAGCTCTGAAGGGTGGAGAGAAGCTGACGGGCGTTTTCCTGAAGCTCGGAGGTGTGATCCTTCTCGTCCTTGTTTTTGTTGGGGGTGAGAAGATCCATGGGCGGGAACACGTAAGGCGTAATGATTTCCGCTTCTTCCTCCTCTGCGTCTCCTTCCTCGGGGGCAACCTCCGCTACGTCGGAGAGAAGCTCGTCACTTCCGATCTCCGAAAGATCGAGGGGAACCACGGGGATCTCCTCGCGAGCCTGTTCCGCGGACGGCGCGTTGCCGAGATGTTGCAGCATGTCCTCCATGCTGTCGTATTCGTTGGTATCAAAGCCGGGCTCGCCGCCAAAGTCCTGAGGCTCCTCGGCTTCCCGTCTTTTTGCGTTGAGCATTTCAGTAACGGGATCGGTATTCTCATCGCGAACGGGACCGATGTAGATCTCCTTGGCAGGCTCCTCCGCACACTCGGGAGTCTCCTCCGTCAGATCGGCAATGTCATCCGCGGACATAGAATGGGCGGCTGTTTCTTTTTCAGCCCTTTTGGCTTCCTTTGCCAGAGCCGCGGCTGCCATGGCCGCGCGGCGTTCTTCGGCGCGGCGCTGTTTTTCCGCCTCTCGCGCCTCCGCCTCCTCTATTTGTCTCTGTTCCGCCAGATAGGCTTTTTCTTCCTGACGGCGCTCTCTCGCCGCCTCAATCTTGGACAGAAAATAATCGGGTGTCAATCCCACCGCCAGCAGAGCGAAAACGAGGAGAAGGGCAATGAGGATCACCATAGAGATGACGGTCTCAAATGCCATGACCATCAAGCAGCCAAGAGCGCTTCCGATGATTCCGCCGCCTTCGAACAGCTCTTCCGCTCCGTCCTGCCACATGGCAGCAACGTCCAGATCTCCGTAATCGGCAAGGACACCAAAGATCATAGACACGAGAAGAACCACCATCATGGACATGATGGAGCGAAGCATCAATCTGCGCTTGGCGCGGCGGTACTCCGCAAAATTGGGGGAGGTAGAGACGAAGCTGTTCTCCTTCCATTTTACGTTATGGACACACCACATCACACCGATGTATCCCAGTACCAGAGCAAGCAGGGGAGCGCCACCGCCAAGGAGTCCGCCCATTGCCCACTGGATCCAGTAACCCAGAGCGCCTGCTCCGTCCTCCAATCCCGCCAGACGAACGATCACGAAGCAAATGGCAAGAACCAGTGAGAGGAGAAGAAAAAGGTAAGGAAGAATCTTATAGAGGGTCTTTCTGCGGGGAGCGGATCTCTTTTGCGGCTCACCCGATGCCGCCCATTCCTTCTTGATGTTTTTCGCGGTAGACCTTACCGCCTTTTTCGCGCCCCTTTTTGCGGCGGATTTCCCCTTTTTCTCTATCGTATTTGTCAACTTTTTGTTTGCCATTCCTGACCTTGACCTCCTGTTCTGTTAAAAAATCCTGATTAATCTATACTTGGATGGGTAAACTATACTCAAACGACAATAATCCACTATTAAGTATAACATAAAAGAGAAGATTTTGCAAGGGATTTCTTGGCTTTTGCAAGATCTTTTAGAGGGGAGAGGCGAGAGCGTGGAGCTTCTGAAGAACAAAAGAGGAAAAACCGTGGCGGGATATCTGCTCCTTGGCGGATTCCTTGCGGGGTTGATCAACGGACTGCTGGGAGCGGGAGGCGGCATCTTGGCGGTTTTTGCCCTGTCTGCCATTTTGAGAGGAGAGCTGGAGGATCCAAGGGATTTGTACGCCAACGCCTTATGCGTCATGCTTCCCATCTCGATTCTTTCTTGCTTGCGATATGCCATGAGAGGAAATT
>JAZNDP010000114.1:0-1831 GCA_045588165.1 Eubacteriales bacterium | reverse complement strand
GCCCTGTATGGGATCCAGTTTACCAATGGCGGCAGGATCGTGATCTTCGGGGGAGGAGATCCCCTCACCGATCACACCGGTAAGATCGTAGGAGGTCTTGGTGTCAGCGGTGGCTCGGAGGAGCAGGACGCGGCGCTGTCCCTCTGGGGTAAGCGGTATTTTGAAAACAATATGGAATAAACGAAAGGATAGTACAATGGATATGAAATCCACAGATATCGAGAGAATCGTCAGACAGGTTCTCGAGAGCATGGGAAGCGGAAGCGCTCCCGCGGCAAAGTCGGCAGGACCTGTTCCCGCTACCTCGCGGGTGGCAATGCTGACCAAGGCAGAGCATTTTGATATTCAGGAATATCCGATCCCCGAGCTGGGTGACGACGATATTCTGGTCAAGGTAGAGGGCTGCGGCGTGTGCGGCACCGATGCACACGAGTTTAAGAGGGATCCCTTCTCCCTGATCCCCGTTGTTCTCGGCCACGAGGGCACGGGCGAGATCGTAAAGATGGGTAAGAACGTCAAGAAGGACAGCGCGGGCAAGCCTCTGCGCGTTGGCGACAAGGTGGTTACTTGTATGATCTTCAAGGATAACCCCGATATTACCATGTTCGACCTGAACAAGCAGAACGTGGGAGGTGCTGACGTATACGGACTTCTGCCCGATGACGACAAGCATCTGAATGGCTGGTTTGCCGACTACATTCTGGTCAGAGGCGGTTCCACCATTTTCAACGTCAGTGACCTGGATCTGGACAGCAGAATCCTCATTGAGCCCTGCGCCGTGCTGATCCATGCCGTAGAGCGCGCAAAGACCACGGGCATTCTTCGCTTCAACTCTCGCGTGGTGGTACAGGGATGCGGACCCATTGGTCTGATCTGTATTGCCGTGCTTCGCGCCATGGGTACCGAGAACATCGTTGCCGTAGACGGAGAGGCAAAGAGACTGGAGTTTGCGAAGCTCATGGGAGCTACCGAGACGGTCAACTTCAAGGATCACAAGGGAATTGACGCACTGACGGGTGCTGTGAAGGATGCCTTCGGCGGTTATCTTGCCGACTTTGCCTTCCAGTGCACCGGCTCTCCCGTAGCACACGCCAACATTTATAAGTTCATCCGCAACGGCGGCGGCCTCTGCGAGCTGGGCTTCTTCATCAACGGCGGTGATGCTACCATCAACCCCCACTTCGACATCTGCTCCAAGGAGATCACCACCGTGGGCTCTTGGGTATACACCCTGCGTGACTACGTGACCACCTTTGATTTCCTGAAGCGGGCAAAGGCGATCGGACTCCCTCTGGAGAAGCTGATTACCCACAAGTTCCCCTTAGAAGAGATCAACGAGGCGCTGGTGACCAACCTGAAGATGGAAGGCTTGAAGATCGCCATCGTTAACAAGTGATCGAGAAAAGGATAGGGAAAACGTATGGGAAAAGCAACCGGTATTATTGAGGTCTACGGTCTTGCGGCGGCATTCGTTGCCGTGGACGCCGGCTGTAAGGCGGCGGACGTCACCGTAGAAACTCTGGACAAAAACAAGCCGGGCAACGCCGACGCGCTTCCCGTACCGCTGATCGTAGCGATCAAGTTTCGCGGTACGGTAGATAACGTTACGGCGGCTGTGGAGGCGGCAGAGCAGGCGGCAAGAGGTGTGTCGGGTGTGATCACCAAGCACATCATTGCCAACACCGAGGCCTCTACGGAAAAAATGCTGCGGCTCAACGCGTTTGATAAAAATTAAATTTACATAACGATTGTAAGGAAAGGAAAAACAAATGGCACAGGAAGCACTTGGAATGGTTGAGACCCGCGGTTTGGTTGCGGCAATCGAGGCGGC
>JAZNDP010000113.1:0-16343 GCA_045588165.1 Eubacteriales bacterium | reverse complement strand
TGAGAGAATCCCAGGCCGTGTTGACCGCTCTGTGGAATGCCTATCATGGAAAATTTCCGTCTATTGAGGGAAATCTTATAGATTGGATCTGCGATTTTAGCCTGATTCACCGCTTGCCACCGCCGAGCAACGGAACACTTGAGATCGTCAACAGAGCAAGATCCCTGAAGGAATTCTACGTTGCCATGCCCCAAGGGGATATTGACGGTTGTGTCAGATCCTTGCTCCGATTTTGTAATTCTTATGATTACCGCAAGAGTAAATTTTATAAAACGGAGACGGCGAATCTCTTTGATACTCATGTTTTTGGCGCATTGCGGGAGATGGTTCGATTCTATTCCAAAAATGGGAAAATGCTGTCGGAGCTTACGGATGAGGATAGCCGATTGATGCGCGACGCCTATGCGGGAGCGCTGTGCGTTGCCAAGGAGAGATATCGGATCGAGGTGGAGTATTGCTCCTTTTCTCGCTCTAACGAACTGAGATTCCTTGTTGGCGACATCGTCAAATATGCGGAGAATCGTATCCGAGGGACGATTGGCGTAAAATCCAGAATGTCGGTGTATTCCGTTTCATCTGAATTGAAATCGCTCCTTGACGGGTATTTGGATGAGAATCTGCCCAAAAAGAAAATGGCGCAGGAAAGCAAAGAAAAACAGGCATATGAAGCCATGTACGACAGTCCAAGGAAGCCCTTTTCCTTGTCCGATGCCCGTCGCATCGAGCAGGAATCTTGGTCTACAACACGGGATTTGATCGAAGCGTTTGATGAGGAACCGATGGAAATGGAATCGGTGAGGGAGATTGCCGACAAGTCTCCGACGGAGCAACCCGAAAACGATTTAAGGACGGCTCTCGGAGAATTATGGGAGACTGTTTTTGCGCTGTCACAAGGACAAACGGATGCGATCCATCAGACCGCCAAAGCGGGGGGCAGGATGCCCGAGGTGTTGGCAGATCGGATCAATGAGATCGCCTTCGAGGCGATGGGAGATTCCTTGGTGGAGGAGATCCCTAACGGATATCAAATAATTGATGATTACAGAGAGATGATTAAATAAGGAGAGAATCATGAATCAAGGTGTGGATATTCAAAAAATACCGAAGCGGATCTTAAATTCGCTCTTGCTTTCGGTTTCCGCGGGCGTAGTGCCCAGAGTGGGAGCCCCTTATATTGCCATTGGGCGGAAGGACGAGATCGCCGCTCTGCTGTCCGATCTGGAGCAGGTCGATGACGGATGCGGCACCATGCGCTTTGTTGTGGGACGCTACGGAAGCGGAAAGAGCTTTCTGATGCAGCTGATCCGCGGATATGCGTTGGAGAGAGATTTTATCACGGCAGATGCCGATCTGTCTCCCGAACGCCGCTTGTACGGCACATCGGGAAGTGGAGTGGCTACCTATCGGGAGCTGATTAAAAACCTCGCCTCCAAGTCCTCTCCCGACGGAGGCGCGTTGCCGAAAATGATTGCCCGTTGGATCGAAATGCTGAAAACGGAGATCCTGAAGGAGGGAATTGATCCCGAAAGTGACCGCTTTGCGATCCGTCTCAATGAGATGGTTTCCGAGAAGCTTCGTGAGGTGGAATTCATGGTAGGCGGCTTCGATTTCTCCAGAGTGATCGTGGAATATTATCGGGCGTATGCCGAGGGGAACGACGAGAAGAGAAGCGCATGTCTGCGCTGGCTTCGTGGCGAGTTCGCAACCAAAACCGAGGCGAGAGGCGCGCTTGGCTTTTCGGTGTCCGTCATCATCGATGACGATAACTGGTACGACTTTTTAAAGCTTTGGGCAATGCTCGTGCGCTTCATCGGGTATCGGGGCTTGATCGTTCTGATCGACGAGTGTGTCAATCTGTATAAGATCAATCACCGCGTCAGCAGAGAAAACAATTATGAAAAGATCCTTTCCATGTTTAACGATACCCTGCAAGGAAGAGCGCCGGGGCTTGGTTTGATTCTTGGCGGCACACCGCAGTTTATGGACGACCCGAGAAGGGGACTGTTCAGTTATGAGGCATTGAGAAGTCGTCTGTGTGACAGTCGCTTCGCCTCCGAATCCTATCGAAATCTGATCGGACCCGTGATTCGCCTGAAGCGACTGACCGACGACGAGTTGTTTGCTCTGATTTCCCGAATTACCAAGCTTTATGCGGTCAATTACGGAAAGGCGCCCCGCATAACTGAGGAGGAAATGGTTCGGTTTTTAGAGCTTTCTCTGTCCCGCGCGGGTGCGGAGCAGATGATCACGCCACGCGAGATGTTGAGGGATTATATGACCGTGTTGAATATTCTGATGCAAAACGACAATGTTAGCTTTGAGCAGGTCGTAGCGGGAGCATTCGGAGAAGAAAAAAACACGGAATCCGATTCCAATCAAGGGGGCGCGACGGAGAAGAAGCTCTTTTGTGCGGAGGATATTGAGTTTTAAATTTCAGTCAGGAGGATGGTTATGACGCAGGCAGATAAAATTTTCGAGCGGTTTCCCGCCTTTATTCGGGAATATATTTATTCCCATGGCTGGGAGTCTTTGCGACAGGTGCAGATTGAAGCGGCGCGAACGATTTTGGATACCGATCATCACCTTCTTCTGACCTCCTCCACGGCAAGCGGAAAAACAGAGGCGGCGTTCTTTCCCATTCTAACGAGAATATGCGAGACGCCCTCCGCGGGGATTTCGGTTTTGTATATCGCGCCTCTCAAAAGCTTGATCAACGATCAATTCTCCAGAATGGAGGATCTACTTCGAGAGAGCGGTATCCCTACCACCCATTGGCACGGAGACGTGGCGCAATCGGGAAAGAAAAGGCTGCTTGAGAACCCGCAGGGGATCCTGCAGATCACACCCGAATCCTTGGAATCCATGCTGATCAACCGCTCCAATGATATCTGCCGCTTGTTTGCGGGTTTGCAGTTTATCGTTTTGGACGAAATCCACACCTTGACGGGAACCGATCGGGGAAATCAGATCCTGTGTCAGCTGATCCGTCTGGAGCGCGCCATCGGCTCCTCTCCAAGGAGGATCGGACTTTCCGCTACGGTGGGAGATCCCGAATCGGCGGCGAAATGGTTGAGCGCGGGAACGGACCGCCGAACCGATGTTCCGCTGTTTTCGGAGGAGAAGATCCGTTGGCGGTTGGGACTGGAGCACTTCTTTATTCAGAATCCTATGTTTAACCAAACAAGTACCGCCCAAGCGGAGGCGAAGGGCGGACGGGCAACGATGGACGCGGGATACGAATATGCGTACGATTGCGTTCGAAATAAAAAATCTTTGGTTTTCTCCAATTCCAGAGAGGAGACGGAATACGTTTGCGCCACCTTGCGTCAGATTGCCTCCAAGAGAGGCGATAAGGATGTCTTTCTCATTCATCATGGTAATCTGTCCGCCACTCTGCGGGAGGAGGCAGAGCGAAAAATGAAGGATGACGATTCCTTTGCCGTGACCTGCGCTACGGTTACCATGGAGCTTGGAATCGATATTGGCAGATTGGAGCGGATTCTGCAGATGGATGCTCCCAATTCGGTATCGGGCTTTTTGCAACGGCTGGGTCGGTCGGGCAGACGGGGACAGCCTCCTGAAATGATGATGGTATTCCGCGAGGAGGAGCCTCTGCCAAACGCTCCTCTGCCGCAGATCATTCCTTGGGAGCTGATCCGGGCCATTGCCATAATCCAGCTGTATATTGAGGAACGGTTTGTAGAGCCGCCTTCGCAAAAGAGGGAGCCGATGAGTCTTTTGTTCCATCAGACCCTGAGTATGCTTGCCTCCACGGGAGAGCTGACTGCCGCGAATCTGGCAGAGCGAGTCTTGTCCTTGCCACCGTTCCAAAGCGTGCCCCGTGAAGCGTATCGGGAGCTGCTGGTTTCCATGCTGAATCAGGATTTTCTGGAAATGACCGAGGAGAAGGGTATCATTATCGGATTGCGGGGAGAACGGCTGTTAAATAGCTTCAAGTTTTACGCCGTGTTTCAAGACAGCGAGGATTTTACGGTTCGCTGTGAGGCAGAGGAGATCGGAACCATTACCACTCCACCTCCCGTGGGAGATCGGTTTGCCCTTGCGGGACGGGTCTGGGAGGTTCTGGAGGTAGATGTCGCAAGACGGCTGCTCTACGTCAAGGGCGTGGAGGGAAAAATGGAGATCTCTTGGCCGGGGGAATACGGAGAGATTCACACGAGAATTCTGGAGCGGATGCGGCAGGTTTTGAGCGAGGATACTGTTTATCCGTATCTGAAAGGAAATGCCGCTGTACGATTGGAAAAGGCGAGAAGGGTGGCAAGAAATACGGGAATGACCGAACGCTCCCTGATTCGCCTTGGGGGATATACTTGGTGTCTGTTTCCTTGGCTGGGAACCCGTTCCTTCCGAACCTTGAGAAGAATGATCGGCTCGGTGGCACCGTCCTTTGGTATATCGGGCATGGACTATGACGGATGTAACTACTTGTGCTTTCGTATGGAGCGCGGAAGCGGGGAGGAGCTTTTGAGTTGTCTTTGGAGAGAGTATTCCTCTGTGTTCGCAACGGAGCAGTCTCTGGTCGGCCCCAAGGAGCTTCCCATCTTTGAAAAATACGATCAGTATATTCCCGCGGAATTGTTGCGGCATGCGTATGCTACGGATCGGTTGAATCTGCATGAGGCGATTGTGCGGGTAGGACAGATCAAAAAAGAGATGGAATCCTGAAAAGCCGGTGCTGAAAAACAGCGAGAGCGAGCGGCGTTATTCTTCTCAATATAAAGACGATATGGTGTGATTGCCAAGAAAGGAAAGCTATGAAAAAGATTGATACAAAAAATGCGCCTGAGGCGCTGGGACCCTATACCCAGGCGATAGTAAGCGGAAATCTTGTTTTTACCTCCGGACAGATTGCGATTGACCCCTCGGACGGAAAGATTCACGCCGTTACCATTGAGGAACAGACCGAGCAGGTTTGCAAGAATCTCTCCGCTGTATTGGAGGCGGCGGGATCCTCTCTTGAGATGGCGGTCAAGACTACCTGCTTCTTAGCGGATATGTCAGATTTTGCGGCATTCAACGCTGTGTACGGAACCTATTTTACGGGTAAGCCCGCTCGTTCCTGTGTTGCGGCAAAAGCACTTCCCAAAAACGTTTTGGTGGAGGTTGAGGTCGTTGCCGAAAGGATTGTCTGAACATCGGAAAAAGGAAACTGTTTTTGGAGTTCGGAGGAAATCTGTGCAGAATATGTCAAAATATAAATATTGGGTAAACTTTTTGGCTATTCTCTTGACAAGGACCGTTTTTCATGATAGAATAACCAAAAATCAAGGCGATAAATGTCTTTTGTTACATGGCCGAAAAATGCGTGTCGGTATGTGGGAAAGCGATCTCACGTACCGCTCCCAAAAATTTAGGAGGAGGGCAGGATATGATTTTGGCAATAAACGTTGGAAATTCGAGAATTTCGGTTGGCGGCTTCGACGGTCAGACAACGGATCTTCTGTTTCAATTTCAGGTTGCCGCGGATCCGGATAAGACCTCCGATGAATATTTCGTTTTGCTTCGCGCGCTTCTTCGGGAATATGCCGCGGATCATGAAACCGTTGAGGGAGGGATCCTTGCCTCCGTCGTGCCGCAGCTGACCCGTACGGTTTGTCAAACCGTCACGCGTCTGATCGGCAAGGAGCCTCTGGTGGTAGGACCGGGTGTGAAAACGGGCTTTGCCATAAAAATCGATTCTCCCGCCGAGCTTGGCAGCGACATGGTTGCCAATGCTGCCGCGGTAATCGACGATCTGAAAAAAAGAGGAAAGATCGGAGTGCCTTCCGTTGTGGTCGATATGGGAGCGGTGACCACCGTCTCGGCAATCAATCAAAACGGAGAATACGTGGGATGCGTTATTGCCCCCGGTGTTCGTATGTCCTTTGACTGTATTCACGGGAAAACGGCGCAGCTACCTCAGGTGGCGTTCTCGGCTTCCGAGAAGGTTATTGGAAAAAACTCACAGGATTCCATCCGCTCCGGCGTGATTTTGGGAAGTGCCATGATGTTGGACGCCTTTGTTGGAAGATTCGCAAAGGAAATGAAATGTCACACGGAGGAGTTGAATCTGGTCATCACGGGAGAATATTCCTCTGCTGTAGTGCCGGTGTGCAGATATTCCTATCGTGAGGAAGCGGATCTGACCTTGCGAGGACTTTTGTGTCTCTACCGTAAGACGGAATCCAGCCATTGACTTTGATAATAATCGGCTTGCCGTTATTATATAATCTTACGCGTCGTACCGAATCGGACGACAGCATCGGGTGAGAGTCCCGAAGAAAGGAACATTTATGTTCAATCAATTCTTTTTTGAGACGGTACATATGACCGTACTTGCAGCATCGGAGGTGGGACAATGAGAAATACCAATCAAAAAATCCTTGAAATGGTTCAGATTTCCATGCTTTTTGCCCTTGTGGTGGTCCTTCAGATCATCAGCGCGATGATCCCCCCCATTGGAGGAATGGTTTCCATTACCCTTACGCTGGTTCCCGTTGTGGTGGGCGCAATTTTGTTCGGAAAAAAAGGCGGTGTGATCTTAGGATTTGCCTTTGGCTTGATCGTACTGATCAACTGTATTACAGCCCTTGATCCCGGAGGAAATATTCTCTGGAATATTAATCCCTTCTTGACGCTTACGATTTGCTTTGTGAAGGGAATTGCCGCAGGCTTTGTTCCGGCGCTCCTGTATCCCTTGGTTTGCGGAAAGGCAGAGCGTGTAAGCGCGGGAAGAAAATATGGAGGAGCGATGGTAGCGGCACTCTCCGCTCCCATTGTGAATACCGGACTCTTTGTGTGCGGTATGCTGTTGTTCTTCCGTGATACGTTGTATGCATGGGCAGGAGATACGGCGGTTATGACCTATATTTTGTTGGGACTTGCCGGACTCAATTTCTTGGTGGAGTTCTTTATCAATATTGTTTTGACACCCGCAATCGTAAGAATCGTTGAGGTCGTCAAAAAAAGATAAAAATGATTGCTCTACGGTATTCTGACCGAAATCCGGTGGAGGAAACCGTTTGATGAATTCGATTGGACTACCGAAGTGATCTGATTTTTTCACGGTCGCAGAGAGATTCTCTCTGCGACCGTGGTGCGCATGTGAATAAAAAGTGTAAAATATTCATTGTAATCAGAATATTATTCATGAATGTTCTTTGCATAACCGATTTGCATATTCAAAATTGTGCGAAATCACCATATATTTTCGATTGAATATGTTAAACATTGGTAAAGCGGTATATTGACAAAAGGGCGATTTGGGTGTATAATATACACAAATCAATGAATATTATTCAAAACGAGTATATCGACTTGGATAAATTACAAAAAAGCCGTTTGGCGGGAGGAAATCATGGATAAGAAGAACATTAAAAAGGTTGTACTGGCGTATTCCGGAGGCTTGGATACCTCTATTATTATTCCGTGGCTGAAGGAAAATTATAATAATTGCGAGGTTATCGCTGTCAGCGGTAACGTAGGTCAGAGCGACGAGCTTGACGGTCTGGAGGAAAAGGCAATCAAGACAGGTGCCTCCAAGTGCTATATCGAGGATCTGACCGATGAGTTTGTAGATGATTACATTGTACCTACCATGATGGCGGGCGCAAAGTACGAGGATTATTTGCTGGGTACCTCCTTTGCCCGTCCCATTATCGCGAAGCGTATCGTTGAGATCGCAAAGGCGGAGGGCGCAGACGCGATCTGTCACGGCTGTACCGGTAAGGGCAATGACCAGGTTCGTTTCGAGCTGACCATCAAGGCATTCGCACCCGATATGCCCATTATCGCTCCTTGGCGTGAGTGGACCATCAAGTCCCGTGAGGAGGAGATCGAGTATGCAGAGGCGCACAACGTTCCTCTGAAGATCAACCGTGAGACCAACTACTCCAAGGATAAGAACCTGTTGCACCTGAGCCACGAGGGCTTGGATCTGGAGGATGCGGGCAACGAACCTCTCTACGAGAAGAAAGGATTCCTTGAGATGGGCGTTTCTCCCATTCTGGCTCCCGATGTTCCTACCTATATTACCCTTGAGTTTGAGAAGGGTCGTCCCGTTGCGTACAACGGCGAGAAGATGAGCGCGAAGGACATCATCCTGAACTTGAACAAGGTTGGCGGAGCGAACGGTATCGGACTTCTGGATATCGTGGAGAACCGTTTGGTCGGCATGAAGTGTCGCGGTGTTTACGAGACGCCCGGTGGAGAGATTCTGTATGCCGCTCACAGCTATCTGGAAACCCTTTGCTTGGATAAGTACGTGGCACACAAGAAGGCAGAGCTTTCCGTTTGCTTTGCGGATCTTGTGTACAACGGTCAGTGGTTCACCCCCTTGCGCGAGGCTCTGTCTGCCTTCGTGGAGAAGACTCAGGAAAACGTTACCGGTACGGTAAAGCTGAAGCTCTATAAGGGTAACATCATTAAGGCGGGCGCATGGAGTGATTACTCTCTGTACTCCGAGGAGATTGCTACCTTTGGTGAGGATCACGTATATAATCAGGCGGATGCTACCGGATTTATTAACCTGTTTGGTCTGCCCATCAAGGTTCAGGCTCAGGTTGACGAGAAGAACAGCAAGAAATAAATTGTAAAGGAAGCACTTTTGCCTGCCGCCGAAAGACGACAGGCAAAAGTGCGTAATATATGTAGCATGGAAAAGATGTGGGCAGGCAGGTTTGCCAAGGTGCTGGACAGCAAGGCGGATGATTTTAACTCCTCGATTCGCTTTGATTATAAAATGTATAAGCAGGATATCGCCGGTTCTGTGGCGCATGCGCAGATGTTGGCAGCGCAAGGAATCATATCCAAGGATGACAGTCAAAAAATCGTAGAGGGTCTTTGCGGAATTCTGGACGACCTGAACAGCGGCTCTTTGGAATTTGATATGAGCTGCGAGGATATTCACATGTTTGTGGAAGCGGAGCTGACCAGACGGATCGGGGATGCGGGAAAGCGGTTGCACACCGCCCGTAGCCGAAACGATCAGGTGGCAGTTGACGTAAGAATGTATCTTCGTGACGAAGCGGAGGAGATCGTCGCTCTTTTGAAGCAGCTGATCTTGGATATTGCGGATCAGGCGGAGAAGAGTAAGGCGGTGATCGTTCCCGGATATACTCACCTGCAAAGAGCACAGCCTATTACCTTCGGACATCACCTGATGGCGTATGCTATGATGTTCCTGCGGGACATTGACCGTCTGAAGGATGCCGCAAAGAGAATGAATCTGTCTCCTCTCGGTTCCTGCGCTCTGGCGGGTACGACCTACAACACGGATCGCCGCATGGAGGCAAATCTTCTCGGCTTTGACGGTATTATGCTGAACAGCTTGGACGGAGTTTCCGACCGTGATTTTTGTATTGAGTTTATGAGCGCCTTTTCGGTGATCATGATGCATCTGTCCCGTTTTTCCGAGGAGATCATTCTGTGGTCCAGCTGGGAGTTTCGTTACGTGGAGCTGGACGACGCGTACACCACAGGATCCTCCATCATGCCCCAGAAGAAGAACTCGGATATGGCGGAGCTGGTTCGTGGAAAGACCGGACGGGTCTATGGAGATCTGTTGACTTTACTGACCATGATGAAAGGACTGCCTCTGGCATATAACAAGGACATGCAGGAGGATAAGGAGGCACTCTTTGATTCCATCGAAACGGTGAAAATGTGTCTGGATATTTTCGCGCCCATGATCCGAACAATGAAGGTCAAGAGCGAGAATATGTATCGGGCGGCGCAGGAAGGATTTATCAATGCGACCGATCTTGCCGACTATTTGACCAAGAAGGGAATGCCCTTCCGAAGCGCGTACAAGATCGTGGGACAAATCGTTGCGGAATGTATCTCGAAGGGCTGTGTTCTGGACAACCTTCCCATGGAGGCGTATCGGGCGCACAGCGAGCTGTTTGAGGACGATCTGTATGATGAGATTTCTCTGGAGACCTGTGTGAGCAAGAGAATTTCCGAGGGAGGCACCTCGGTGGCATCGGTAGAGCGGCAGATCGCGTATGCGCGAAAGGAGCTGGAAGCGTGAAGAAGATATTTATTGACGGAAGCGTCGGCACGACGGGACTTCGCATATTTGAGCGTTTGAGTAGCAGAGAGGACGTATCCTTGATGCTTCTGCCGGAAGAGACGCGAAAGGATCCCGAGGCAAGAAAGCAAGCATTAAATTCTTGTGATATCGCTTTCCTTTGTCTGCCCGATGCGGCGGCAATTGAGGCGGTAGGGATGATCGAGAACCCAGACGTTGTCGTGATTGACGCGTCCACCGCTCATAGAACGAATGCGGGATGGTGCTACGGTTTTCCGGAGCTGTCCGAGACAATTGCCAAGAAGCTTCCCACCGCCAAGCGGATCGCGGTGCCGGGTTGCCATGCCAGCGGATTTATTTCTTTGGTGTATCCTCTGATTGAGGCGGGCGTACTTTCTGCCGATCAGCCCCTGACCTGTCATTCCATTACGGGATACAGCGGCGGAGGCAAGAAAATGATTGCTGATTATGAGGCGGAGGAAAAGGAGTTCTTGCTTGGCGCTCCCAGACAGTATGGTCTGACGCAGCAGCATAAGCATCTGAAGGAAATGAAGGCGATTGTGGGACTGACCCGTGAGCCGATCTTCTGTCCCATCGTTTCGAATTTTTATAGCGGAATGACGGTGACGGTGCCTCTGTTTGCTTCTGATCTCAAGGATGGAACAATCGAGACGGTTCGTGCGATCTACCGCAAGAAATATACGGGAGAGATCGTTTCCTATGTGGAAAGGGGAGACGAAGGCGGCTTTATTTCGGCTCATGCGGTGGCAGGAAAGGACAGCATGCGTATCACCGTGGCGGGAAACGAGGATCGGATTCTGCTGATCGCTATGTACGATAATCTCGGCAAGGGCGCATCCGGTGCGGCTGTGGAATGTATGAATTTGGTTCTGGGCGCAGACCCCGGTACCGGACTGGAATTGTAATTTAGAAAGGACGAGATAAAATGAAACAGATAACGGGAGGCGTTTGCGCGGCGAAGGGCTTTTTGGCAAACGGAATCCATTGCGGAATCCGCAGAAATAAGACGAAGCGCGATCTGGCTTTGATCTACAGTGAAATTCCCGCTTCCGCGGCGGCAGTTTATACGCAGAATCTTGTAAAAGGCGCACCCTTGACGGTGACAAAGAATCATATTGCCGACGGTGTGGCGCAGGCAATGATCTGTAATAGCGGCAACGCCAACACCTGCAACGCAAACGGAATTGAGATTGCCGAGCAGATGAGCGAGCTGCTGGCAAAGGAGCTGAAGATTTCCGCGGAGAACGTAATCGTAGCGTCAACGGGAGTCATCGGTCAGCCCTTGAATATTGAGCCCATTGCCAACGGAATCCCCGCGCTGGTTGAAGGACTTGGCGCGTACAGCAATCTTGCTTGTGAGGGAATCATGACCACCGATACGAAGCCCAAGGAGATTTCCTTTGAATTTGAGGTAGATGGAAAGGTCTGCCGCATTGGCGGTATCGCGAAGGGAAGCGGTATGATCCATCCAAATATGGCAACTATGCTGGTGTTTGTGACCACCGACTGCGCCATTTCCTCTGAAATGCTGTCAAAGGCGCTGAAGGAGGATGTGAAAACCTCCTTTAATATGGTGAGCATCGATGGAGATACCTCCACCAATGATATGGTATCCATTATGGCAAATGGCTTGGCGGGAAATACCATGATCACCGAGGAAAACGGCGATTATCAAGCGTTCTGCGAGGCTTTGCATGCCGTAACAGCTTATCTGTGTCGTATGATCGCGGCGGACGGCGAGGGTGCTACGAAGCTTCTGGAATGTATGGTTACAGGGGCTGTTGACGAGAAAAACGCTCGTATTGTTGCCAAGTCCGTGATCTGCTCCTCCTTGTTCAAATCGGCAATGTTTGGCGCGGACGCGAACTGGGGTCGTGTTCTTTGCGCCGTTGGATACAGTGGCGCGGACGTGGACGTTCATAAAGTAGACGTTTCCTTCCGCTCTGCCAAGGGTGAGATCGCCGTTTGCCGGATGGGAGCGGGTGTACCGTTCTCCGAGGAGAAGGCGAAGGAGATCCTTCTGGAGTCTGAAATTCAGATCCTCATTGAGCTGCATAGCGGCGAAGGTGCCGCTGTCGCTTGGGGTTGTGATCTGACCTACGATTACGTGAAGATCAACGGCGACTATCGTACGTGATCATAAGGAGATACTATGGAAATCAATAACGCGCAACGCGCGCAAATCTTGGTTGAGGCATTGCCCTATATCCAAAAATATTACAACAAGATCATCGTTGTCAAGTACGGCGGAAACGCAATGATCAATGATGAGCTCAAGGAAGCCGTGATGGGTGACATCGTCCTGCTGTCTCTGATCGGAATCAAGGTGGTTTTGGTTCACGGCGGAGGTCCCGAGATCACGGAAATGCTGGGAAAGATCGGAAAGAAGAGCGAGTTTGTGGACGGACTCCGTGTTACCGACAAGGAATCGATGGAGATCGTGCAAATGGTTCTTGCGGGCAAGATCAACAAGAATCTTGTGAATCTTCTCCAGAATAAGGGCGGCAAGGCGATCGGCCTTTGCGGTCTTGACGATCATATGATCATGGCAGAGCAGAAGGATCCCCGTCTTGGATACGTGGGTGAGATCACCGATGTCAATGTAGAGCCGATTCTGGACGTTCTGGAGAAGGGATATATTCCCGTTGTATCCACCATCGGATGCGATAAGAACGGAAACAGCTATAATATCAACGCCGATACTGCCGCTGCGAGAATTGCGGGACAGCTCAAGTGTGAAAGTCTGATCTCCATGACCGATATTGACGGCATTCTGCGGGATAAGAATGACACCACTACGTTGATCTCCAAGATCAACGTCAGTGACGCTCCCCAACTGATGCGGGAGGGCGTTATCAGCGGAGGCATGATCCCCAAGGTTAACTGTTGTATCGAGGCAATCCGACAGGGCGTGCACAAGGTATTTATTATTGACGGACGAATCCCTCATTCCATTCTCATTGAAACGCTGACGAATGAAGGAATCGGTACCATGTTTGTATCGGGGAATCATTATGGACATTAAACAACTGGACGCGCAATACGTTGCATCCACCTACGCACGGTTTCCTCTTTGTCTGACGAAGGGAAGCGGTTCCCGTGTGGTGGACGAAAACGGGAAAGAATATATCGATCTTGGCACGGGTATTGCCGTAAACGGCTTTGGCGTGTCCGATGGGGAGTGGGTTTCGGCGGTGATCGAACAGCTGAACAAAATTCAGCATACCTCTAACCTGTATTACAGTGAGCCCTGCGCCCGTCTCGCGGAGCAGCTTTGCTTGCGTACCGGTATGAAAAAGGTGTTTTTCTCCAATTCGGGCGCAGAAGCAAATGAATGCGCCATCAAGGTTGCGAGAAAATACGGGGAGATGACGAAAGGGGAAGGATATACCACTATCATTACCCTGAAGGACAGCTTTCACGGCAGAACGTTGACCACCCTTGCCGCCACGGGACAAGATGTTTTTCACAAGGATTTTCTACCGCTGACGGAAGGATTCGTTCATGCCGAGGCAAATGACGCCGAGGACGTAAGACGACTCGCGGAATCGACGCCTTGCTGCGCCATTATGTTTGAGGTGGTACAGGGCGAGGGCGGAGTTCGTCCCTTGACGACGGATTTTCTGAAGGAAATCGAGGCAATTGCCAAGGAAAAGGATCTTCTTCTGATTGCCGATGAGGTTCAGACAGGAAACGGAAGAACCGGAAAGCTCTACGGATACATGAATTTTGGCATTACACCCGACGTCGTATCCACCGCAAAGGGGCTCGGAGGCGGTTTGCCCATCGGAGCTACCTTGCTTGGGGAGAAGGTAAAGGATGTTCTTGGCGCGGGGATGCATGGCTCCACCTTTGGCGGAAATCCTGTTTGCTGCGCGGGGGCGCTGAATATTCTCAACCGTATAGACGAGAACGTTCTGGCAGGTGTCAGAGAACGTAGTCAATACATTTTTGACGAGCTGACGGGCGCTGTTGGAATCAAGAGTGTCAGCGGCTTGGGATTAATGATCGGCGTGGAATGTGAAAAGGACGCAGCAGAGGTTATTGCCGCATGTAGAGAGAAGGGCGTTTTGGTCATCAAGGCAAAGCATAAGGTTCGCCTGTTGCCCGCGCTGAACATTGATATGAATGACTTAAAGAAAGCAATTTCCGTTTTGAAGGAGGTATGTGCGAAGTGAAGCACTTGTTGAAGCTGATGGATCTGTCCGAGAAGGAGATCACGGAAATCCTAAATCTGGCAGATCAGTTGAAATACGAAAAGAAGAATGGAATTGAGCATCACATTCTGGCAGGGAAAACCTTGGGTATGATTTTTGAGAAGTCCTCTACCCGTACCCGTGTATCCTTTGAGGTGGGTATGTACGATCTGGGAGGATCGGCGCTTTTCCTCAGTTCCCGTGATCTTCAGATCGGTCGCGGTGAGCCTATTGAGGATACGGCAAGAGTGCTGTCTCGTTATCTGGACGGCATTATGATCCGTACCTTTGATCAGGCAGAGGTGGAGCAGCTGGCAGCTTGCGGCTCGATCCCGATCATCAACGGTCTTACCGACTATTGTCACCCCTGTCAGGTTCTTGCTGATCTGCTGACGATTCGTGAGCACAAGGGAACCATCAAGGGCAATAAGCTTTGCTATATCGGTGACGGTAACAATATGACCAACTCTTTGATCGTAGGCGGAATCAAGATGGGCATGACGGTCTCTGTAGCATGTCCCAAGGGCTATGAGCCCGATGCCGAGATTATGAAGTGGGCATATGAAAACGGAACCTTCATTTGTACGGATGACGTCATGGAGGCGGCAAAGGATGCTGACGTTCTTTATACCGACGTTTGGGCGTCTATGGGACAGGAAGCGGAGGCTGAGGAAAGAAAGAAAATCTTCAAGGGATATCAGATCAACTCCGACGTGATGGCGCATGCCAAGAGCGACGCTATGGTTCTGCATTGCCTGCCCGCTCACCGTGGAGAAGAGATCACCGCGGAGGTTCTGGAGGCTCATGCCGATGAGATCTTTGATGAGGCGGAGAACCGTCTGCATGCCCAGAAGGCAGTCCTTGTTAAGTGCATGTCTTAAGTTTGACCGAATAACCATCAATAATATCGCTATTGTTTGTGCAAAATGCCGTATTTTTCCGAAATACGGCATTTTGTCTTGACAAAAAGAGCGTTTTTGAGTATAATTACACCATAAACCGATGATTAAGAATAGTAGCCAATCGGATCGGGTTCAGAGAGTCGCAGGCGGTGGAAGTGCGATGCCGTACGTTTGGTGAATGGACTTATGAGGGCGGTCGAAAGGGAGGACCCGAGTAGTAACCGACGGAAGCCGAATCCGTTATTGTTTGGAATTGCTGTATGGCAATGCAAAGTGGACGTTTATCGTCAATCACGGGTGGTACCGCAGGTTTGTTCCTGTCCCTGAGTTCAGGGGCAGTTTTTTTGTTTTTTGGAGGGAAAAGAAATGTTGATCCTGTCCATGCGATGGCGAATGAAATTTGAAATGAATCAATAACGATAACTATACAAATTTTTGGAGGAAAGAAAAAATGAAACTGAACGGTGTAGATTTTGATACTTATTTTAATAACTATCCCAACAAAGAGGGATATTTCGGAAAGTACGGCGGCGTATATATCGATGAGAAGCTGAAGGACGCAATGGCGGAGATCACCGAGGCGTATTATTCCATTTGTCAGTCCAGAAAGTTCATCGCCGAGCTACGTCGGATCCGCAAGGAATTTCAGGGGCGCCCTACGCCTGTTACGCATCTGGAGAGACTGTCCGATGCCCTGGGCGGAAAGGTTCAGCTGTATGCGAAAAGAGAGGATCTGAACCATTCGGGCGCTCATAAGTTGAATCACTGCATGGGTGAGGCTCTTCTTGCAAAGTACATGGGCAAGAAGAAGGTGATCGCCGAGACCGGAGCGGGTCAGCACGGCGTAGCACTGGCAACTGCCGCGGCATATTTCGGTCTGAAATGTGACATTTATATGGGGTCGGTTGATATTAAAAAGCAAGCTCCCAACGTGGCGAGAATGAAAATCCTCGGTGCGAACGTTGTGGAGGTTACCCACGGACTTCAAACTCTGAAGGAAGCGGTTGATGCTGCGTTTGACGCATACAGCAAGGAGTATAAGGACTCCATTTACTGCATCGGTTCCGTGCTCGGACCTCATCCGTTCCCCATGATGGTTCGTGATTTCCAGAGCGTGGTTGGTATTGAGGCAAGAGATCAGTTTATCGAGATGACGGGTCATCTGCCCAGCGCCATCGTTGCCTGTGTGGGCGG
>JAZNDP010000112.1:0-9822 GCA_045588165.1 Eubacteriales bacterium | reverse complement strand
CTTGCTCTTGCTCTCCCTCTCCTCGACTACGGCGGGAGGAACGACAACGGGTTGCTCGGGGGGAGAAGCCACGGGCTCTTTCTTGATGGGCGCCGCAGACTCGGCTTTGGGAAATTCTGCCAAGGTCGGCTCCCGCTTCGGCGCGGGACGCGGCACGGGTTCCTCTGCTCTTGCCTTGGGTTGGCTTTCTTGGGCGGGGGGCAGATTGTTCAGATATTGGTTCACGTAATCCGCCGCGCTCATATGGGCAAAGCCGCCCGTCTTTTTTTGCGCCGAGGGCTGTGGCGAGGTCATCGGGATCTCCGCCTTGATCTGTCTTTTCGTTACCGACTCGGCTCTGCCGTTCTCAATGGGGGTTTGGGAATCGGAGAGCTTTTCCTCGATCCGACCGGCTCTCTCGGCAGCCTTGAGCCGAATATCGGGACGGGATACGTTGGACTCCAGCGCATTTCTCACCGCGTAATAGATCGCCTCAAAGACCGGCTTTTCATTGGAAAACTTCACCTCCAGCTTGGCGGGATGCACATTCACGTCTACCGCCGCGGGATGAATTTTCAAGAACAGAACACAGCACGGGAATTTTTCGGGGGGGATATAGGAGGTATACGCCTGCTCCAGCGCCGCCATAGCGGTCTTGCTCTTGACGTACCGTCCGTTGATAAAGAAATTCTGATAATTTCGGTTGGCTCTTACGTTATCGGAGCGCCCCACGAACCCGCTGACCTCAATGCCGTCCACCGTCAGCTGGGTGGGCAAGAGCTTTGCGGCAAACTCTCTGCCAAAGATGGCGTAAACGGCATTTTTCAGATTGCCGTCTCCCGCCGTTTCCAGACGGATATTTCCGTCGATGATCAACCGAAACGCGATCTCGGGCTTGGAAAGGGCGATCTTCTCCACCAAGGCGCATATCGCCATTGCCTCGGTGACGTCCTTTTTGAGGAATTTCCGTCTGGCTGGAACGTTGGCGAAAAGATTTTCCACGATCACCGTGGTGCCGTCCGAGCATGCTCTCTCGCTCACGCCCATAATATTTCCGCCCTTTGCCTCCAGCATCGATCCCACCGCGGCGTTTCGGGTTTTGGAAATGATCCGAAGATCGGACACCGACGCAATGGCAGCAAGAGCTTCTCCGCGGAAGCCGAGGGTCAGAATCCCCTCCAGATCCGCCGCCTCCCTGATCTTACTGGTGGCGTGTCTTCGAATGGCGACCGGAAGATCCTCCGGCTCCATGCCGCATCCGTTATCCGCTACGCGCATATAGGTCACGCCGCCGTTTTGGATTTCAACGGTAACGCGGTTCGCGTCCGAATCGATGGCGTTTTCCAGCAGTTCCTTGATGACGGAGGCAGGACGATCCACCACCTCTCCCGCCGCGATCAGATTCGCCACAGCAAAGGACAGCACGTTAATTTTTCCCATTCCGATCTCCTTTCGTGGATATTACGTAGGTTATTTCAATCTCTTTTGCAGATTGAACAAAAAGCTCATTGCCTCATAGGGAGATAGGGTGTTGATATCCACCGCCTTCAGCTCCTCGATGACCTGCTCGTTCACGCAGTCGTCAAAGGTGATCAAGGACTCGTCGGTCTCCTCCACCCTTGCATCCGAGGTGCTGAGGGCGCGGGCGGTCTTTTCTACTGTGGCAAGGACCTCCTTGGCTCGGCGGATCACCTCGCCCGGCAGTCCCGCCAGCTTTGCCACCTCGATTCCGTAGCTGTCGTCGGTAGAGCCCCGTACGATCTTGCGAAGGAAGGTAATGTTATCGCCCCGCTTTTTTGCGGCAATGTTATAATTGACCACACCCTCCATTTCCTCCTCCATCACGGTCAGCTCGTGATAGTGGGTGGCAAACAGGGTCTTGGCGTCGATCTTTCGGCTGTTGGTATATTCAATAATCGCGCGGGCAATGCTCATTCCGTCAAAGGTGGAGGTTCCCCGTCCGACCTCGTCGTAAATGATCAGGCTCTTTCTCGTGGCGTTGCGCAGAATATACGCCACCTCGTTCATCTCCAGCATAAAGGTTGACTGTCCCGATGCCAGATCGTCGGAGGCACCGACACGGGTAAAGAGCTTATCGATCACACCGATTCTGGCGTCTCTTGCGGGAACGAAGGAGCCGATCTGCGCCATCAGAGCAATGACGGCGATCTGCCGCATATAGGTGGATTTACCTGCCATATTGGGACCCGTAATCAGCATCAGACGGTTTCGGTCGGTATCCAGCTCGGTATCGTTGGGCACGAAATACGTATCCTTGACAAACTGCTCCACCACGGGATGTCTGCCGTCCTTGATATGAATGAGGGCGCTTTGATCCACCTCGGGACGAACGTAATGGTTCTTCGCCGCCACGGTAGCCAGACTCAAATACGCGTCAAGCCTTGCCATCAGCGCTGCCGCCTTCTGAATACGGGCGCTGTTGTCCGCCACGTATCCGCGAACCTGACAGAACAGCTCGTACTCCAGCGCGCAGACTTTATCCTCCGCGCCCAGAATGGTGGACTCCATGTCCTTGAGCTCTTGTGTGATATACCGCTCGCAGTTGGCAAGCGTCTGCTTTCGCACGTAGCTGTCGGGCACCGAATCCATAAAGGATTTCGATACCTCAATATAGTATCCGAACACCTTATTGTAGCCGATCTTCAGTGTCTTGATGCCCGTCTTTTCCTTTTCCTCGTTGGCGACCTTCTCGATCCAACCCTTTCCGTCCCTCATCACCGAGCGGAGATAGTCCACGTCCGCGTGGAAGCCGTCCGCGATCATGCCGCCCTCCCGCACCGAGAAGGGGGGATTTTCGCAAATAGCCGAATCGATCCGATCAAAGATATCGTCTAAAGTCTCCAGCTCTCTGCCGATATCCGACAGCTCGTCCGATCGGCACTCGGCAATCAGCCGCTTCATCTCGGGCAGAACCGAGATCGTGGTTGCCACCGCCCGCAGATCCTTTCCGTTGGCGGTTCCGAAGACGATCTTGGTCACCAGCCGTTCCAGATCCAGCACGTTTTCCAAGATTGCGCCCATTTCCTCACGGAGCATATAATTGCCGAACAGCTCCTCCACCGCGTTCTGTCTGCGGGTAATGGTGCCCACATTCAGAAGAGGATGCTCCACCCACTGACGGAGCAATCTGGCGCCCGCCGCCGTTCTGGTCTTATCCAGAACCCAAAGCAGGGACCCCTTTTTCTCCTTGGTCCGCATGGTCTCGGTCAGCTCCAGATTCCGTCTGGTGTTGATATCCAGCTCCATAAACTGACCCTCGGAGTAAACGGTCAGATCCTTGATATAGGAAACGTCTCGCTTTTGCGTTTCGCGAATATACGACAGCAAGCCGCCCAGCGCGCAGATCAGCGGTCTGTTTTCCCTCTCCGTCTCCTTCAGCTGACGGTCAAACTGGGCAAAAACAGCTTCTCTCGCGCCCTCAAATTCAAACTCGGTGGGACGGTTATGAGTCAGCATGGCGCTGATCCGTCCGCGAATAAACTCCTCCGTCTCCCCAAGCTTCTTGTCGCTCAGATTGACGATAACCTCACTGGGACAATAGGTTCCCATCTCATTGCGAAGCTTTGCTTCCAGCTGATCTCCGCTGAACGCGGTGGCGTTGACCTGTCCCGTGGACACGTCCGCAAAGGCGATGCCGCACTCAAACTCGTTCAGGTAGACCGCGCAGAGATAGTTATTTTTCTTCTCGGAGAGCAAATTGGTCTCGATCACCGTACCCGGGGTCACCACGCGGATAACCTCACGGCGCACAAGTCCCTTTGCCTGGGCAGGATCCTCGGTCTGCTCACAAATGGCTACCTTATAGCCCTTTTCAATCAGCTTACCGATATATCCCTCCGAGCTGTGGAAGGGTACGCCGCACATGGGGGCTCTCTCCGCCTCTCCGCAATCCCGTCCCGTCAGGGTCAGCTCCAGCTCACGGGATGCCAGAATCGCGTCGTCGAAGAACATTTCGTAAAAGTCGCCCAAGCGGTAGAACAGCAGATAATCCTTATATTGATTTTTGATCTCGAAATATTGCTCCATCATTGGAGTCATAGCTTCGATCCTCCGTCTATTTCTTCAGAATCAGTGGCAGCCTCCGCCGCAGGTTGAGCAGTCGTGGGTACAGGCGGAGGGCATCTCTCCCGTGATATGGAAGGTGATGGTATTATTCACGGCATTCATCAGCTCGTTCACATCCGACTGCGCCTCATTCAGCTCCGCAAACACGGGGTGAGACATAATGGAATTATAGAGCTCGTTGATCCGCTTCTGGATGGTATCGATGAAGTGGGTATCTCTCTCCTCACGGGTGATCTCTCCCTGCAGAGCCTTCTGCTGAACCTCGTATTCCACCATCATTTTCTGCAGATCTCCATCGGATTCGTACGCGCGCTTTGCGTTTTCCAGACGGACCAGCTTTTCGTCTTCCTTGAGTGCCTTACCGAGAGCGGCGGCAAGATCAAAAATATTCATGTTTTCCATTTTTTTATTTCCTTTCACAAATGGTTCCCCAGAGCGCAAAGGGCTCGGTTCGATCCACTAATACATTCAAAAATTTTCCCGTATCCTCCTCGACACCGTCGAAGAATACGATCTTTCCTCCCTCGGTCCGTCCGCTGAATACGCTTGTGTTATTCTTGCTGACACCGTCACACAGCACGCGCACCGTCTTGCCCTTGAGGGGCTCGTTGGCGGAGCGGGAGATCTCGTTTTGCACCGAGAGCAGTCGTTCAAAGCGCTCGCTCTTGACGGCATCGTCGATCTGACAGTCCAGCTCTGCCGCGGGGGTTCCCTTCCTTGGCGAATAGATAAAGGAATAGATCATATCAAACCTCGCCCGCTTCAGCGCCGACAGGGTATCCTCAAACTCCTCCTCGGTCTCCCCGGGGAAGCCGACGATGATATCCGAGGTGATCACGGCGTCCGGCATTCTTTCCCGAATATAGTCCACGATACCGATATATTTCTCAAAATCGTATCGGCGGTTCATTGCCTTCAGCACACGGTCGTTTCCCGACTGCATGGGCAGGTGGAAATGCCGCGCCACGTGGCGAGATTGCGCCATCACGTCGATGAGCTTTCTCGTGGCGTCCTTGGGATGGCTGGTCATAAAATGAAGCCAGAAATCTCCCTCGATCTCATCCAACTCACGGAGAAGATCGGCAAAGTCGTAATTTTTTGCCCCGTCCTTTCCATAGGAGTTGACGTTCTGTCCCAGCAGGGTGATATCCCGATAGCCATCGGCAACCAGCTCCCGCACCTCACGGACAATTTCCTCCTTCTCACGGCTTCGCTCCCGTCCGCGGACATAGGGCACGATGCAGTAGGAGCAGAAATTATTACAGCCGTACATCACCGAGACCCATGCCCGATAGGAGCTCCTACGCTGAATCGGAATATCCTCGGCAACGAGATAGTCGCTCTCGTCGGGATGGAAGATCCGCTTGCGGCGGCTTTTCTTTTCAAACAACAGCTCCGGAAAGCGGTGAATGGAGGAGGTACCAAACAAAATATCCACGTAGGGATAGCGATGCTTGATCTCCTCGACCCGATGCTCCTGAACCACCATACAGCCGCAGATGACGATGATCAGCTCGGGATTTTTTGCCTTGAGATGCTTATACTGTCCAACCAAGGACAGGGCTCGCTTCTCCGCGTGCTCCCGAATGGCGCAGGTGTTTACCATGATCAGGGACGCCGCGGCAGGGTCGTCGCACATCTCATACCCCATCGATCTCGCCATTCCCGCAAGCTTTTCGCTGTCGGCTTCGTTCTGCTGACAGCCAAGGGTCAACACATAGGCGAGCGGTCTCTCTCCGCGCAGGGCGAAGAGGCGTTCATTTTCGGCTCGGACACGCGCCGTATATTCTTTTTGCTTCTCCATTTCCGCAGAGGAAACGAGACGGTTTTTCTTCGTTTTTTCTTCCATTCGGTTCCCACCTTTTATTGTCTATCCCCGAAAAAGGGCATAATCATTCCAATTATACTATTATACATGAAATTTCACCTTTTGTCAAGTTTTTTTGCCATCGGCGATCGAATTTTTCTATATCAAAAATTTGCATTTCTCTTGATTTCCCACACAAAAAAAGATATAATAAGAATATACCGTTCTATCGCTAAAAAAAGGAAGGACAGACAAAGATGGAAATCGTAAAAAAGCTGCAAAGTGCCGTTGAGAAATACCGCGACATGATTCTGGATGCCGAGCGCTTTATCTGGTGTCACCCCGAGACAGGTTATCGGGAATGGGAGACCTCCGCTTATCTGGAAAAGAAATTCGAGGATCTGGGATACACCCTCACCCGCGCGGAAAATATCCCCGGATTTTATACCCGCATTGACACGGGGCGCGAGGGTCCCGAGGTTTTGATCCTTGGGGAGATGGACTCGGTTCTCTGCCCCTCTCACCCCGAAGCCGAGCCCACAAAGGGTGCTGTTCACGCCTGCGGACATCACATTCAGTCCGCCACGCTCCTCGGCATTGCCGCCGCTCTGACCGAGCCGCATATTCTGGACGGTCTGTGCGGTAAGATCCGTCTGTGCGCCGTTCCCGCGGAGGAACTTCTGGAGATCGAATACCGTCGTACCCTGAAGGAAAAAGGGATTATCAAATATTTTGGCGGAAAGCTCGAATTCATCAGCCGCGGCTACTTTGACGGTGTGGATATCGCCTTCATGGTTCACCCGGGCTGGGACTATTACGTTCAGCAGGGCTCGGTTGGCTGTCTGGCAAAAAATATCATTTATAAAGGACAAGCCGCTCACGCGGGAGGCGCCCCGTGGAACGGCGTCAACGCGCTTTACGCGGCGAACTGCGGCATGAACGCGGCAAACGCCCTGCGTGAGACCTTTTCCGACTCGGATCTGGTTCGGTTCCACCCCATTATCACAAAGGGGGGCAGTATCGTCAACGCGATCCCCGAAGAGGTACGCATGGAAAGCTACGTCCGCGGAAAAACCTACGACGCCATCTGCAAAAACAATCAAAAGATCAATCAGGCTCTGACGGGCGCGGCGCTCTCTCTGAACGCCAACGTGGAGATCGTGGATATCCCCGGATACTCCCCCCTAAACAACGCCCCCGCCATGATCGAGCTTTCCCGCGAGGCAGCGGAGATGGCGATCCCACAGCATTCCTATGAGATCCGTGACAATTACAGCACGGGAAGCACCGACATGGGAGATCTTTCCATGATCATGCCCACCGTTCAGCCCTACGCGGGCGGAGTACGGGGCACCTTCCACGGCAACACCTTTGAGGTAGTTGACCCCGTGGTGGCGTGTGTTGATAACGCGAAATGGCAGTTAACCATGTTGTATCTGCTCTTGACGGACGGTGCCGCTCGCGCCAAGGAGATCCTTTCGGAATTCAAGCCGCAATTTGCCTCCAAGGAAGAATTTCTCTCCTTTATGGACGCCCTCAATTCCGAGGGCGACCGCATCGAGTATCTGGAGGACGGTACGGCAAAAGTACGCATCAACTAAAACAAAAAAACGGATCGCTTCTGCGATCCGTTTTTTATTTGGCGCAAATCAGTCAGCGTATACGCTAACCTGCTTCTTCGCCTTGGTCTTCTGCTCAAACTTTACTCTGCCGTCGATCAGAGCAAACAGAGTGTCATCCTTACCGATACCTACGTTGTTACCGGGATGGATTGCGGTACCTCTCTGTCTTACGATGATGTTGCCGGCAACGACAGCCTGTCCGTCAGCCTTCTTGACGCCAAGACGCTTGGACTCACTGTCACGTCCGTTCTTCGTAGAACCGACTCCCTTTTTATGAGCAAAGAACTGTAAACTAAGCTTCAACATGATTCGTTCCTCCTACGTAATGTTTTTTGTACAACTTGAAAACTGGTTTTCCGATGCGATCAGACGTAATCGATATCCTTGACGTCCACGTCAAGATGATCGTAATACTCCTCGAGAAGCTCGTTGAGCTGATAATAATAGGACAGAAAGAGTCCCGAGACTGCGTAGCGCTTCCTCTCGTCCTCCTCAAATTCCGGCAATGCCGCCTTGGCACGAACCATAATATGGGTCGCTCCCTCGTCCACGGTGTACTCCACATCCGATGCGTACGCCACCTCTACGGTGTTGATGATCAGCATCGTCATCGCGGAAAGCGCCGCGCACAGAACGTCCTCACCGGCATCCGCATATCCCGTATGCCCCTGCTCCTCGAAGCCGTAAAAAACTCCGCCGCTTCTGAAAAAAACGATTTTGGTCATTTGACTCAGCCCTGAATAGCCAGGATCTGTACCTTGGTATAAGGCTGTCTGTGACCGATCTTCTTCTTTTCGTTTTTCTTAGCCTTGTACTTCATTACATAAATTTTCTTGCCCTTGCCGTTTGCAACGACCTTTGCGGTAACAGCCGCACCCTCAACTACGGGAGCGCCTACCTTGAAATCGTCTCCTACGGAGACTGCCTTGACACGGTCAAACGTTACCGTATCGCCTTCGGCTGCTTCGAGCTTCTCGATGAATACGATATCACCCTCGCAAACCTTGTACTGCTTTCCGCCTGTTTCAATAATTGCGTACACGAAAAGCACCTCTCTTTCTTTAAGACTCGCTAAATCGGGTGGCACAAACCGCACTTAAAAAAGACCCGACATTAAGCGGCAGTATATTATACCATGGTACGCCTTTCCTTGTCAAGAGATTTTTGAAAAGTTTTTTTCCTTTTTTTCGTTTTTTTTAAAATACTGCCGTCTTATTGATTTGTTCATAAATTGATGTTGGTTTCGTCACAATTTTGTTGTATAATATTTTAATTAATATTAAATGGAAGAAATTTTTGGGAGAATCTATGACCGTACACACCTCTGCCCCGACGCGGGGCGTTCGTCTGTCTCATATCCGAACCGACCGGTTCAAGACGGGTGTGCTGACCTTGACGCTGCTTCTGCCCCTCACCGGAGAAAATCTCATTTTGAATACCGTCCTCCCCGGCGTTCTGCGCCGCGGAACGATTCGTTACCCAAGCATGGCGGACCTGAACCGCCGTCTGGACGAGCTTTACGCCTCCTGCGTGGAGATCCGCACGTCGCGAATCGGCAAGAATCTGGCGCTTATTTTTACCGCGGAGATTCTGGATGAATCCTACGCCACCGACGGAGAGCCAATTCTTGACGGCGTGGCGGAGGTGATGAGCCAGATGCTTCTCTGCCCCAAGCTCCGTGACGGGTGCTTTGATCCCGCCGCCGTGGAGCAGGAAAAACGCTTTGAGCGGGATTCCTTGCGGGCAACGGTCAACAACACCCGCGCCTATGCCTCCATCCGTCTTTCCGAGCTGATGTTCCGCGAGGACAAAAACGCGCTGACCCTAAAGGAACAGGAGGCGGCATTGGAGAACGTGACGGCGGAGAAGCTGACCGAGTATTACCGCCGCGTAGTCGCAACAGCCCCCATGGACGTTTTTTACGTGGGAACGCTCTCCCGGGAAACGATTACCGAAACGGTTCAAAGATATTTTGGCGTCCGCTCGGTGGGAGACTCCCCCGCTCTGCTGTTGCCCCGCGCCGAGGAAAGCGCGGGATATCTGCGCCTGACCGAGCCCATGCCGGTCTCCCAGGGAAAGCTTGCCATGGGATTTCGCACGGGCGCGGCGGCGGACGGTAAGGGCCGCGACTCCTACGTTGCGCTGATGCTCAACGAGCTGTTTGGCGGCTCCCCCGCCTCCAAGCTCTTTCTCAACGTGCGGGAGCGCATGAGCCTTTGCTATTACTGCTCCTCGTCTTATCACAAAAATTCGGGAATTTTAACGGTCTCTGCGGGAATCGATTCCAAAAATCGCGCAAAAGCGGAGCAAGCGATTCTCGAACAGCTG
>JAZNDP010000111.1:0-7373 GCA_045588165.1 Eubacteriales bacterium | reverse complement strand
ATGGAGCAGATCAGACGGTGAAGCTCCTCAGCGGTGCCCTCGCCAAGATGTTCCTCGGACTTGTCTACGATACACTCGGTACAGTAGGAGAAGGTGATCTCCGACTCGTCAAAATCCGAGAAATCCGCGGCGGCGGAGATATTGGTCTCCTCGTTCAGCAGAACCACGGGATTCTGCTCCATGGCGGCGAGCATACCGCGGAGAATGGTAACGAAGCCATAGCCGCCCGCGTCTACCACGTTGGCTTCCTTCAGCTTGGGAAGCTGGTCGGGGGTCCGCGCCAAAGCTTCCTCGGAAACCAAGAGAAGCTGACGCAGAAGTCCTTCCACGTTTCCGGTGAAGTCGGGAGCCATACGGTCAGCCGCCTCGGCGCAGCACTGCATAACGGTGAGGATGGTTCCTCTCGTGGGGTTCATGACCGCCTTGTACGCCTCGGAATATCCTCGACGGAAGGCAAGCGCCATGTCGGAAGCATCAGCGGCATCCAAGCCCTTGAAGGCTTTTGCCATGCCTCGGAAGAAAAGGGAGAGAATGGCGCCCGAGTTGCCTCTTGCGGAGCGAAGCGCCACGTCTGCCGCCTTCTTGGCGCAATCAGAGAGACTGTCCTCCGCGGACAGATTCTTCATGGTACGCACGGTGAGCGTCATATTGATGCCGGTGTCACCGTCCGGAACAGGAAATACGTTCATGTTGTTGATGATTTCCTGCTTGTTATCCAGAGCGTTGGCAGCCGAGATCAGCATATTGTAAAATTTAGATCCGTTAATGGTCATAAATTATCTCTCCGTTCCCATATAGAATACTGCCAATACACCGGGGCCCGCGTGAGCGCCGATAACCGGTCCCGTATAGTCAATGATAACCTCGGGAACACCCAGCTCCTTCTTCATTCTCTCCGCTACGTAATTTGCGTCCTCAATGCAGTCGCCGTGACAGATAAACATGGTCTGCTTCTCGGGTTCGATCGCCGTGGTCTTGATCTTATTGACCAATTCATCTAAGGAGCCCTTTCTGCCTCTTGCCTTCTGCACGTTGATCAGCTTACCCTTATTATCCACGTGCATCACGGGCTTGATGCTGAGCATCGTTCCCATCACCGCCGTAGCGGCGCTGACCCGTCCGCCTCTCTTCAGGAAGAAGAGATCGTCTACGGTAAACCAATGGCACAGATGAAGCTTGTTCTCCTCCGCCCAATCGCGGACCTCCTCAATAGAAGCGCCCGCTTGTTTTTTCTTGGCGCAAAGGTAAACGAACAGACCCTGTCCCAAGGACGCGCAAAGGGTATCCACCACGTACATCTTACGGTCGGGATATTTCTCGGCCAGATCCTGAGACGCTACGAAGCCCGCGTTGAAGGTTCCGCTGAGTCCGGAGGAAAATCCGAGATAGAGCACGTCAATGCCGCGGCTAAGATAGCTGTCGAACAGCTCGGTAAAGCGCTCGATATTGACGGCGGACGTGGTAATGTGCTTCTTGTCACGAAGCATCTGATAGAATTCCTTGACGTCAACCTCGTCGTTTTTCTTGGTTGCGCCGTCATCCATCACAATCTCCAGAGAAAGGATCTCTACGCCAAGGCTCTTTGCCAGATCGGGCGACAGGTCGGAGGAGGAATCGGTAAGAATTACGTATTCACTCATATAGTTTGCCTCTCTTTTTTCTTATTTGCGGTCCTCGCCAAACACCGCTTGTGGCTGCGAAAACCGTCGGAAAGGATCAGATGTGGTTGAATGCAATTCACAAAGTAGTATTAAAAACCACATCTATTGTACCCTATTTCTTTGCTTTTGTCAATACCTTCCTGAATTATTTCAGCAAATGACGCTTGATCTTTCTGGAGGTCGTCTTCTCGAAGGGCGTATCTCTCAGTTCCACCTTCTTGACCTGCTTATAGGTAGGCAATCTCTTGTTTATTGTCATGATCTCCGCCTCGATGGACGCTTGCATCGTCTCCATATCGGTTCCCTCAGGGAACTTGGTCTCATCGGGATATACCAGTGCCACCAAATTGACGACCTCACCGTTTTCCCGTCCGATTACGGCGCACTCCGCGATGGATTCAATATTTCCGAGATATTCCTCGATCTCCTCGGGGAATACGTTCTTTCCGTTCTCCAGAACGATCACGCTCTTGAGCCGTCCCGTGATATAGAAATATCCGTCAGCATCGCAATATCCCACATCTCCGGTACGGAACCAGCCATCCGCGGTAAAGACCTTCGCGTTGGCTTCGGGATTGTTATAATAACCCAGCATCACGTTGTCGCCCTTGACCTGAATCTCTCCCTCGATGTAACCCTTCTCGTTATAATCCTCTCCGTCGATCCGCGCCTCACAGCAAGGAACGGTAGGTCCTACCGAGCCGTACTTGCGGGCGTAATAAGGGGTAACGAATACCAAAGGAGAACACTCGGTAATTCCGAATCCCTCGTAAATACCAATACCCAAATTGTCAAAGAACTCGATCATTCTGGGGTTGAGCGCCGCTCCGCCGCAGATGATCTTTTCCAGTCTGCCGCCAAAGGAGTTCAAAACCTCGGCAAAGATCGCCCGCCGCTTATCGATACCAACGGTCTTCAGAGCGCGAGCCGCGCCAATACCCACCTTCAGCTTCTTCTCTCTTCCGCTCTTTTTCGCCTCGGTCCAGATTCTCTTATAGAAGGTATAGACGTACAGAGGAACCAGCACAAGACCCGTAGGCTTGAAGATCTTAAAGTTCTTGAGCACGTGGGTCAAGGAGTCGTTGATGCAGACGTGCATTCCGTAATCCAGCGCCCCAAGCATACAAGCCAGCTCATAGGTGTGGTGAATGGGAAGGAGAGAAACGATGACGTCGTCGGGATTGAAATCCACTGTCTCCGCCGCGGAGGTCACTGCCGAGAAAATGTTCTTCTGGCTGAGCATCACGCATTTACTGGTTCCCGTAGTACCCGAGGTGAAGAGCATTTCCGCCATCTCATCGGGATCTTTCACGGGGGGATACTCGTATCCCGCCTCAACAGCTGCCGCGCCCTTCTCCACCAACGCGTCGAAGGATACCACGCCCTTCTGCGCAAGCTCGGTCTCGTCGGGAGCAACGGGAATAAAGAGCGTCAGGCTCTTGTGATTCTCCATAGTAGAGGTGAACTTTCCGTTGAAGGATGCGGAATACAGGATACCTTCTGCTTCCACGCTGTCCAAAAAGCCCTCGATCACCTCGATCTCCAGCTCCTTATCCATGGGGATCACCACGCCGCCAACCGCTTGGATCGCAAGATAGGTTGCCACCCACGCCACCGAGGTCTCGCCGATCAGCGCGATCCGCTTTCCCGCATATCCCTGCTCGGTCAATCCCGCGGCGATATTTTTGATCAGTACGCCCAGCTCCGCGTAGCTGACGTGATGCAGCTCCCGCTTTTTATCGAAATAAGAAAACGCTCTTCTGTCACCGTGTTTTTCGATAATATTCACAAGATCCAGCGCGTTTGTCACGGGCTCGTATTTTCGCTCGGTCTTGGGCGCCCGATGGGTCTTGACGCGAACGGGCTTCTTATTGGTCTGTTCCATATTATTCATGAAATAAATCCTCCATAATTCTATCGTGTTATTGTTGATTGATTCCGTACGATTACAGGGGAAAAGCTTACAGCATGTCTTCCGCCAGCTTCAGCCTCTCGCAAATCTCGTTGAGGGTCTGGTAAAAGATCTTCAACCGTTCCGGTGGGATTTCTCCGCTGACAAACGTAAGGATCCGATCGACCGCGTCGTTGATCTCTGCCGTCAGCTTCCTTCCCTTTTCGGTCAGGACACACCGTTTGCGGTAATTGGAGCCGTTTCCGACTTCCAAAACCAAGTCTTTGTCAAGCAGCTCTCCGATCACGCGGGTGATCTGCGCCCGATCGACGCAACAGCGCTGAGCCAGCTCGGTCCGCGTCAGCCCGTTGGGTCTTTCGTACAGCTGACGCAAGCACAGGGTATAGGTTCCGGATAAACCGTACTCGTCCATGCCTCGCGCTTTTATTTTTTCCAGACTTTTCATGGCGTTGCTGATGGACGCATGAAACGCCTCAAATCCGGTCTTGACCGTTCCTTGCGGTCTGTTTTCCGACACCTTCTCACCTCCCCGGTATGTGTCCTCAATATTCCACCTTATATCATACCATAAAAATGTTGACTTGTCAACAAGGTTTTTCTTTTTTCCCGTTTCAATCAATATATCCGAAAAGTATAGCAAAAATTCATAAAGATCTCCCCTGCTTTTGTATTTTCCGACAAAAATGTAAAAAACACAAGATATTGTGTTTTTCTTCTTGACACGGCACAAAATATGCGATATAATAATACATGCTAATCGAAAAACGACACAAAGGAGGAGACAGAATGAAAGTTATCAAACGAGACGGTACGACCGTAGATTTTGATCGGAGTAAGATCATTACCGCCATTCAAAAGGCAAACGAAGCCGTTGACGTAGAATTTCGCGTAACCGACGAGCAGATCGAGCAGATCGTTTCGGGCATTGAGAAGAAAAAGCGCTCCCGTTATCTGGTGGAGGATATTCAGGATATGGTTGAGCAGGGCTTGATGGCTCTGAAAAAATACACCCTTTCCAAAGCCTATATTATTTACCGCTATGAGCGCGCTCTGGTGCGTCACGCCAACACCACCGACGATTCGATTCTTTCTCTGATTAAGAACTCGAACAAGGACGTCATGGAGGAAAACTCCAATAAAAACGCGGTGATCGCATCCACCCAGCGCGACCTGATCGCGGGCGAGGTTTCCAAGGACCTGACCCGCCGAATCCTCCTCCCCGAAGAGATCTCCCGCGCCCACGATGAAGGCGCCATCCATTTCCACGATGCCGATTATTTTCTGCAGCCCATCTTCAACTGCTGTCTGATCAACATCGGGGATATGCTGGACAACGGAACGGTTATGAACGGAAAGCTGATCGAATCCCCCAAGTCCTTCCAGGTTGCCTGCACCATTATGACCCAGATCATTGCCGCCGTGGCAAGCTCTCAGTACGGCGGTCAGTCGGTGGACATCGGACACCTTGGCAAGTTCCTTCGCCGCAGCCGTGAAAAATTCGTATCTCAGCTGAAGAAGGTCTTCGCGGATGAGCTGGACGAGGCATCCATTCTGCGCATTGCCGATGTCCGTCTGCGGGACGAGCTCCGCTCGGGCGTTCAGACCATTCAGTACCAAATCAACACCCTGATGACCACCAACGGTCAATCCCCCTTCGTTACCATCTTTATGCATATCCGCGAGGATGATGAGTACGTGGAGGAAAACGCCATGATCATTGAAGAGATCCTCAATCAGCGGTATCAGGGCATCAAGAACGAAAAGGGTGTCTACGTGACCCCCGCCTTCCCCAAGCTGATCTACGTGCTTGACGAGTGCAACTGCCTCAAGGGCGGAAAGTACGACTACATCACCCACCTTGCCGTTCGTTGCTCCTCCAAGCGTCTCTATCCCGACTACATCTCCGCCAAGAAGATGCGGGAAAACTACGAGGGGAACGTTTTCTCCCCCATGGGATGCCGTTCCTTCCTCTCCCCCTATCAGGACGCGGAGGGCAACTACAAATTTGAGGGTCGCTTCAATCAGGGCGTGGTCAGTCTGAACCTGCCCCAGATCGGTATTCTGGCAAAGGGCGACGAGGACACCTTCTGGCAGATCCTCGACGAGCGTCTTGCTCTCTGCAAGAAGGCGCTTCTCTGCCGACACGAGGCGCTGAAGGGTACGCTCTCCGATACCAGTCCCGTTCACTGGCAGTACGGCGCCATTGCCCGTCTGGAAAAGGGAGAGACCATCGACCGCTTCCTCTACGACGGCTACTCCACCATTTCTCTCGGATATATCGGTCTTTACGAGGTCACCAAGCTGATGAAGGGCGTCAGCCACACCGATCCCGTCGGATTGGAGTTCGCAACGCGCGTCATGAAGCGTCTGCGCTCCAAGTGCGAGGACTGGAAAAAGGAAACCGGTCTTGGATTCGGTCTGTACGGCACCCCCGCGGAGTCGCTCTGCTACCGCTTTGCCCGTATTGACAAATCCCGCTTCGGCACCATCGAGGACGTAACCGACAAGGGTTACTACACCAACTCCTATCACGTGGACGTAAGAGAGAACATTGACGCTTTTGCGAAGTTTGAGTTTGAAAGTCAGTTCCAGACCATTTCCTCGGGCGGTGCTATCTCCTACGTGGAGATCCCCAATATGCGCCACAATCTGGACGCGCTGGAGGATATCGTTCGCTTCATCTACGACAATATCCAATACGCCGAGTTCAACACCAAGAGCGACTATTGCCACGTCTGCGGCTTTGACGGTGAAATCATCGTCAGCGACAATGGCGAATGGGAATGTCCTTCTTGTCACAACAAGGACCAAAAGCGCATGAACGTCACCCGCCGTACCTGCGGCTACCTCGGTGAAAACTTCTGGAACGTTGGCAAGACCAAGGAGATCAAGTCCCGCGTGCTTCACCTCTGATCCCCCACGGCAACGCGCAGCCAATAAAAAGTTTCGATCGAACCTTTTCAAAGGTTCGTAGGACCCAAGGGCAAAGCCCTTGTTCGACGACCGCAGTCGTCGAAACACCCAATCGTTTAAAAGCGCCCGAAAAGGGTGAATTTTGATTGCAAAGCAATCAAAAGAGGGAAAAACCACAAGTGGGGTTTTTCCCTCAATGCGGACCGTCGAGGACGCCGGTCCCTACAATGACAATCATTTAACATTCAAAGTTCTTGAAGGGATCGTAAGGGAAACTTCTTGCAAGAAGTTTCCCTTACAAAAATACTATGAACTACGCAACCATCAAACCACACGACGTAGCCAATGGCCCCGGAGTGAGAGTTTCTCTCTTCGTCTCGGGCTGCACCCATCGCTGTCGCGGCTGCTTCAATGCCGAGGCATGGGATTTTGGATACGGGGAGCCCTTTACCGAGGAGATCGAGGAGCAGATCCTTGCCGCTTTGGCGCCCGCCTACATCAAGGGTTTTTCCCTCCTCGGCGGCGAGCCCTTTGAGCCCGCAAACCAGATCGCCCTTGCTCCCTTTTTGGAGAAGCTTCGAGCGCGCTATCCCGAAAAAACGGTTTGGTGCTATTCCGGATTTCTCTTCGATCATCTCTCCGCCGGAAAGGTGGGAGATCCCGACACCTGCCGTCGGATGCTTGCGTGCATCGACGTACTGGTGGACGGAAAATTTGTGGAGGAGCAGAAGGATCTGAATCTCCGTTTCCGCGGCTCCGCCAATCAGCGAATCATCCGTGTTCCCGCGTCTCTTGAAAAAGGTGAGGTCATCCTTGCCGACGAATTTATGAATCAACCAACGAAAGGAGCTACCACATGAGCTTTCCGATGAACATCAAAAAACTGA
>JAZNDP010000110.1:0-9735 GCA_045588165.1 Eubacteriales bacterium | reverse complement strand
ATCACCTTTACCCAAGCAACGCGGAAGGCGCAAGCGCCCAACAAGGAAACGACGGTGGTGGTCACCGACTTGCCCATGCCGCGAAGCGCGCCGCAAAACACGTCCATCACTCCGCAGATCCAGTAAACCAAAAGCTCGATCGTCATACGGTATTCCGCCACTTTTCGGATTTCCGCATCCTCTACACCGGTCAATCCCAGGAAGAAGGAACGGAGGATCAATATGATCGATCCCAACATCAGTTGAGAAACGATCGCGCACGCGAGGCACACCCCCGTCACCCTTTTGACGTTGTCGTACCGCTTCGCGCCCACGTTCTGTCCCACGAAGGTCAGCACCGCCTGATAGAAGGCGTGTCCAACGTAATACACGTAAGTACCGAGGTTATCTCCCGCCGCATTTCCCGCGATAGCGGCAGAGCCAAAGTAGTTGACAGAGGACTGAATCACTACGTTAGACAAGCTGAACAGTGAGCTTTGGATTCCCGAGGGCACACCGATCAAAAGAATCTGCTTCACGGCAGAGAAATCCAGTTTCAGCTGATGGAACGAGAAATGCAGATATCCCTTTTGCCTTGCCATATACACGAGGACCATGGTAGCGGACAAATAATAGGACAGCGCGGTTGCCAAAGAAACACCTGCGACACCGAATTGGAAGACACCCACAAAGAGAATACTGAGCAGAACCTTAGCTGCACCCGAGATCAGCAAAAAGTAAAGAGGGCGTTTGCTGTCTCCCGCCGAACGGAGAATGGCAGCCATATAGTTATACACCATATGACCAACGGTTCCGAGAAAATGAATCTGCAAATACAGGGTAGACTGTGCCAGTACGTCATCGGGAACGCCTGTCCAGATCAGGAGAGAACGGGAGAGCAGAACGCCAAGTACGCTGATCACGCCACCCAAAATCGAAGCAAGGAGCGCGGAGGTATGGATCACCTTGGTGATTTCTTCCTTGTGTCCCGCACCAATCCGTTGAGCGGCAACAACACCCGCCCCCACGGAAAGTCCCATGAAGAGACCCGTGATCAGAGAGCTGAGGGAGCCCACGCTTCCGATTGCCGCAAGACCGCCACTCACGCCAAAGTGATTCACTACCGCCTGATCCATTGTATGGTAGAACAGTTGGATATACGTGGTCAGTACCACGGGGATCGCAAACAAAATGATTTTTTTGAGGAAGGGACCCTCGGTCATATCTGCCTTGGATGTTTTTTTAAGTAAAGTCGCCATAGTGTTCCTTTCGATATGCTGGTTAAATTCGGTTAACGGTAATGCTCTTCTGCCAATTGTTCACGTGCGCCATGTTGGTCTCCTCGGAGATCGGAGTCGGCGAGTCTACCCAATACGGCAGAAGGGTTTCCTCCAGCTCGGGGATCGAATCCAGAGCGCCCTCCACGTACTGAATGAGACGGTCTCTTTGTGCTCGAATCCGGTACATCAGTCCGCCCAAGCGATGCTCGTGAACCTCCAGACCGAAGGGCTTATTCTCCCGATACCATATGGTACGGAAGGTCGCCGCAAAATACTCCACAGAGGTCAGAAGCTCGTGATACTCATTCGTCAGCTTCTTCAGAGATTCCTTGTCTCCCGACTGGTACACTGCTCTGGTTCTCACGCCCAGATCGTATTTCTGCTCCAGTGCGCGGGCAAGCCACGCCATATTGTCGTAGAGATACGCGAATCGACTCTCGGATTTTGCCAAGGGACGAAGCTTTCTTACCAGCGAATCGTACTGCTCGCGGATACCTTGACGGACCGTGGGATCAAAGATTCCCGCGAACAGGTCGTTATATAGCATAAATTTGTGAGGCGTTTTATTGCAACCGCCGATCTTGCCGTAATCCATAGGCAGATCAAGAAGCATCATATCGTCAAAGCTCTCTCCCGTCAGCTCACAGAACTCTCGTTTGATCCGCTCCATATCGGTCACGCCGTCGTAGAAGCGGCGGATGGAGTACAAAGAAGGAAGCACTGCCCAGAAGGAGCACTCCTTGCCGTTATCTCCCCACATGGTGATCACGATATTCTCGGTTCCGCTCTCACGGCATGCCGCCATCGCGGCGCCCATCGCCCGCATGGTTGCCTCGTTGTTTGGAACGAAACCCTTCCACGTCCAAGCGCCGCCCGCAAACCAGGTCTCGCCGGGGAATTTGTTGTGCGCCGTCAGCATACGGTCGTAGTTTTCCTTACAGTCATCGTGGTACCGCCAGAACACCTGATGAGCCCCCTCGGGACAGAGTGCCAGTGTCTCCTCGGACAGGATCGGCTTTTCCGCTCCCGTCAGATACTCGTACGCGCCGTCGTGCTCGATGCGGAAGAACATATCCGACCACATGAGTGGCTCAAACTCGTATTTTTTCGCAATGTCAATCACCCGAGCCATGTGCTGCAAAAAGAGCTTCATGGCGGGCTCGTAGCCGTTTTTATCCAGATATCTGCCCCGTCCCATCTTGTGCGCCTCGTCAAGACCGATGTTGATATAGCGGGAATGGGGATAGCACTCTCGGGTGGTGGCGAACATTTTTTCGATCAGCTCGTAGGTCCGATCGTCTCCGATCAGCATGATATCGTCAATATCCCAGATCTGCTTATAGGGCTTCCACTGAAAGATCTGACTGATGTGCGCCAGAGTCTGAATGGCGGGAACCATCTCCATGCCGATAGACTCACAGTAGGACACGATATCCTTCAGCTCCTCCTGAGAATATCTCCCCCGCAGATAGCCGAAATAGGGCTCGTCGGGGATCTCGTAGGTGTCCTCGGTGTAAAGCTGGAGCATGTTATATCCAAAATTTTTCATCGTCCGCGCAAATTCCTTGACCTGCTCCGGCTTCATTACCGCATTTCTGGAAAGGTCAAGCTGAACGCCAAATCTTTTTGCCATGTCCGTCCTCCTTGCTTTGGCGCAGTCGCCGCCAATCATCCTTAATTGTACCATAAAATAAAAGCCGTGCAAAAGAATATTTTGACCAATTTCCCATATTTTAGAAATATTTTGATATCACTCTTTTTTTATATTCCGCGCCTCAAACAAAGAAATCCGCTTGACAAATCCCTTGAGATTTGTTAAAATAGTAGCATGAATTGATTAAAAAAAGGAGAATTTTTATGACAAAAAAATTATTCTGTCTTGCGCTGGCTCTGCTGCTTTGCCTGCCGCTTCTGGCGTCCTGCGCCAAGGACGAAAATCTGAAAAAGGTTGATCTGGTGGACGAGCAAACCGACGTGGTCGCCATTCAGGTCAAGGACTACGGAACCATCATCGTGGAGCTTCGCCCCGACGCGGCTCCCATCACCGTGGAAAACTTTAAAAAGCTGGTCTCCGAGGGCTTTTACGACGGTCTGATCTTCCATCGCGTGATCGCGGACTTCATGATTCAGGGCGGTGATCCCAAGGGCAACGGCACCGGCGGCTCCGATGAGAATATTAAGGGAGAATTTGCTTCCAACGGCGTGGACAATCCCCTGAAGCACGAGAGAGGAACCCTTTCCATGGCACGGTCCAACGCGCCCGATTCCGCCTCCTCCCAATTCTTCATTTGCCACAAAACCGAGAACGTAGCCCATTTGGACGGAAATTACGCCGCCTTCGGTACGGTGCTGTACGGCATGGAGGTTGTAGACGCCATCGCGGCAGTCAAAACCAACACCAACGACAAGCCCCTCAATCCCGTGGTCATTGAGTCCATTCAGTTCGCCACGCTGAAGGATTGAAAGAGATTCCGAAAAATATAAGAAAAAAGCAGAAACGGAAGCTTCCGTTTCTGCTTTTTTTCACTTATTGAGCCATTTTTTCCCGCACGGCGCGGAGAACCATTTCCTCCGCCTCGCGGATATTGGGCGCTTCCAGACTGCATCCCGCGGCGCGCACATGTCCGCCTCCGCCAAAGAGGGCACACACGGCAGACACGTCAAAATCCGAGGAGGAACGCATGGAAACACGGAAAAACGGCTTATCCTCAGGCTGCCTTACGGAGAACGCTACCTCCACTCCCGTCACCGAGCGTGGAATATCAATGATGGTCTCCAGATGCTCCTCCCGCAGACTCAAGGCGAATTTAGAGGAATAGGGAAAGGTTACAGAAGCGATCCGTCCGCTGTCATGGAGCGTCAGACGGTTTGCCGCCTCGCCCTCCGCCCGTACCTGCTTGTAGGTCTTGGATTCAAACAAGCGGCGGTTGATCTCCACCTGCTCCGCGCCTTGCTCCAACAGCTCCGCCACACAGCGGAAGGTACGGGGGGTGGCATTGGCGAAGCGGAAGCATCCCGTATCCGAGCAGATGGCGGCATAGGTGCCGTTGATCACTCTGGGAGGAATCGCATCGATCAAGCCCATGGAAAGGAGCTCCTTGGCGATCTCGTAAATGATCTCGCCCGTAGCGGATGCCTCGGCATCAATATAGTAATCGGCATAGACGGTTCCCGTGCCGTGATGATCGATCATCAGATCAATATTTCGGTTCAGACGGGTGAACAAGTCTCCCAATTGAGCGGGAGACGCGGAATCCACACTGATCACTCGCTCGTGATCCAGCCCCAGCTCCTCGGAGAGAAGTACACTTCCCTGCACACCGTCAGTCAAGAATCGCAACCGATCGGGCACCTCGTCAGCGCAGGCGCAAAAAGCGGGAATTCCCATAATCCGAAGCAACTCCCGCAACGCGAAGGCGGAGCCGATGGCATCCGCATCCGAGCGCACGTGATAGATGATCAGCGTTTTTTTAGGTTGACAGATCCGCTCACAAAGCCCACGCAGATCCAAAGAGGTAAAGTAGCTCATTCCGACTCCGTCTCCTCTTCCTCGGTCTCAGGGGCGAATTCAATACTGCCCAGCAGCTTGGAGATCTTTGCTCCATGCTCGATGGAGTGATCCTCAAAGAAGGTCAGCTCGGGAGTCATACGCAGATTCAGTCTCTGGGCGAGCTGACGGCGAATATACCCCGCAGAGGACTTGAGTCCCTTTGCCACTTCCTTTTTGTCGCCCATCATGGCGGAATAATATACCTTTGCGAATTTCAGGTCAGGAGTTACGTCCACAGCGGTAACACTGATAAAGGCATCGCTGATTCTGGGATCCTTGACCTCACGCAGAATCATCGCCAGTTCCTTCTGCATTTCATCGTTAATTCTTCCACGTCTGTAATTTGCCATAGTTTCCTCGCTCAAGAATACAAAATTTTCTTCTCCTTTATTATACCATCTTTTCGTGAGAAAATCAAGAGGAGACGCAATTCTTTTCCATGTCGAAAAAAACGACCCGCAAGGGCTTTTTCTCTTTTTTTGCATATTCCATGGTGTGAGTACTTCCCTTGGAAGCGCCGTCCCAGATCACAAGAACCTCGTCCGCCATATCCACCATCTCCTCATTTCGCTTCAAGGGGGCGTATTTTTTACCGTACCGACCGTACTGAGGGCGTATAATGAGCTTGGAGATCCGTTTTTTGTCGGCATATTTCTCGGCAAGGGTATCCACCCCTTCCGCGCCCCCGCTGATGATCAGATCCACCCCATCGGGTATGTATGGAGATAGGTCAATGTCCTTGATTTTACGAGAACCTGCAATTAAAAGTTTCATTTTATATTGATCTCCTTTTTATTTTCCAACTTTATTTCCCTATATTAGACATAGTGTTTTCTATATTTTACCACATAATTATTTTATTGTAAATAAGATATAATAAAATACAGCAAAGGAAATTGGTAAAATGGGGAGAAAAGATATGCTGGAAAGTCAATATAAGATGAATATCATCAAAATTGGTCTAAAAATTGCATATTATAGAAAGTTGCAAGGTATGACACAAGAGGAGCTTGCGGAAGCATGTGATCTGTCGGCGGGATACATTTCTCAGCTGGAAGCTCCCAATTGCTATTTCTGCCCTTCCCTGAAAACCTTGTTTGTGATTGCCGAGGTTTTGGCGACCACGGTATCCAAGCTGACCGATATCGAAGATTGAAAACATCCCCCCCCATCGGAGTCAATCCGATCGGTTTTTTTAGCTTCATCGTGGACCGTCGAGGACGCCGGTCCAAAGAAAAAAACGACCTTTCATCACAACGAGTAGAAAGATCGTTCTATTTTATTCCTTTACCCAAATGCGTTGAGGTTTTTTGGGGTCATAGGGGGCTTTTTTCAAAAAAGCCCCCTAAAAACCGCGTCCTCGCATCCTCGCATCTTCACTGCGCCGCGTCAACAATTGCGGTGAACTTGGCTGCTACCAAGGAAGCGCCGCCGATCAGACCGCCGTCAACGTTGGGCTTTGCCAGAAGCTCTGCCGCGTTGGCGTCGTTCATGGAACCGCCGTACTGAATGGTTACGGTCTCGGCAACCTCTGCGCCGTACATATCAGCCAAGACCTTACGGATCTCGCCGCAGGTCTCCTCTGCCTGCTCGGGGGTTGCAGTCAGACCCGTTCCGATCGCCCAAACAGGCTCGTATGCGATGATCACGTTCTTCAGCGCCTCCGCGTCAACATCTGCCAGATCCAGCTTGGTCTGCATCGCAACGATCTCGTTGGTAATACCCGCCAGTCTCTGCTCCTTTACCTCTCCGAGGCAAAGAATGACCTTCATACCTGCCGCCAGCGCCGCCTTGGTGCGCAGATTGACGGTGGTATCGGTCTCGCCGAAGTACTGACGTCTCTCGCTGTGACCGATGATCACGTATTCCACACCGATTGCCTTCAGCATCTTTGCGGAAACCTCGCCCGTGTAAGCGCCCTTTTCCTCGTAGTGTACGTTCTCGGCGCCAATCTTGATGTTGGAGCCCTCAGCCGCCTTCATTGCGGCGGCAATGGTTACGTAAGGAGCGCAGAAAATAATGTCGCACGCGTCCTTGCCTGCCACCATGGGCTTGATCTCGTTGATAAACGCTTCTGCCTCGGCGGGGGTAAAGTTCATTTTCCAGTTACCCGCGATTACTGTTCTTCTCTTTGCAGGATTCATTTGTTTATTCCTTTCTGTTTTCTATATGGAAGGGGAAACCCCACTTTTGGTTTCCCCTCTTTGCTTGCACGCAAGCAAATTCACCCCTTCGGGCGCTTTTTAACAAATGGGTATTTCGCCCTCTGCGGAGGGCGACCGCCGATCGCGGCGGCTCCGACAAACTTTTGAAAAAGTTTGATCAAAACTTTTCTGCTTTTTACTTATTCAGCAGACAAGCGATACCGGGAAGCTCCTTGCCCTCGAGGAACTCGAGAGATGCACCGCCACCGGTGGAGATATGGGTCATCTTGTCAGCGTAGCCCAGCTTCTCAACAGCAGCCGCGGAGTCGCCGCCGCCAATGATGGAGATCGCGCCGCTCTCGGCAACTGCCTTGGCAACCGCGTTGGTACCGGATGCAAAGTTTGCCCACTCGGAAACACCCATCGGTCCGTTCCAAACCACGGTGCCTGCGCCCTCCAGAGTCTTTGCGAAGAGCTCCTGGGTTGCGGGACCGATATCCAGACCCATCCAACCGTCGGGCATTGCATTGGATGCAACGATCTGGTTGTCGGTGTTCTCGTCAAACTCGCGACCGATCTTGGTATCGATAGGCAGCAGGAAGTTTACGCCGTTTGCCTTTGCCTTTGCAACCAGCTCGTTCGCAAGCTCCAGCTTATCCTCCTCGCACAGAGAGGTACCGATGTTCAGACCTGCCGCGCGGAAGAAGGTATATGCCATACCACCGCCGATGATCAGGGTATCAACCTTCTCAATGAGGTTGTTGATTACACCGATCTTGTCGGAAACCTTTGCGCCGCCCAGAATTGCCACGAAGGGACGTGCAGGCTCTGCCAGAGCCTTGCCCATGATGGAGATCTCCTTCTGGATCAGGTATCCGCAAACAGCGGGCAGATAGTCTGCCACACCTGCGGTGGAAGCGTGTGCGCGGTGAGCGGAACCGAACGCGTCGTTTACGTAAACGTCAGCGTATGCGGCAAGCTCCTTGGCAAAATCCGCGCCGTTCTTGGTCTCTCTTGCGTCAAAGCGAACGTTCTCAATCAGAACTGCCTCGCCCTCCTTCAGAGCGGCAACCTTTGCCTTTGCGTCGGGGCCGATAATGTCCTCTGCGAAGGTAACCTTGTCGCCCAGCAGCTCGTTGAGTCTGTCAGCAACGGGCTTCAGGGTAAACAGCTTCTTATCGTTCAGAGCCTTCTTCAGAAGATCTGCGGTAGCGGCAGCCTGCTCCTCTGCGGGAAGCGCCTCCACCTTCTTCTTCTCCTTCTTGGTCAGACCAAAGCCCTCGGTGAAAATCGAGTGAGGCTTGCCCATGTGGGAGCAAAGAATAACCTTCGCGCCCTTATCCAGCAAGTACTTGATGGTGGGCAGCGCACCAGCGATTCTCTTATCGGAGGTAATTACGCCGTCCTTCAGCGGTACGTTGAAGTCGCAACGAACCAATACCCGTTTGCCGGCAACATCAATGTCTTCAATGGTTTTCTTGTTGTAAGTCATTTGTATATCCACCTTTCAAATTTTTTTCAAAGTTTACCACATATTAATATACCACAAATTCCCTTTAATATCAAGTCCAAATTGTGAAAAAACAAACTTTTTTTGCGTTTTTTCTTTTCCTCCCTGTCTTTTTTCGATTTTCTTAACAAAAAACGAAGATCTGTGATATAATGTTATCAACAATATATCACGGATAAGGAGACTGGTATGAGACAAATCGGAATCAATCTTCGCGCCATTGGAGGCATCAGCGATCAGGAATTTATCAAAACTGCCGCGGAGCTTGTCTTTGATACCATGTTCACTACGGTAGCCCCCACCGAAGCCGAGCAAGCGGAATGGGCAAACCTGATTGCCAAATACGGCATGACCTATGAAACCATTCACGCCCCTTGGAAGAAGATCAACAATATGTGGCTGGACTGCGAAGGCGGCGACGTCGCGCTTCGTATGCTGACGAACGCCATCGACCGTTGCGATCTGGTTGGCGCCCCCATCGTCATTGTCCATCTGTCCTCGGGATTGACTCCCCCTCCCGTCACCGATCTGGGTCGGGCGCGCTACACGAAGGTTGTAGAATATGCCCAGAAAAAGGGGATTACCGTTGCCTTTGAGAATCAACGCTTCCTTTCCAATATCGCATGGGCGTTCGAGACCTTCTCTCCCGCCGATTCGGTTGCCTTCTGTTGGGATTGCGGACACGAATCCTGCTTCGCCAGTGGCAGAGAGTATATGCCCCTGTTTGGGGACCGCCTGATCTGTACGCACATTCACGATAACTCCGGTGAGTTTGACGCCGACATGCATCTCATTCCCTTTGACGGCATGATCAACTACCATCGCTTTGCCGAGCATCTCCGCAAGGCAAATTACAAGGGTTCCCTGATGCTGGAGGTCTGTGAGCCCAACAGCAAAAATTACGTAGGAATGGATCCCGTCGCGTACTTAGAGCGTGCCGCCGCCGCGGCAAAGAAGCTCCGCGCGATCGTGGACGGAAACTAATTGAACAAAACAAAGAATGAAGCCGCAGATTTTTCTGCGGCTTTTCTTTTTATCTCGATGAAATATTATCTTTTTATAAAAGAAAAGAACAGCCGATAGGCTGCTCCTCGTGAAGCAATGTTCACAAAAAACCGAACAAAGGATTGATGTGAGTGAGAAAGCGAAACTCAAGAAATTTGTACGTAGTTGAACTAAAAAGTTCAAGCCCTCGGTCTATTAGTATCGGTCAGCTAAACACATTACTGTGCGTACACCTCCGACCTATCAAACTTGTAGTCTGCAAGTGAC
>JAZNDP010000109.1:0-5522 GCA_045588165.1 Eubacteriales bacterium | reverse complement strand
AAAGCCCGTAGAGGTTTTGATAAAGTCCGCTCCCGATTCGCTGACAATACGGCACATCTCGATCTTTTCCGCCTCGGTCAGAAGACAAGTCTCAATAATGACCTTCAATACGCGGTCACCGCAGACCCGTTTAATCTTTCGGATCTCGTCCAGAATGTCGTCATATCGCTTTTCTCGCAAGGCACCGACGTGAATCACCATATCGATCTCATCGGCTCCGTTTTGCAACGCATCAAGCGTTTCAAAGCACTTAACCTCTGTGGTCTGGTACCCGTTGGGAAAGCCGATCACGGTACATACCTTCAGCCGCCCCTGCAAATACTCCGCCGCCTGATTCACGAATGCGGGAGGAATGCAAACCGAGGCACATTCAAAGCGGAGTCCGTCCTCACAAACCGATCGAATCTCCTCCCACGTTGCCATCTGAGACAACAGCGTGTGATCAACCATGCTCAATATTTTCTTTTTGTCCATAAAGCCCTCACTCTGCCGCGGGAATCGACCAAGAAACGATCTGACGAACGTTTGCCGTTTTCGTTTCCGTGTACTCGATCACCAGTTTTTGTCCGCTCTGAATCAGGAGCAACCGTTCATCCATAGCAACACTCAGCTTATAAAGATTGCCGTCGTCTCCCGTCAGATATACCACCGACTCACCCGCCACGGTCACGAGCTGTCTCTCGCCCACAATGACGGTTGCCGTTTGCCTGGGAGTCGTATCCTCGGGAACCGGAGTTTCTTCGATCAGATTTTCCTGCTTCAACAGCTGGACATACGCCTGCTTTGCATCGGTCTGGGTCACTCCCGTAGCCACGATGCTGTAATTCTCCACGTTAACCAGAGCGTGCATCTTCACAATACCGTTGGCATCCTTCAGCACCATAATATAGGTTGCCTCACCCGATACGTTGATCAAGGACGGGAAAGAGGCGACGTAGCCCTTCTCCTGAACCTCTCCCTGTGCCGCTCCCATCGCGGAATATTCCTCGGCTCCGATCACGGGATAAAACTTGTACTCGCCGGTTCTTGCGTTGCTGATGATAAATCCAATATTACTTTCATCACTGCTGACAGAGGTAACACCCGTAAAGAACCAGATATCGTCGCCCAGAACGATATATCCGTAATCATCCGTGGTAACCTTACAGTCCTTGTTGCCGATCACGCTGTTCCAGTATCCGTTTTTCAGCATACCGTACCAATCGTATTTTTGGGAAGCAAGAGTTCCTGTAAATACATTGTCCACCCAACTGGGGGTATCCTGAACAGAATACAGCTCGTGCGCTCCGCTACAAGGGTCAAAAATGATGACCTCGGATACGTCCATGCCGCCAAAGAGACCGACACGGGGCTTCAGGCAGGAAACGATATAATAAGGATTACCCTCCTCGTCCAGCTCAAACATATAGGAGCCGAAGATCTTGGTGGGATAGGAAAATCTCAATTTTCTGTGAAGATCATCTCCAAAATACGCGCTATCCACGTATCGAATGGGAGTCTCAAATTTTTCATAGCTTGCGTTGCTGTTCACAGGATCCACCATAACGTAGCCGGGGATTCCGTTTTCACGGTTGTTGATCCACTTAAAGAAGTCCACGTACTCCAGATTGGAAACCTTTTGGGGCGTTCTTTGATAGTTGATCTGGGAATAGGTTCCGTTCACCTGATACTGGGATACGACCTCGGACAGAGCACCCAGCGTTCTGTTTCCAATAATATTGGCGGATTCCGAATCCATTAAGGGAATATTGGAAACCAGATCGGTCTCAGGCATATCGGTCTCAAAAACCGCTTCCTGAGGATCAATGATTTGAGAATACTTGACGGCATTGAAAAAGGTGGAGGACAGCAGAGTCCCAACAATGACCACCAAGATGGGAAGAGCCGCCACGGTGATCCAGATCACAACTGCAGTTTTTTTCTTTTCCCCCTTCAGCTTTGCGTTCTTAAAGGCGCCAAAGAAACTACTCTTCAGCGTCAGAACAAGATAAGACGCGCCAAACACTACCGCCAAAAAAGTAATCGACAACCAGAATATCGGACTTGCAATGTTTACGGGAGGCAACACCATGTAGTAAGCGATCACACCGATCACCAAGGTGATTACCGCCGCCAAAGCAAAACGAACAGATTTTTTCATATTATAACCTCCTATTGCTATGTCAAAGACATGTATTTATGTATCCCACGTTACGGGTGTATAATCAGCCCCATAGGACGAGGGTTCTCTCGGCTTTTCCGAATCAAAGACGAATACGCAACGCCCCTCCGATAGCTTCAGCGTCGCGTCAAAAGTCGTTCCCTTTTTAGAAACAAAGCCCTTGATCTTTGAGGTGGATCCGGTCAGTAGCAATTGCTTGGCGTTTGCTACCGAGATCGTCCGCCCGCAGATCGACAGATTCAAACTGAATTTACATCCGTTTTTATATCCGCTACAGCCATAGCTGTGCTTATACCGCTTTACCTCCGCGCCGCACAAAGGACACGTGCCGATTACGTCACCAAAGAACCCGATATCGGTGTCCTCTTCTATGGGCAGCGTTCCCGTATCCGAAAAATAACGGGCAATCTCCTCCTTGGCAAACTCCACACTTTCGTTCACGGTAGCCTCTCCGCGGAACACCTTTTTGAGTGTCTTTCCCATTTCCGACGTTTTGAATTTATCCATGACGATATTCATTCGTCTTAAGGATTCAATCAGATAAATTCCACCCGGAAGGATCGTATAAACGTCTTTTTTTAATTGAATATAGCCGCTGCTTCTGGCATTGTCAATAATTCCGGTTCTCGTCGCCTCGGTTCCCAGCTCCACACCCTCAAGCATGGCGCGATATTCCTCCGCGTCATCCGCACCCATACTATCGTCGATTGCCGCCTTTTCCTGACGGAATGGATTCTTAAGGTAATTGTTGAGAGTCTCAATGGTATAATGCTTGGGAGGCGTGGTCTCCTTTTCCGTGGGAGCAAAGCAAATATTCACCCGATCTCCCTTTTGCAACGCGGGAAGCATTTTATCCTTCTGGGAGCTGTCGTCGTACTTCGTCCACCCCTTTTCCCGAATGGACAGTCCTTTGAGAACGAAGTCCTCCCGATCTCCTACGCTGACCGTGATCTCCAACCGCTCCGCAATGCAGTCCTCGGCGCAAAATACCGCCACGAATCGGCGGAACACGGTAGAATACACCTGCATTTCCTTCTCACTCAAACGGTTTTTATCGGGGATTTTGTAGGTTGGGGTGATCGCGGAATGCGATTCGATTTTATTGTCGTCAAAAATTGTTTTTTTATCCTTGAATACCACGGGATAGCCAAGCTTGGCGCAATTCTCCAGAATCTGCCTGATCTTTCCCTTTTCTGCCGTGGCAAGATACTCCGAATTGGTTCTGGGATAGGTCAAAAATCCCTCCTCGTACAGCTTCTGTACGATCTCCAAGCTCTCTGCCATGGACATCTTGTATTTCTTTCCAAGCACGTTTTGAAGCTTGGAGAGCGAATACAGCTTGCCGGGAGACAAGGTATCTTTTTTTCGCTTGACAGAGGTTACGACCGCCTCACAGGCATTATATTGCTCACATGTTTTTTTCGCCTTCTCGTACTCCTGCGCGGAAAATCTCTTTTTACTCTGAAGCTCCACCACCTCGTCTCCCGTTTTCTCACGGCTGGCGATAGAGTAATATTTTTCGGGAACGAAATTCTTGATTTCCATATCCCGATCGTAAATCGCTTGAACAATGGGTACGATCACTCGTCCCACTCGCAACAGCGTTCCCGAACGAAGAGTGGCGTATCGAGTGAGATTGACCCCATAAAGCCAGTCAATATAGGTTCTCGCATACCCCTCATTCGCCAAGTGATCGTAATCCGCATCGTTTTTCATCTCCTCAAATGCCGTCCTCACCGTTTGAGGTGTTTGGTCGGGAAGCCACAGTCGACGGATTTCCTTCGGTGCCTTCAGCGCTTTTTGGATACAGGTACGGACAATGATCTCTCCCTCCCGATCCGCGTCTCCCGCGTTGACGATGGTATCCACGTCCGAACGGTTACAAAGAGTCTCGATCAGACGAAACTGCTTGATCACACCGCTATCCGGTTGCTTGTCCTTTCCGCGTCGAAGATCAAAATGAAACCGCTCGGGAAAGCATGGCAAATTTTGCATCGACCATCTGCCGTCCGCGCTTGGACGGTAGTGCTCAATATCGGCAAGAGAAAACAAATGACCAAATGCCCACGTGATGATAACCGACTCACCTTCCAGATATCCGTCACGGCGCTGAAAGCTCCCAAGTCCCGCGGCAATATTTCTGCCAAGGCTTGGCTTCTCCGCGATAATCAAGATCATGTTCTCTCCCCCCCTCTTGTAATAAAGCCATCGGCAAATACCGATGGCTTTACGTTTTTTGTTTGTTAAATTACAGATACTTCTTAACCGTCTCCGAAGCCTCATCCACAGGAATGGAGGAGGTCATAACAACGTTTACGTTCAGCTTTTCAGCCAGTGCGCTAACCTTGTCAACAAAAAGATCAAACGCTTGCGCATCGTTGTTACAGATCTTCAGTGCGGAATCAACAAACAGATCCATTACGTCGTGATTGCTTGCGAAAATTCCCGCAACAAAGCCATACAGAGATTCTGCATCGTTAATAAAATATTCCTTCGTATCGATCAGTCTTGCCTGATACTTTACGTCATAGCGAAGCTTATCACCCTTTTCAATACAAACGACGTTACCGTGGGAGTTATCCACCGCACCGTTTACCATGTTGATCAGAGTCTTTGTTTTTCCTGTTCCTTTAACACCGATAATTAACTTTAACATTCCGGACCTCCGATTGTTTTTTTGAGCATCTCATATGCTCGATTATATTATATCGCATCTTGGAAGATTTTTCAAGAGCAAAACGAAAAGTTTTTATGCAAATTGTAATTTTTTTCTTATTTTAATCTTGCTTCCAACTCTTTTTTACGATCTTCATATCCGGGCTTGCCCAAAAGCGCAAACATATTCTTCTTATATGCCTCCACACCGGGCTGATCGAAGGGATTTACACCCAGCACGTAGCCCGATACACCACAGGCAAATTCAAAGAAATAGAGTAAATATCCCAGAGAATATTCATCCTTTTTCTCCATTTCAAGAAGGATATTGGGAGCACCGCCATCGATATGCGCCAGAATCGTTCCCTGCATGGCAACCTTGTTGATCTCGTTCAGATCGGTTCCCGCAAGGAAATTCAATCCGTCCACATTTGCCTCATCGAACGGGACAGCCAGCTTACTGTCGGCGTTTTTCACGGATACCACGGTTTCAAACACGTTGCGGCTTCCGTCCTGAATAAACTGCCCCAGAGAGTGCAGATCGGTAGAGAAGATCACCGACGCGGGAAACAGTCCCTTACCATCCTTTCCCTCGCTCTCACCGTACAGCTGCTTCCACCATTCGTTCAGCATAGCGGCATAGGGCTCATAGCTCACAAGGATCTCGGTCGCCTTCCCCTTACGGTACAGAACGTTTCTCAGAGCA
>JAZNDP010000108.1:0-3324 GCA_045588165.1 Eubacteriales bacterium | reverse complement strand
GAATTAGCGGTTGACACTTTCCAGTCTCTTCTTGAACTTGTCAACACGTCCGCCCACGTCAACAAACTTCTGCTTGCCGGTAAAGAAGGGGTGGCACTTGGAGCAAATTTCCACTCTGATCTCGCCGCCCTTGGTGGACTTGGTCGTAACAGTTTCGCCGCATGCGCAACGGATTACGCACTCTTCGTAATTGGGATGAATTCCGGATTTCATTGTTATTTACCTCGTTTCTAATATTCCGATGTTCTTTGACATCGTTTGCAAACATAGTAGATTATAACACATCCCAAACAAAAATGCAAGAGGTTTTTAAAAAATTTTTTACTTTTTTCTTCATGACTTCTTATAGATTTGCCTCGATCTCCTCCCGCAGTCTTGCAATAATTTTCTTCTCCAGACGGGATATGTAGGACTGGGATATCCCCAGACGGTCGGCAACCTCCTTTTGCGTCAGCTCCCGCGTACCGCTCATCCCGTACCGAAGCTCAATGATCTCTCGCTCCCGATCGTCCAAGGATGCCACGGCGCGACGGATCAGACGGCGCTCCTCCATCTGCTGAATCTCCCCCGCGATCTCATCCTCCTCACTTCCGAGAATATCCGAAAGAAGCAGCTCGTTTCCGTCCCAATCGGTATTCAGAGGCTCGTCGATGGACACCTCCACCCGAGAGCCCGCATGCTTTCGGATATACATAAGGATCTCATTTTCGATACAGCGGGAGGCGTAGGTGGCCAGCTTGATATTCTTATCGGAGCGAAAGGTATTGATGGCTTTGATCAGACCGATAGTCCCAATAGACACCAGATCCTCAAGCCCCGCACCCGTGTTTTCAAAGCGCTTGGCAATATACACCACCAGTCTGAGGTTGTGCTCGATCAGAATCTGCCGCGCGTTTTCGTCCACATGAAGCCGAAGAAGAAGCTCTGCCTCCTCCTCCCTCGGCAGGGGGGCGGGCAGTACGTCCGATCCGTTGATATAGTACACCCCGCCCAGCCGACGGTACAACCACATTCGTAGGGCATGTATTCCTCCCTTCCATTTTTCGGCGATCCACGCCCCGATCCATCTCAGGCAATCTCTGATCTCTTTTCTCATGCCGTATCTCCTCCCAAAGCTTCTATCCCAATAATAACGTACTCGGCAACAGCGCCTCCTTGCCTTGCGCTCGCTCTCCCAATTCAGCCAGAGCAACGTAAGCGTCTACCGAGTGGCTTCCCTTTTCGGTGCTGACCGTAATCTTTTCCATGCGAACGCCCAACAGCATCCCCCGTCCCGTAGCGGTATGGGTGGGAATCAGCCGAATGCTTTTTCGGGTTTCCTCGCTCACCGTCTCCATAGCACTCGTCGCCCCCTGCCGCGCCGCCTGTACCAGCTCCCTCGGCAAAAGCCCTTCCACGGAACGAAGATCAGCGATAATACACGGCTTCCCGTTTATGGGATCTCTCAAAAGATTTCCGTTATCCGTCATGGCGTAAAGTTTTACGCTTTTACCTCCGTAACAAAGCTCTACCGTAGCACTCTTCTGATTGGCTCTCCCCGCAAAAAATCGTCCGCCCAGCAAAGTAATTCCCCCGCTGATCAGCGCCAGGGCAAAAAAGATCCAGACCGATATGCCGTCTCCCTCGCCGTCTTCAATTCCCTCAAACAGAGGCATATGATTGAACAGATTGAACAGCGCCGTCATCACGCCGCCCAGCGCCATGGAAATTGCCACGAAAACCAATATGTAAAGAGGAAGGGAGCGCCCCCTCCCCCGCTCCCAAAAAACCGCCACGCACATCAGGGCGCAAACAAGAGCGTTCAATCCCAAGGAAAGGATCTGTCCCACGGGCAAAAAAAGGGAAAGATCCGCAAAAAGTCCTCCCAGCGCTCCGCCCACCAAGCCGCGCCACAACCGAAAGGGGATTCCCAGAATCTTGGCGGTAAGAAAAAAGCACAGAAAATCCATGCTGAAATTCACGAGAAAAAACAAATCCACGTAAACCGTCTGCCCCATATTCCTCTCCTTTCTGTCTGCTCCTATTATACTCCTATCCTTCTGCGAAATTTGTCTGTTTGGGGCAGAAGACGAAAAAAAGAAGAACGGCTCGCCGTTCTTCTTTTTTATTTCTCCGCCAGACTGTCCGCAAACGTGGTAGCAAGCACGTCGCAGCGCTCGTTGTATGCATGTCCCATGTGTCCGTGAACCCAGACGAATCGCACCGTATGAATCTGCAAAAGTCCGTCCAACCTCTGCCACAGCTCTACGTTCAGCACAGGCTTCTTGTCCGCCTTGACCCAGCCGTTTTTCTTCCAAGAGGAAAGCCACCCCTTGTTGATGGCATCGGTGAGATATTTGGAATCCGAGGTCAGAGTGATATCGCAAGGCTCCCGCAATGCCTCCATGGCGGCAATGGCGCCCATCAGCTCCATGCGGTTGTTGGTGGTCATGCTCTCTCCGCCCGAAAGCTCCTTTTCACGGCTTCCATATACCAAAATCGCGCCCCAGCCACCCCGTCCGGGGTTTCCGCGGCAGGCGCCGTCCGTATAAATATCCACGTGCTTCATCTCTTTGCCCCCACTCCTTTGCATCTCTGCCACACCTTTCCACCATTGTATCATATTTCTATCTCAAAAGCAAGGGGAAAACGATTCAAATTTACGATCTCCCCTTGCTTTTTTTCCGGTTTTACTGTATAATTAGTATATATCACGAGGAGGACCTTACCATGAAACACACCCCTGACAACCTTTCTCACCTTTGGGAAACGCCCGTCTCCACCGAGCTGATCTATGACGGAGAGGTCCTTCACCTCTACAAAGACGTCTCGACGCTCCCCAACGGAGAGCCCGCAACGAGAGAGTACATCCGTCACATCGGCGCCATCTGCGTCGTTCCCCTAACGAAGGAGGGAGAGGTCATTTGCGTCAAGCAATACCGCTATCCCTTTGCCGACGTCCTTCTGGAGATCCCCGCGGGTAAGAGAGACACCTTTGACGAGGATCCCAACGAAACCGTGGTTCGGGAGCTGAGAGAGGAAACGGGCGCCGTCAGCGGTAAGCTGACCTATCTTGGTGTTTGCTACCCCTCCCCCGCCATTCTGGATGAGAAAATTTATATGTTTCTTGCCGAGGACCTGACCTTTGGCGAGACCGACCGTGACGAGGACGAATTTATCGATCTGGTTCGGATTCCCTTCGCGGAGCTGAAGAGCATGGTGCTGAACGGAGAGATTCCCGACGCAAAAACTCAGCTTGCCGTTCTCCGCGCCGCCGCGGTGCTGGAGAAGCGGAAGGCAGAATGACCTTTTTTCTCGGTCTTTCCCTCCTGATACTTATATCCC
>JAZNDP010000107.1:0-16714 GCA_045588165.1 Eubacteriales bacterium | reverse complement strand
AAGGCTTCCGCTGAGTTCAAGGCAGCCGCTGAGGCTTACCTTGCAACCCAGAACGACGGTAAGGCAAACGAAGCCGCTACCAAGGCACTGATCGTAGAGCTGGAGAAGGCAGCCGAGGCAGGTTGTCCCACCGCTCCCGCAATCCTCGCCGAGAAGGATTACCTCTCCAAGAAGTCCGTATGGATCTTCGGTGGTGACGGATGGGCATACGACATCGGATTTGGCGGTCTGGACCACGTTCTGGCATCCGGCGAAGACGTAAACGTGATGGTATTCGATACCGAGGTTTACTCCAACACCGGCGGACAGGCGTCCAAGGCTTCTCAGATCGGTCAGGTTGCTCAGTTCGCAGCAGCAGGCAAGGCAATCGGCAAGAAGGATCTGGCACAGATCGCTATGTCCTACGGCTACGTTTACGTAGCACAGGTTGCTATGGGCGCTGATATGAATCAGCTGCTCAAGGCTCTCACCGAGGCTGAGGCTTACAACGGACCTTCCCTGATCATCGGCTACGCTCCCTGTGAGATGCACGGTGTCAAGGGCGGTATGCAGAACTGTCAGCTGGAAATGAAGAAGGCAGTTGACGCAGGCTACTGGCAGATGTTCCGCTACAACCCCACTCTGGAGGAGAACAAGCTGACCATCGACTCCAAGGAGCCCTCGGCAAACTACGTTGACTTCATCAAGTCCGAGACTCGTTACGCTCGTCTGGTTCAGACCTTCCCCGAAAAGGCAGAGGCACTCTTTGCAAAGGGCGAGGAGAACGCAAAGGCGAAGTACGACAGACTCCAGAAGATGTCCGAGCTTTACAAGTAAGATATCTTCCAACATACAAAAGCGGGAGTTTCCTCGGAAGCTCCCGTTTCTTTTTGATGTATTCCTTGCGGCAACGCGCAGCAGTCAAAAAGTTTTGGTCAAGCTTTTTCAAAAGCTTGTGGGTTTCCAAAGGGCAAAGCCCTTGGGCGCTCTCCGCAGAGAGCGAAACACCCCCATCGTACAAAAGCGCCCGAAAGGGTGAATTTTGATTGCGGAGCAATCAAAAGAGGGGAAACCACAAGTGGGGTTTCCCCTCTTTGCAACAGAAAAAGACCGTTGCTTTTGCAACGGTCTTTTGTGTTTTTAGTACTGTACCTTTTCGATCTTTCCCGTTTCAGAGGAGCGAACGATCGCCTCGCAAACAGCAACCGTCTTGGCACCCTCGATGGCGGGGATCGACGCGGGGAGATTATTCTCTACGCAGTGGCAGAACTCGATGATCTCCGCTGTAAAGTTGTGGCTCTCAATGCTCACGGGGATCTGGTGAGCGATGCGGTTCATGTTCTTGCCAACCAGCTTATCCATACCGCCGAACTCATTGACGTACAGCGTCATCAGATTCGACTTGTTGTCCACAACGATCGTGCCCTTGGTTCCGTAGACAACCGTACGCATAGTGTACTCTCTCTGACAGCCCGTGGATACGTAAACCTTACCCTTCAGCCCCTCGTTGAACTTCATAATCGCAATGGTGCTGTCGTCACAGGGCCAATCCACCAGTGCCTTGTGGGTGGAATAAGAGCATACCTCTACGGGATCCTCTCCCGTCAACCAACGGATCAGGTCAACGGCATGGCATCCGCCGCCCGTTACGCCGTGGCGCATGATAGCGGGATCACGTCTCCAGTTGTCCTCTGCCATGTGACTGTAATCGTGAGCATACTCGGACTCAATGAAATACAGGTCTCCGATCATTCCCTCGTCAATGATCTTCTTTGCCATCACGAATCCGGGGGTCACGCGACAAACCTGTCCAACCATGAAGATCTTGCCGGTCTCCTCAGCAACCTTCATCATCTCACGGCACTCGTCCATGTGCAGAGCCAGAGGCTTCTCGCACAGCACGTGCTTGCCCGCACGCAGGGCGGCGCAGACCTGCTCCAGATGAATGTGGTCGGGAGTGGTAACCAAAATACCGTCGATGGTCTCGTCCTTCAGCATCTCCCGATAATCGGTACTGTAATTTTGGATGCGGTATTCCTCCGCAACCTGTTTCAAAAGCTCCTCATTGGTATCGCAAATAGCGGCGATCTCCGCCTTGCCTCCGCGAATAATACCCTGCATATGCAGCTTGCCAACGCCAAGTCCAATTACTCCAAGCTTAATCATTTTTTAACCTCATTTTCTATACAATGCTCTGTTTTCTGCCAAAATCCTGTCGCGCTCCATCGAACGAATCCGTCTGAACGCCTCAATGGTCATCTGCCACGTCTTTTCGGGGTTTTCGGAACGGTAGTCATTCGATTCGGCTCCCGCGTAGCTCCAGCCCAAAATGCAACGGGCGCCTGCGTCGTACGCCGCCTCGGTTGCCTGAATGATCGTCTCCTCGGTTCCCGCCTTATGCGCGTAAGTCTGGATCCAGAGGTTGTGCTCCTTGCCGTTGGCGACCGTCACGTCCATCATCTTCTTGGTACGCTCGTATACGTACTCATACACGTTCTTGCATCTCTTACTTGCCGACCAGTAGGGGTCGGTACCGATGTTATCCATGTAAGGAAGATCACACAGCTTTTTGATCTGCTTCAGATCTGCCTCAAAGAAATCGGGGGGCATCAAACAGGTCGAGTTTTTGAGTCCGAGCTTATTTGCGTACTCGGTTACATCGCGGAAGAAATCCGCCATGGAATCCATACGGAATTCGGTTGCCTCTTCGTTCTTCAGAAGGGGCATCGAATGACCGTATTTCTCCTCAAAAAGCTTCTGACATACGGGGCAACAGCAAGTGTAGATCTGACCCTCTCCTTCGCCTCCCTCGTAATTTTTAACAGGCAGGCAGGGCTCGTCCCAGAAAATGGTGGTCACCTGCATATCGGCAACGACCTCCAACCAGTCGTGAACGAACTTACGGAAATCAGGATTGTTGAAGCAAACCTGGGTGGGATGCATCTCGCCGTTACTCATCACCATGTGCGCCTCGGGATGTACGGAAAGGAAATGGGACTTGTCTCCGGGGGAGCCCGCCAGACCCCAGTTGTCCATCCAGACCTCCAACCCTGCGTCAATGGTCATCTTGCAGATATCCTTCATGACCTTTCCATGTCTTTCCCAGTCGGTGTGGGTCAGCATATGAACCACAATGTCCATATCCGCCTTTGCCATCTCCGCAAGGTCAGCACGGTAATGATTGGGCATTCTGTTGCCGTGATAAGCAATACCGGTTTGCAAGCTTCTGCGACTCATAATCATTCCTCCTTCATATCCTTTATTTCAAAAATTGGATTCTGTTTTCTGCCAGAATACGGTCACGCTCCATGGCGCGAATTCTTCTGAACGCCTCCACCATCGTCCGCCAAGCCTTTTCGGGGTTTGCGGAACGGTAGTTATTGGACTCACCCGCCGCAAAGCTCCAAGAAAGAACGCAACGCGCGCCGGCATCGTACGCCGCCTCGGTCGCTACGATAATATCCTCCTCGTCTCCCGCGGGATTGTCGTGGGTCTGGATCCAGATATTATGCTCCTTCCCTGCCGCCGTAATGGCAGTGATTGCCTGCTTGGATCGAGTGTAAACGTATTCGTAGGGGTGAAGAGATCCGTGAGCCGCCATCCATTCGGGGTCAATGCCTCCTGTGCCGTAACATCCTGTCCAATAGGGGTCGAAGCCGATATTGGTCAGACTCGGCAAGGTTGCCAGCCGCTTCATACGCTCCATATCCTTCTCAAAGAAAACGCTGGGAACCATGCAAGTAGAGCTATTCACGCCCAGCGCTCCCGCGTACTCGGTCACGTCACGGAAGAAATCCAGCATGGTATCCATGGCAAAATCCACGGCATCCGCATCGCGGAGGAGGGGCTGGGGCTTTCCGTATTTCTCCTCAAATTTCTTTTTGCACACGGGGCAGCAGCAGGCAAAATACCGATCGTTGCTTTCCTTGGCAATCCGCTTGGTGGGCACGTTCGGCTCGTCCCAAAAAATCATTTTGACGTTCATATCCGCAACCGTCTCAATCCAGTCGTGAACGAATTTGCGAAACTCGGGGTTGTTCAGGCAGACCTTGTAAGGATCCATATCCCCATTACTGTATATCATGTGCGCCTCGGGATGGGAAGACAAAAAGTGAGACTTGTCCCCGGGCACACCATTGAGCCCCCAGTTATCCATCCAGACCTCAAGACCCGCATCCTCGGTCATCTTGCACATATCCTTAATTACTTTGGAGTGGCGCTCCCAGTCGGTATGAGAGAGCATATGAACGACGATATCCATATCCGCGCGTCTCATTCCCTCCAAATCGGCACGGTAATGAGAGGGCATACGGTTACCGTGGTAAGCAACCCCCGTCAATAGGCTTCTTTTACTCATAAGAAAACTCCTCCTTCCATTTTTTTAATTATAACAAAGATACAGAGGGATTACCATGAAAGATAGATAAAACAATTTAAAAAATATACAAATATTTTTTGATTTTCCCTATAAATACCCCTTGTTTTTTATTTATTTTTATGATAAAATAAAATCAGTAAAAAAAAGGAGACGGTTGGGATGTATATTGACGAGGTCCTGAAAACCTTTCACGCCATATCAGGCATGACCGTGGGTATTTACGATACGCAGTTTCGCTGTACCCACAGTGTACTGGAAACCGTGGCATTTTGTAATCTGATTCAAAAATCCAAAACCTGCATGGCGAAGTGCATCCAATCGGACAAGGATGCCCTTGGACGTGTGGCGGAAACGGGAGAGCCCTATATCTACAGCTGTCCTTTTGGACTGTTTGAGGCAATCTATCCCATTCGAGAGCAGGATGCCATCATTAGCTACCTGATTGTGGGCCCCGCCTTTCGACGGGAATCGGATACCGAGGAATTTCCCATCGCTCAAGCCTTGGAAATCGATCCGTCGCTGAATCGGGAAACCTTGAGAATCGGAATCAACGAGGTACACGGCTACTCCAAAGAAGAGCTGGATGGATTTTGCCGTACCCTTTCTATTTTCGCGGAATATATTGAAAGCAACCATCTCCTATCGGGAAATCAACATTCTCTCGGTCAGTTGATCAAGCAGTATGTCAGAAAGAATCTGGGCAATAAGATCACCCTGAGGGGCATGAGCCAGAACCTCCATTGCAGTACCGTGACACTCACCGAAAGCTTTCGACGGGAATACGGCATGACCATCATGCAATACGTACTGGAGCAACGCATGAAAATGGCAGAGCAGCTGCTTCTCGCCAATACCGTGACCGTCACGGAGATTGCCGAGCGTTGCGGCTTCCCCGATGTGGAGTATTTTTCCAAATGCTTCAAGGAGACCCACGGCGCCCCTCCCTCGGTCTGGAGACGGGATATTCTATCCCGTGAAGGAAATGGACAACCCCAACGGTAAAAATATGATAAAAAAGGAAACCGTTCGCAAGAGCGGCTTCCTTTTTTTTATTTAGTTCTTCAAAGAGTGAATGGGGGCGGGAATCCGTCCTCCGCGGGCGATAAAGTCCGCGCAAGAGTATTCGCTCAGCTTCATAATGGGAGCATACCCCAAAAGTCCTCCAAACTCCACCGACTCTCCAACGCCCTTTCCGTATGCGGGAATCAGACGAACGGCAGTGGTCTTGGTATTGGCAACACCTATGGAGATCTCATCGGCAATAATGCCGCTGATGGTCTCTGCCGTGGTATCCCCGGGAACGGCAATCATGTCGAGTCCTACCGAACAAACGGCGGTCATTGCCTCCAATTTTTCCAAGGAAAGAGCGCCGCAGGCAACGGCATCGATCATACCCGCATCCTCGGAAACGGGAATAAACGCGCCAGACAGTCCGCCCACGTGGGAGGATGCCATAACACCGCCCTTCTTGACGGCATCATTCAACAGAGCCAGAGCCGCGGTAGTTCCGTGTCCGCCGCATCTCTCCAGACCCATGCCCTCCAGAATATGCGCCACCGAATCGCCTACCGCGGGGGTAGGTGCCAAGGAAAGATCTACAATACCAAAGGGTACGTCCAGACGCTTGGAAGCCTCGGTAGCAACCAGCTGACCCATACGGGTGATCTTAAAGGCAGTCTTTTTAATGGTCTCTGCCAACTCGGAGAAATCACACGCGCCGGCTCTGCGGATCGCGGAGCTGACCACACCGGGACCCGATACTCCTACGCTGACCACCGTCTCCGCCTCTCCCACACCGTGGAAGGCACCTGCCATAAAGGGGTTATCCTCGGGTACGTTGGCAAAGACGACGAGCTTTGCGCATCCGATGGACTCCTTATCCTTTGTCAGATACGCCGTCTTTTTGATGATTTGACCCATCAAGGCAACCGCATCCATGTTGATTCCTGCCTTGGTAGACGCTACGTTGACCGATGAGCAAACACGTTGCGTTTCGGCAAGCGCCTGAGGAATGGCGGCAATCAAATTGCGGGAATTGTCCGAAAATCCCTTTTGCACCAACGCGCCAAAGCCGCCAATAAAATTGATCCCTAACGTATGCGCCGCCCGATCCATGGCGTGAGCGATCTTTACGTAATCCTCGGGGGTATAGCGCCCCCCAACCAACGCGATGGGAGTTACCGCCACTCGCTTATTGATGATCGGAATTCCCAACTCCTTTTCGATCTCACAGCCAACGGGGACCAATCGCTCCGCTGTACGGGTGATCTTATCATAGATCCGATCACAGACGACGCTTGCGTCGTCACCTGCGCAATCATAGAGGGAGATCCCCATGGTAATGGTACGAATATCCAGATTCTCCTCCTTGATCATGCTGATGGTTTCCAAGATATCATTCATGCTGATCATGCTCATGGCACACCTCAGATCTTATGCATGGAATTGAAGATATCCTCGTGCATCGCGCGGATATCCAGACTGTTATCGTCTCCAAGCTGTTTCATCTTATCCACAAATTCGGTAAAGGGACAGGCAAGGTCCGAAATATCAATCACCATGATCATGGCAAAATACTCCTTCAGAACACTCTGAGAGATCTCAATAATATTTGCGCCTTGCTCTGCGCATGCCGCGCTGACCTTGGCAATAATTCCTTTGGTGTCATGTCCGACAACGGTTACAACAGCTTTCATAAAGCTCCTCCTCCAATATTTTCTGCCTTTATTATATCATACGCACCCTGAAAAATCAATATCGTTCCTCAAACATTTTGTCGTATTTTTGAGCCGCGCCCTCTCTCCTTCGACAGTCTTCCAAGCCCTTCTCCATCATTCGGGAAAATATTGTGAACGGAATGTTTTTTTTGAAAATTTTTCCCTTTTTCTTTCCTTTGTTTCCTTGACAAATTTCCATAAAATGGTAAAATTAAAGTGTTATCTTCTATAAATATTCACAACTTCAGGAGGTTTTTATGAAACTTATCAGCAGGATCTCTGTTCTGGTCCTATCCGTTTTTCTTCTTTTTACGCTTCTGACCTGCGCCATTGGTGCGGAAGCGGGAACAGGCTTTCGCGAGATCAACGGAGCGGTAGGAGAGAGTCTGTACGAGGACTATCGCAAACAAATCCTATGGTATGACAACAAGGAATCCGTCGGATGGAGCGAGGCGGCTCTGGATCAGATCATTCAGGATGTCATGCATCCTTACTTCGCCCGTATCTCCCTGCTCAGCGTAAAGGATGATGCGTCCTATGAGGAGGAAATGCGGCTCCTGCACGCGCAAGGAACGGCGGCGGGACGGCTGACCTGGATTTACTGTATCAACGAGGAGCTTCACTCTTTCCCCGCCGTAACAAATCAATACCAAGCGCTGATGGACGAAATCGATCCCGCCGTCAATCACGACGGAGATCCCGCCAACGACCGTGAGATCTCCATTGATTTTTTCACACCCCAAGACTCCTCCCTCCGTACGGTAGAGAATTGCTACGACGAGATGATCGCCACCGTATATCGGCAACAGATCCAAACGCTGGAGAACCGAGCAGGACTCTATCCCGACTCCAACGCCGTAAAGGGGATCATTTCCAACGCTTTGCTTCACGAGTTGCCCACTCTGCGCTTTTATGAGGATTTTTATCCTTATTTTGATGAGAGCGACGAGGAAAGGTATCCCCAATATCAATTACAAACCAATCCCTATCAAGAGCTGTATCTGCAAACCGCGGAGCTGATCGGAATACAGAAAAACCGTGAGGTGATTACACGTCAATTGGCGGAGGTCTTTTCAAAGCTATATCCCCTCGATCCCTTCCCCACCACCTCCAATGATAAGATCAGCGCGTTCCATACGGCTATGGCAACGAAGCGCACCGTATCGGAAATGAACGGACAGCTGCAAACCACGCTTCTCCTTCTCCTCAAGGATCTGGCGAATACGGGGACGGATACCTACCGAACCGAATATCTGTTGGGATCTGCCGAAAAGGAGGGTCTGGCACAACGGATCGTCGCCGCTACCGCATCCTCCAATACCCTCGCGCAGATTACCCCTTTGTTTGAATCCTATGAATCCGATCTCCGACGGGCCGATAGGAAGGACGAGCTGACAAGCTACGTCTCCGAAATCAAATCAACCCACCCCTCCTATACCGCCGCGCAAAACGCTGAGCTGGATTCCATTGCGAACTCTTATACCCGTGACGGAGGCATCTTTGACACGGCAAGCGAGCATAACCTGACTCTGGAGCTGACACGCGCCAAACGGCGTCTTGATCTTTTGGTGGCGTACAGAGATGCTCTCTCAAAAGCCTCATGGCACCTTGACGGATCCCCGACGAACAATCGGGATCTACAGGAGCTATCGGACGAGCTTCTCGAGGAATATGAAGCGACGGATACCCTGATTCTATCCTCGGGAGCCATATCCGATCCCTCCACCCTCTTTGTCGAAGCGCTCTCTCTCTTTGCGGATACCGTAGCGGAGGCAGAAGCACGGGCATTCGAAAATGCTCACGCCTTTATTTTGAGCATCACGCCCCGTCAGATCCAATCTGCCGATGCCTCTCTTCTGATCACTTACAAGGCTCTGCTGAATGCCGCATTAACCGATGCCTGCGGCGGGACGGGGGATGCCCTGAGTGATGCCGCAATTGCCAAGCTGGAGTCGCGGAAAAGCGAAAGCCGTGATCCCTCTCCCGTTCTGAGCGCCATCGGCAAATCCTACTTGGAAGTGGTCCGCGCCCAAATTGCCCTTACCTTGACGGGCAATTCGGGAGAATCCGAGCGTATTCTGGCTCTTCGGGAAAACATTTCCGCCCATCAGCAGGAGCGGATTCTGTCCCTCTCCTTCTCTATTGATCCCCAGCGAGGCTTGAGCGAGCTGATTGCCCTGCCCACCGCCGCAAATCCATTGTTGGAACGAGCAACCGAGGCAGATTCCCTGCTGGACCATTACTGTTATGAGATAGAAAACGATGTGAAGAACAGCTCGATGGAGAGCTATTGTGAACTGGCAACACAGAGGATTCTGGGCGGTACTCTGTCGATCTCGGATGCAATTCTACACCTGAGCCGAATGGAAGCCGAGGCAAAGATCAGAAAAGTTGCGGAGGGACATGCTTCCCTATCCGAAGTGGAAGAAATTCTCGAAAGACTTTCCGCCGATCTGAACGGCTGTCCCGACGAAGCATCCATTACCTCCTACGTAGAAAACGCCCTCTTTCTCATCGATGCCCGTATCACCGCCCATCACATGCTACAGAAGATACAGTCGGCTCTGAATCGAATCTCCGAGCTGCAATTCCTCACCGAGGAGCAACGCTCCCCCTATGAGTCTGCCGCCAATGCCCTGCGCGTTCATCCCTCCCTCCTTCAAAACGCAACGCGGAAGGACACCGACCTCTCCTCGGTCAAGGAAGCCGTATCCCAATTCAACCATGCCTTGAGCCTGCTGGAAAAAGCCATTTCCTATACGCGTGATGCCCATGAGCAATACCTGACTGCGCTGAAATTCATAGAGGAAGCCGCTCACCCACAGCCTACGCTGAAGGAACAATGGACCAATCAAGGAACGGAGTGGTATACACATTTCCTTGGCACAACGCTTGAACAGCTTACACAGGCAGAGGAGGCCCATACCCTGCTGATCAAGAATCTTCTGGATCTGATCAAGACCGTTGCCCGTACGGAATTGGAGTGGGTTACCCTCCTTCTGACGGAGGAAATTGGCGGCTATCGATATCTGACCGAAGAAGAAATTGCTACAAACACATCCGCCTTGACAGGCATGCGGGAGGAGGCAATCGGGATGACGGCAGGCTCCGCCACGATCACCGACGTTTCGGAGCAGTGTACGGCGGGGAAGGAGAAATTACGTGCCTTTGCCCTTACGGTTTCAACTCTGGAAAAGGAGTCTTGTTGCCGTATCCTGACCGAACGGCTTCAAAACAGCTATACCCCCGATCACTATTCCTCGGAAATTCAGAAAAAACTGGAGGAAACCATTCTCCGGTACAAGAATAAAATCAGCGCGGAAAAAGCGGTAGAGGAAAACGAGGCGATCGTGAAGGAGGCGCTTGAATTGATTGCCAAGGAGATCAATTTATTACAGGAAGCGCAAGAGAAAAGCATGGCAAAGCTCAACGACGCATATCAGAAGCTTCTGGGGCGGTCGGGTTGCTATTCCGAGAAAAACCTTTCTCTGCTTCGGGAAACGTACGAAACCGCCTTGAGCGCAATCCGTGCTCCCCGTAATGTGTCTGACTGGCAACAGGTAGCGCTTTTGGTAGAGGATGCCATTCTCGGAATGCAAGAGATCTGTCTGGATCGGATCTACACCGCGGACAAGCGATTGGAAAAGGAGATCGTTACCACCTCACCCGATGAATATGCCCCCGCAAACGACGGATACGTCGCTATGGTGGAATCCCAAAACGGCATCCCCTCTGATTCGATCCTGTCCGTTCTCGAGGCGAAGGATAATGATATCTCCAAAAAGCTTCGGAACGCTGTCAAGAAAAACCTCATTTTCCCCGCGGACGGCTCTGCCGCGGGAGAAAATCTTCTCGGACTGCTCAAGGATGCTAAAGTGTGCGCCGCATGGCAAATCACCCTTGATACCGCCATGTTAAACTCCGCGGAGCGATACACCGTCTCTCTGCTTTTGCCCCGACATCTGCGGGAGGAATCCCTGATCGGCGTGGTGTTTGTACGGGAGGATGGCTCAGTTGAATTTTACGATGCGTTTCAAGAAGGAGATCTGCTCAGCTTTGAGGTCTCCCACTTCTCCGATTTTTATCTGCTCTGCGAGGGTAGTGTCAACCTTATGCCCTGGATCATTGTCTTGAGCATCCTCATTATCTGCGAGGTCCTGACCCTGATTCTTTTATACAGACGGAAGAACGGTACCGATTTTGCAGCCGAGGTCTCCTTACCCCTCTTTGGCTTCTCTCCTCTGCTGTTGAAGATTTACCGCCCCGCAAACGGAGTGGGAATCCTCTGGCTCCTTGGCGGGATTTCCCTTTCCCTTGCCGCTTGGATCGCTTGGCTCATTGCCTCCGAATTTCGTAGCAAATATCCCGAAACCGAGTATCCCGAGGAGGAGGAGGAGGAAGACGACGAATCGGATCCCGTAGAATCCGAGAATCTTTTGCCGGAATCGGATCCCATTCCCGTCCTGATCTCCGGACCGAAGCGACTCCTTCTTTCCGATTCGGGTCCTCTGGCGCAGGTAACCGTGGCGGAAGCCAACGCACTGATGTCCGACGAGATCGCTAAAGAGGAGTTAGCGGTAGAATCCGCCGATTTTGAAGAATACGAGATTCCTACAGGTCGCAAAAAGGCAGAACTCAATATCGACGTCATTGCCAAGCATTTCGAGAGCGGGGACGTTGTAACGTTGAGCGCCCTGAAGGAAAAAAAGCTGATCTCAGGCCAGACGGGACACGTCAAGATTCTGGCAAGAGGAACTCTTGATAAGCCCTTGACGATCATTGCCCAGGATTTCAGTCTTGCCGCCCTGAAAATGATCCTGTTGACGGGAGGAACTCCTATCGTAGCCAAATCTTCGACACGGAAGAATAAAAAGCAATAAGGTCAAACCCTCTCATAAAAATCAAGCCGCCGCTCTCCTCCAAGGACGAGCGGCGTTGCTTTTGCCGGGAGGAACAATTTGGCTCTTGACAATCCTTCCGATTTGGAGTATAATGTAGAGGAAATCCTTCGACGGCATTCGATTCATGAATCGCACGCATCGACAAGACGGAACAATAAGGAGACGGATATGAAAAAATTTTTCGGAGAATTTAAAAAATTTATTACCCGCGGCAACGTCGTAGATATGGCCGTCGGTGTGATCGTCGGTAGTTCCTTTACCGCGATCGTCAACGGATTGAGCAATTTCGTGCTGAAGCCCGTGATTAACTGGCTGTTGGCTGTCATTATGGGCAAAGATGCGCTCAGCGAGCTGTTTACCGTTTTGAAGCCTGTTTATGATGAGGTCGGAGAGTTGAATCTGGAGGAATCCATTTACATCGACTGGGGCTCCTTTATTAATGCGATCATCAACTTCTTCCTGATCGCGCTCGTGCTCTTTACCATTGTAAAGATCATCAACAAATTCCGTGAGCATCAGAAAGAGGTTAACGAGGAGCTGATGATCGCTAAGGCATCCAAGGAGGATCGCAAGGCAATGAAGGCGCAGGGAATCAAGTATTCCGACAAGGTAGCCGTTGCCGCGTTCTATGCCGAGAGGGCAAAAAAAGCAGAGGAAGAAAAGGCAGCTGCCGAGGAAAAGGCTCGTCTTGAACGGTTGGAAAACCCCACCACAGAGGATCTGCTCAAGGAAATCCGTGATCTGCTGAGAAAATAAAGGAAAGAACCGCCGACGCATGTCGGCGGTTCCTTTTCTTATTCAAACAAGGGAGTGGAGAAATATCTCTCTGCCGTATCGGGAAGCACGGTTACCACCGTTTTTCCCTTTCCCAGCTTCTTTGCCAGTCGCATAGCGGCAGCCACGTTGGTTCCGCTGCTGATTCCGCACATAATCCCCTCCTTTGCCGCCAGATCCTTGGCAGCCTGAAGAGCCTCCTCATCCTTTATGATACAAACGTCGTCGTAAATCTCCTGATTCAGAATGGGAGGAATCAACCCGTCACCGATCCCCATCTGCACGTGCGTTCCAATAGACCCCCCCGACAGGATTGCGGCATTTTCGGGCTCCACCGCCCAGATCGTCATCTCGGGATTTCTCGCCTTCAAGGTCTCTCCGATACCCGTCATGGTACCGCCCGTTCCGATACCCGAGCAAAAGCCGTGGATAGGCTTCCCGACCTGCCGGAGGATCTCGACGCCCGTTCCCGAACGCTGAATCGCGGGATTCGCGGGGTTCTCAAACTGCTGGGGCACGAACACGTTGGGATCTTCCTTTTTCATTTTCAGCGCAAGCGCCAAGCACTCCTCGATGCAAAGACCGATATTTCCGGCATCGTGCACCAGAATCACTTCTGCCCCGTAATGCTCCATCAGCTTTCTTCTCTCCTCGCTGACCGAATCGGGCATAATGATCTTCACACGGTATCCCCTCACCGCGCCAACCAAGGAAAGACCGATCCCCTGATTTCCGCTGGTAGGCTCTACAATAACCGTGTCAGGTCCCAACAAACCGCGTCGCTCCGCATCCTGAATCATATTGTAGGCAGTTCTTGTTTTGATGGATCCGCCCACGTTCAAGCCCTCGAATTTTACTAAAATTTCCGCATCATTGGGACCCGTCATATGCTGAAGGCGAATGATGGGGGTATTGCCAATCGCGTCTAAAATGGTATTACAAATCATTTGTCTCTATTCCCTCACACAGTCTTACTTTTCTTTTCTGACAAACAGCACGCCCAAGGTGTTTCTTCCGCAATGAGAGGAAATCGTACAGCCGGCACGGGTCACCAGGATCTCCTCAAAGGACGCCAAGGACCGCACACGCTCAACACAGCTCTCTACAATGGCGTCATCACACCCTGCATGCGTCACAAAAATACGGTTTTTCTCAATATCGGCACCGTCACCGATTCGCTCGGCAACGTATTTTTCAAGCACCGCGCCAAATTTTCCGCGGTACTTCTTTTCCACGCCCATCTTGCCGCCCTTCACCGTAATACAGGGCTTCAGCTGCAACAAATTCGCGCCAAATGCCGCCACCGCTGAGCAACGGCCGCCCTTATGTAAAAATTCCAGATCGTCAACCACAAAGGAGGCGTCAACCCGACCGCTCATCTCCTCGCAACGAGCCGCAATTTCATCAGCGGCCATTCCCGCATCTGCCATCTCACAGGCTGCCAGAACAAGCAACCCACCGCCTGTAGACAGATTCCGGGTATTGACCACGTAAATATCCGAAAATTCCTCTGCCGCCAAAAGGGCATTGTGATACGTGGCAGACATCTCCGCGCTCAGAGTAAACAGAACCACGGCATTTCCCTGCTCGTTCTGCTCCCGAAAGAAACCCTCAAAATCCGCAATCGTCGGAGCCGATGTTTTGGGTAGCTCTCCCTTTGCCTCATAATGGGCGTAAATGGCATCGGGGTTAATATCCACACCGTCGGTATAGTCACGATCTCCCAGGTGAACTTTTAAGGGAATGATTTTCACATTATACTTCTCAATCAGCGCATCTCCCAGATCACACGTACTGTCCGATGCAATCAAAACCCGTTTCTTTGTCATATCCACGTCGTTATCTCCTTTATTTTTCATGAGGTTTCCTCATATTTTCCTCGCAAACGCTCCTCTTCCTCCGCTCGATTCCAAAGCATACTGATACGGACCTCCCGTCCCTCTCGGATTCTGCGGAGATTCTCCCTGTGCTTCCAAAGAATCAAACACGAAACCGCAAGGAGGATCATCGCGCCGATTAGATCGCGGCGCGCAAGTCCATATATCGCCACAAAGAGAACGGAAGCGGTTATGGGAACGAAACAGATATATTTGGTCAGCAGAGCAACGAAAATTTCCACTACTAACATCACCAGAAAAACGCGTCGGTCAAATTTAAGGATCATTCCCCCCAGACACGCAAGTCCTTTCCCTCCGTGAAATCCCATATAAAACGGGAAAATATGTCCAAGGATACAGGCCGCACCCGTGAGAACGAACGCGAGAGAAAAGGTGGGGAAAAGAAATTCTGCCAGCCAGATCGCAAAAACCGCCTTTCCGATGTCCAGCAATGCGCAAAGAACGCCGATTGCCTTACCGAAAATGATCAGAGCGTTGGACGCCCCCGCGTTGCCGGATCCCTTTTTTCGGATATCCACGCCGCGATGACGGGCAATCCAATAGGACGGATTCACCGTTCCGATCAGATATCCAATCAGTATGCAGAACAGAACTTTCATTTGATACCTCTTCCTCCCACGCACAAGGCATATTATATTATATCAAAAAAAATTGCCTTTGGCAAGTACTTTTTCAAACAAAAAGAGCCGACCTCTGTGAGTCGGCTCCTTGTTGTCATGTCTTATTTAAAATATTCGGTCAGATATTCCTTGGTATTCTCCACCATCTTATCAAAGAGAACGCGAGCGTCCCTCTTGTTGACGGTAACAAGACCGTTGTTGCTGAACGCGGTGAACGCCTTCTCCAGATCTCTCTCCAGACCTGCCTCCACCACGGTCTCCTGCTCGGAAACAACGCGGCTGATCAAGCCGTAGATATTGAGGGGCAGAGGACCTGCCATGCAAGGAGTGACGTGATCGGAGGAGAAAACGGCATTGGTCTCTACCACTACACCCAGAGGCAGATTGGAGATCTGTCCCACGTTGGGGATATTTACGTTGGTAACCAGCGTGTGCAGACCCAACAGCGCGCGGATCTGGTTTACGCCCTCCTCGCCCGTCTTTACAATCTTCACAGCCTTCTCACCGTTCAGAATCTGAGTGGTTCTCATCAACTGCTCTGCCAGATTATTCTTTCTCCATGCGACGGTGGTCAGACCGAAGCCCCACTCTTTTACCTTCTCGGGGGACTCCAGATACCACTTACCCTCGCAGAACTCTGCCAGATGGCGATCTCCTGCGGCGGCAATGGCGCCGTAGCGGTTGAAGAGATCGAACTTGACCTTTTGTGAGCAATCAAAGGCATTGTTGAACCAGTTGTTGTCCTTCCCCTTGGTGTATCCGCTCTCGGCATAGGTCTTTGCCATCTCGGCGTAAATGGGGAAAAGATCGATATTCTGATACTGCGCGGAGGTCAGCCAAGTAAAGTGGTTGACGCCGACTACGTTGACCTTGATCTCGCTGCGATCGGGTTTCTTAATTTCAAACTTATCCGCTACTGCCTGCGCCAACAGCTTCTGGGTGCCGAATACCTCATGACAGCATCCGAACGCCTTGATCTCGGGGAAGACCTTATACAGGGTGCGAACGCATACCGTCATGGGGTTGGTGTAGTTGATAACCCACGCGTTGGGACAGTTGTCACGAATCGCCTTACCGATCACCTCAAACATGGGGATCGTACGCAGAGAACGAATGATTCCGCCGGGGCCTACCGTGTCTCCTACCGACTGATAAATGCCGTACTCCTCGGGAGTATGCACGTCGCTCTCCATCTCGTCAAAGGTTCCGGGCAGAATGGAGATCACAACAAAGTCCGCGCCGGTCAGCGCCTCCTCCAGTGTGCTGCTTGCCTCGTAATCCCAATGAGACTTAGCGCCCTCGGCATTGTTAAACATGTTGCCGATCACAGCGTTATCCTTAGCCGCCTGCATATCGATATCATACAGAGCGACCTTTCCGCTGATGTCGTCTGCGGAAACGAGATCGCTCATCAGACCTCTTGCCCAAGCGCGAGAACCGCCACCGA